>NZ_JBEXYU010000028.1:0-149613 GCF_040631115.1 Nonomuraea sp. NPDC005692 | reverse complement strand
CACCTGGCCCGCATGGAACTCCGCACCGCCCTCGACGTCTGGCTCCAGCGCATCCCCACCTTCACCCTCGCCGACCCCGACGCCGTCACCTGGGCCGCCAGCCAGGTGCGGGGCCCCCGCACCCTGCCCCTGCGCATCGGCTGACCGTCCCCACCTAAGTGGACGACGGCCTTCCGCTTGGTGTAGAACGGGAAGCCGGCATTCCGTTCAGGGGGTTGCGTGATGATCGTGGTGACGGGCGCGACGGGCACGATCGGGCGCGCGCTGATCGAGGAGCTGGGCGGCGCGGCGCGGGCCGTGGTGCGGCGCGCGGAGCAGGGCGAGGAACTGGCTGCGGAGCTGGGCTGCGACTACGTGGTCGGCGACCTGGAGCGGCCGGAGAGCATCCCGGTCGAGCCGGGGGACAGGCTCTTTCTCAACAGCGCGTTGTGGCCGGGCTTCGCGCGCGCCCACCAGGCGGTCATCGATCACGCGGCGGCCGCGGGGGTCGCCCAGGTGGTGACCGTGTCCGTACGTGGGGTCACGCCGGGCAGCCTGCTCGGGTTCGGCCTGCACGGGCAGGTCGACGAGCACCTCAAGTCCTCCGGGGTGCCGTGGTCGATCCTGGCGCCCGTCGGTTTCATGCAGAATCTCGCGGGCGACGTCGACGAGGAGGGGCGGATCGTCGGCTCGTACGGCAGGGGCAGGGTGGGGTACATCGACGCGCGTGACATCGGGGCGGTCGCCGCCGTGCTGCTGAGGCGCCCCGTCGGGGCCGACGCGGTCCACGAGCTGACCGGCCCGGTGGCGCTCACCCATGACGAGATCGCCGCCGAGCTGACCCGGGCGCTCGGGCGGGACGTGCGTTACGTGGACCTGCCCGTCGAGGAGGCCGCCGTGCACCTGGCGGAACGCGGCATGCCCGCTGCCGCGGCCCGCGACCTGGCCACCCTCATGTCGCAGCTCGGGGACGGGCGCTGGGCGACCACGACCACGACGGTGACCGACCTCCTGGGCCGCCCGCCGCGCTCGCTGCGGGAGTTCCTGGGGTAGCGAAGGCACACGGCTCCCGCCGGGGCCGTCACTGGCGGAGGAGGTCGATGCCGGCCGCTCGCAGCTCCGCCTCGACCAGGGCGTTCAGCCGGGCGATGGACGGCTCCCGGCCCTCGCCGTGGTGGTTGACCAGCTCGTAGCGGGCGGCGGCGTCGGACCGGTTCCAGAACCCGGCCGGCATCGCCCGCGCCCCCGGGCCGGTCAGCAGCTTGGCGGCCAGGGCGGAGGCCAGTTCCTCGATGCGCGGGTCGTCCGGGTCCCAGGACCTCGCCTCCAGGGCGCGCATGGTCAGCTCGACATGCTCGGGGTCGTCCAGCGAGTGTTCGAGCCGGGTCAGGAAGCTGTCGAAGATCGCCGGCATCAGCGCCCTGGTCAGCACCATGGCCTCCCGCTGGGTGGAGACGTAGTCGGCGTCGAAGCCGGCGGCGGTCAGCCGGTCCAGGACGGCGCAGGCCCGGTCGGGCAGCAGGACCCGGTCGCCGTGGGCCAGGCGGTGCAGCGTGTCGCGGCGCGCGGTCAGATCCTCGATCCGCTCGGTCAGCCGGCGGCGGACGTCGTCCAGGGCGGCGGCGAACGGCTCGGGATCGGCGTCGAGCAGGTCGCCGATCTCGGCCAGCGGCACGCCGGCCGCGGCGAGGGTCCGGACCTGGACCAGCCGGACCAGGTCGGCCGACCGGTAACGCCGGTAGCCGGAGCCGTCGCGCTCGGGCTCGGCGACCAGGCCGAGCCGGTGGTAGTGCCGCACGGTCTTGACGGTGACGCCGACGAAGGCCGCCGTCTGACCGATCGTGAGCCCGTCCCTCATCGGCTCAGCACATCTGCGGACGGCAGGCGGACGCGCGCCGGTCGCCGTCCGGGGCCGGGTTGCGGGCATTCACAGGGCCGAGGGTAGCGCGCGCGGCCTTGAACGCGGGCGCCGGAGGTTGACCTTGACCTTGGGTCAGGGTCCAGGCTCGTCGTACGGCCACCTCGAAGGAGCCGGTGGCCTCGTCCGCCACACCTTCGAGCCGTGCCGGACGACGACCACCACCACGGAAAGAGGGACCATGACGGTTGCGAACGACAGCGGCTTCTCCGAAGCAGGGCTGCGCCGGCTGCGCGAGGTGCTGGCCCGGCACGTGGCGTCCAAGCGGATCCCCGGGCTGGTCGCCCTGGTCGGCCGGGGCGAGGAGACGCACGTCGAGGCGCTCGGGACCATGCGCCATGAGGGCGGCGCGCCGATGAGCCGGGACACGATCTTCCGGATGGCGTCCACGTCCAAGCCGGTCACGATGGCGGCGGCGATGGTCCTGCTGGACGAGTGCCGGCTGCGGCTGGACGACCCGGTCGATCCGTGGCTGCCCGAACTGGCCGACCGGCGGGTGCTGCGGCGTCCCGACGGCCCGCTGGACGACACCGTGCCGGCGCGCCGGCCGATCACCGTGCGGGACCTGCTGACCTCCACGTTCGGGCTCGGCATGGACTTCACGCTGCTGGACTCCCCGATCCGGGCCGCCACCTTCGAGCGGACCGACTACAGCATCGCGTCCGGGCCGGCGCCCGACCCGGACGAGTGGATGCGCCGCCTCGGCGAGCTGCCGCTGTCGTACCAGCCGGGGGAGCGGTGGCAGTACGACCTCAGCAACGAGGTGGTCGGCGTGCTCGTCGCCAGGGTCGCGGGCCGGTCCCTGGAGGCGTTCCTGCGCGAACGCGTCCTCGACCCGCTGGGGATGAAGGACACCGCCTTCCACGTACCCGCCGCGAAGATCGACCGGCTGCCGCCCCTGTACGGGCCCGACCCGGCGACCGGGGAGTTCCTGGTGTGGGACGAGGCGGAGGGCGGCAGAACATCGCGGCCCCCGGCCTTCCAGGGAGCCGGCGGCGGGCTGGTCTCCACCGTGGACGACTACCACGCCTACTTCCGGATGCTGCTGAACCACGGCGTGCACGACGGCGAACGGATCCTGTCCAGGCCCGCGGTCGAGCTGATGACCACCAACCGCCTCACCCCGGCGCAGCAGGCCGCCCGGGACGCCATGTACGGGAACATCGTCCACGTGTCGGCCGGCCAGGGGCTCCAGGGCGGCTGGGGCTTCGGGATGGCGGTGCGCACCCACCGCGGCGACTACGCCTCCCCCGGCCAGTTCGGCTGGGACGGCGGGACCGGCACCACCGCCTACGCCGACCCGGCCAGGCGGCTCACCGGGATCCTGCTCACCCAGGTCGGGATGTCCACCCCGGATTCGATGCGGCTCATCAACGACTTCTGGACCACGCTCTACCAGGCCCTCGACGACTGACCGGCTCGAGCGGGGGGTGCCGTCGATGGTCACGTCCCGGGTGGACGGGCTGTTTAATGCTGCCATGGGCCGAATCGCCGGCGTCACCGCCGCCGAGACTCGTCAACGGTTGTTGCGCGCCGCCGCGGAGGCGTTCGCCGAACGCGGGTACGACGGCACCCGCGTCGCCGACATCGCCGCCGCCGCCGGGGTGAGCAACGGCGCGCTGTACGCGCACTTCGGCTCCAAGGCCGAGCTGCTGGTGGCGGCGCTGCTCGCGCACGGGCGGCGAGGGCTGGCCGACCTGTTCGCCGCCGACCCCGACCGGTCCGTCCCCGACCTGCTGCTGGAGATCGGACGCTGGCTGCCGCAGCGGCGCGACGCCCGCGGCTACCTCATCGTCGAGGCCCTCGTCGCCGCCCGCCGGGACGAGGACGTCGCCCGGCCCATGCGCGACTACGTCGGCGAGCGGGCCGGGTCGATGGCCGCGCTGGGCCGCCTCGCCCAGGACCGGGGCGAGCTCGACCCGGCGCTGTCGCCCGCCGCGCTGGCCCACTTCTGCCTGCTGCTGTCCATGGGCAGCGCCCTGGTCACGCCCGACCTGCACGCCGTCGACGACGAGGAGTGGGCCGCCCTGCTCGCCCGCGTCGTCGGCGCGCTCACGCCCGGACCGTCCTGACCGCGCTCCGCCCCGCCGCGGCCTCCATGGCCGCGGTGATCAGGGGCCAGGTGCCCGACAGGGGGTCGATCAGGCTGAAGTGGCCGGCGTCCGAGGGCTCGATCAGCATCGCCGACGGCTCGGCCGCCGCCGTCCGGCGGCTCATCGACACCGGCAGCACGCGGTCCTTGACCCCGTGCACCAGCACCAGCGGACCCCGGTCGTAGGGCAGCAGGCGCGCCGGGTCCACCTCGTCCAGCAGGTCGGCGCGGTCGTGGAGCAGGGCGCGGGCCGCGCCGCCGCCGAGCCCCGCCGTGTACGCCTCGCCCAGGTCGCAGACGGCGGCCAGCCCCACCACGCCGCGGACCGCCGGCTCGGCGTGCCAGCGGGAGCCGGGCGGCAGGCGGTGCCGCAGCGCCGACCAGAGCGCGAGGTGACCGCCCGCCGAATGGCCCACCAGCAGCACCCCGGACGGGCACTGCGCCCCTACGAGGTCGAGCGCGGCGGCCACGTCGTCGAACGTGCCCGGGTGGCCGCCGCCCTCCTGGCCCACCCGGCGGTACTCGGGCAGCCAGACCTGGTGGCCGAGCGCGGCCAGGGCGACGGCCATGGGACGGGCGTGCCTGCGGTCGTACTCGGCCATCCAGTAGCCGCCGTGCAGCAGGACGAGGGGCGGGCGGCCGGTCCCCTCGTAGAGGTCGATCACCTGGTCGGGGTGGCGGTCGCCGTAGCGGAGCACGCGGTCGGGCGGGCGTACCGGTCGGGACAGCAGGTCTTGGTAGGACATGTCGTGATCGTAGGAGCGTGTCCGGGGGCTTGACCTGGGGTTGCGCTGGCAGGAACGTGCCGCGGGGCGGCAGCAAGAAGACGGGCCGCGTACCGCCGCCGGGCGCCTCGCGCCGCGACCATGGGGAAGTGACGTCCGAGGGAAGCGAGGTTCGGCCATGTCCCCAATCCGCCGTGTCGTGGTGATCGGCTGTGGGTTGATCGGCACGTCCGTGGCGTGCGCGCTGCGGCGGGCGGGCGTCCGGGTCGAGCTGGCCGACCACGATCCGTGGGCGCTGGCGCAGGCCGCTCGGATTGGCGCGGGCACCGCGCTGCGGGCCGGGGCCGGCCCGGCCGACGTCGTCGTGATCGCCACGCCGCCCTCGTCGGTGGCCGCCGTGCTGCGGGAGGCGCAGGCCCGCGGGCTGGGGAGGGTCTACACGGACGTGGCCAGCGCCAAGACGCGGATCCTCGCCGAGGCGGAGCGCAGCGGTTGCGACCTGTCCTGCTACGTGCCCGGCCATCCGATGGCCGGGCGGGAGGTGTCGGGGCCCGGGGCCGCGCGGGCGGGCCTGTTCGAGGGCAGGACGTGGGCGTTGTGCCCCCATCCGGCCCTGTCGCCGCGCGCGCTGCGCACGGTGGCGGCGCTGGCGGCCGCGTGCGGGGCCGAGGTGCGACTGCTCGCGCCGGACGCCCACGACCGGGCCGCCGCGGCCGTGTCGCACCTGCCGCTCGTCCTGTCGGCCGCGCTCGCCGCCCGGTTCGCGACCGGCGACCAGGACGGGCCCGCCGAACCGGCCGCCGGCGGGAACGCGGACGGGAGCGCGGGTGAGGAGGCCGGCGGGCTGTCGCTGGCCGCCGGGGCGTTGCGGGACGTGACGCGGGTGGCCGGCAGCCCCGCCGGCATGTGGCGGGACATCCTGGCCCACAACGCCACCCCCGTGGCCGACCTGCTGGACGCGCTGACCCGCGACCTGAGCCGCGTCGCCGCCGCTTTGCGCGCCGCCGACGACGGCCCGGTGGCCGAGGTGCTGGCCAGGGGGAACGAGGGGCACGCGCGCATCGTCCGGGCGCTGTCGCGCACGCGGGAGGCGGAACGGGCGGCGTCCTGACCCCGCCGCGCGACTGACGGGCCCGCGCGGACGAACGGCTCCGAGTGCGCACGTGAGGACAAGCGCCCGCCGCCCCCGCGGCTTATGGTCCCCCCAAGGGAGCTTCACGGGAGGACGCGCGACGTGGACCCGGCGGACGTCGACAGGCACGTCACCGACATCTGGAACACCGTGCTCGGCGCCGGCCCGGACGAGGCCGGCGCCACCTTCGGCGAGCTCGGCGGCACGGCGCTCGCCGCGCTGCGGATGGCCGCCCGGATCGAGGACCGGCTCGGGGTGGCCGTCGAACCGGCCGTCCTGCTGTGCGACGGGACGCTCGACGCGCTGCTCGGCCAGGTCAGGGCCAGGGCATCCTCGAAGATGTAGCCGCCGCGGCGCCGTTGCGACAATCACCAGCAGACCTTGAGAAGGGACGGCCCATGACCGGCGGACGCAGCCTCGCCGAGCTTCGCGAGAAGGTCGGCGACATCTGGTACGAGGTGCTCGACGTGCCCAAGGGGCTGGAGGCGGCGACGTTCTCCGACCTCGAAGGGGAGTTCGCGGCCGCGGCGCGGCTGGTCGGGCGGATCAAGGAGGAGCTGGGCATCTCCATCGACGTCGGCGACGTCTTCGACGCGGACCCGAACCTGGAGGCGCTGGTCGAACGCGTCGCCCTGGACGCGCACGTGCCGATGGCGGTGTAGACCCCGCGCTCACACCCGGGTTCCCGCGGGGACCCGGGTTTCCGTGTGCTCGACGAACCGCAACTCGACGAACCGCAAGCGGTTCAGGCGGGAAGGTGGTCCGCGTCGGCGGGCAGGGCGGCGTCCTCCAGGGCCCGCGCGCAGCCGCACGTACGGGTGCGCGGCAGCCGGGCCACGGTCGCCAGCACCAGCGCCCGCAGCCGGTCCAGCCCCTCGTGGAAGATCGTGAAGAGCTCGTCGCGCCGCGCGCCGGAGCCCACGCCGAGCCCGGCGTCCAGGTCCGTCACCAGCGCGACCGGCACGTAACACAGGGCCAGTTCGCGGGCGAGCGCCGCCTCCGGGCAGGCCGTCATGTCGAGCAGCGACCATCCCTGCGCGGCGTACCACTGGGCCTCGGCCCGGCTGGACAGGCGCGGGCCGTCGACCACCACCGTCGTCCCGCCGTCCACGCAGTCCTGGCCGGTCGCCGCCGCGGCGTCGAGCACCGTCTCGCGGCCCACCGGGCAGTACGGGTCCGCGAACGGCACGTGCACCGCCGCGTCGTCGAAGTAGGTCCGGACCCGTCCGCAGGTCCGGTCCACGAGCTGGTCGGGCACCACCATCACGCCCGGCCCCAGCTCGGGCCGGAGCGAGCCGACCGCGCACGGCGCGAGGATCTGGCGCACGCCCACCGAGTGCAGCGCCCACAGATTGGCCCGGTAGTTGATCCGGTGCGGCGGCCGGCGGTGGTCGCGACCGTGCCGGGGCAGGAAGGCGACCGTGCGGCCGCGCACCCGGGCCAGCGAGAGCGGCGCCGACGGCTCGCCGTACGGGGTGGTGAGCGCGACCTCCCGGGCCCCGTCGGCGACCGAGGAGAACCCGCTCCCGCCGATGATCCCGATCTCCGCGCCGATTCCGTTCATGATCAGCCTTTCGTCGCCGGTGCGGCCGGGACCCGGCGTAGGTGATCCGCCCGGCGGAAGGAGCCGTCCGGGCATCAGGAGCATCGTGGCCTCCCGGCGCGTCCGGGGCATCTCCTGGATTGCCCGACCGGTGCCGACGCCGCACAGGGAAAGAACCCGCCGCGCCCGGCCGTGGTTATTCTCGAAAACGAACCTTCGTCGCGCAGGTCATCGGAGAAGAATGCTCGACGCGAAATCTTGGATGATCTGTGTCCGGGAAATTCGAGTTTCCCGCCACCGAGATGTGGAGCCATTCCATGCCCAAAGTGATTCGCGTGCAGAGGCCGAAGAAACCGCGTACCCCCGTGACCGCACTCGACCTGCGCACGCCCGCCGGGCGCCGGCTGCCCTACTAGGAGGCGTCGGTGTCACGTCGTTTGTTCACCTCCGAATCGGTCACCGAAGGCCACCCCGACAAGATCGCCGACAGGATCAGCGACGGCATCCTGGACGCCCTGCTGGCGAAGGACCCCGGCAGCCGGGTCGCGGTCGAGACGCTGATCACCACGGGCATGGTGCACGTCGCGGGCGAGGTCACCACGCAGACGTACGTGGACATCCCCGGCCTGGTCAGGGAGACGATCCTGAAGATCGGCTACGACGCCTCCCAGAAGGGCTTCGACGGCGCCTCCTGCGGCGTGTCGGTGTCGATCGGCACCCAGTCGCCCGACATCGCCCGCGGCGTGGACGACGCCTACGAGCACCGCGGCGCGGACGCCGCCGACGAACTGGACCGGCAGGGCGCCGGCGACCAGGGCCTGATGTTCGGCTACGCGTGCGAGGAGACGCCCGAGCTGATGCCGCTGCCGATCATGCTGGCCCACCGGCTGGCCCGGCGGCTGGCCGAGGTCCGCAGGTCCGGGACGGTGCCCTACCTGCGGCCGGACGGCAAGACGCAGGTCACCGTCGAGTACGAGGGCGACCGGCCGGTCCGCCTGGACACCGTCGTGCTGTCCACCCAGCACGCCGCGCACGTCGACCTCGCCGACATGCTGACCCCCGACGTCACGCGTGAGGTCGTCGAGCCGGTGCTGGCCGAGGCGGGGATCGACACCACCGGCCACCGGCTGCTGGTCAACCCGACGGGCCGGTTCGAGGTCGGCGGCCCGATGGGCGACGCGGGCCTGACCGGACGCAAGATCATCATCGACACGTACGGCGGCATGGCCCGGCACGGCGGCGGCG
The DNA here is from genome assembly GCF_040631115.1 of Nonomuraea sp. NPDC005692. Lineage (NCBI taxonomy): Bacteria > Bacillati > Actinomycetota > Actinomycetes > Streptosporangiales > Streptosporangiaceae > Nonomuraea > Nonomuraea sp. NPDC005692. The sequence goes on along the minus strand of NZ_JBEXYU010000028.1, from coordinate 140,979 downwards.
CCTTCTCCGGCAAGGACCCCTCCAAGGTGGACCGGTCAGGCGCCTACGCCATGCGCTGGGTGGCCAAGAACGTGGTGGCCGCGGGGCTGGCCGGGCGGTGCGAGGTGCAGGTGGCGTACGCGATCGGCAAGGCGCGGCCGGTGGGCCTGTTCGTGGAGTGCTTCGGCACCGAACGGGTTCCTCAGCGGCGCATCCACGACGCCGTGCGCGAGGTGTTCGACCTGCGGCCGGCCGCGATCATCCGGGACCTGGACCTGCTGCGTCCCATTTACGCGGGCACCTCCGCCTACGGCCATTTCGGCCGCGACGAGTTCACCTGGGAGCGGGTGAACCGGACGGAGGAACTGCGGGCGGTGGCCGGGGTGTGACCGTGGCCCCGGTGAACTCCGAGGAAAAGAAAATGGCTGGAAACGGCGGCGGGAAGTCAGCTTCCTGCCGCCGTTCCGCATTTCACCGGACGCCGTGGCGGCACATCATGGAAACAGCCTCAAACAGCTGCGAGAAATTCGGAGGTCGCCGTGCCGGTCGTTTCAGAGATCGAGCCCTACCCGATGCCGGACGCCGCCGAGCTGCCGCCCGCCGCGGTCACCTGGACGCCCGACCCGCGCCGGGCCGTCCTGCTGCTGGTCGACCTGCAGCACGCCTGCCTCGACCTCTTCCCGCCCGGCGAGGCGCCGCTCACCGACCTGGTGCGCAACGTGACGGCGCTGCGCGAGCTGTGCGCGCGCCTCGGCGTGCCCGTCGCCTACGCGGCCCAGCCGGGCCTGCTGACCGGCGAGCAGCAGGGGCTGGCCAAGGACTTCTGGCGGCGCAGCGACCGGCTGGAGCCCGCCCGGCGCGGCTTCCCCGAGCCGATGGCCCCGGGACCGGGCGACTGGATCTTCACCCGGCGGCGCTACAGCGCCTTCCACGAGACCACCCTGCTGTGGTGGCTGCGCGAGTCGGGACGCGACCAGCTCCTCATCGCCGGCGTCTACGCCCACATCGGCGTCCTGACCACCGCGCTCGACGCCTTCACCCACGACATCCAGCCGTACGTGGTGGCCGACGCCGTCGCCGACCTCACCGCCGCCGACCACCGGCAGGCGCTCGGCTACGTCGCCGGCCGCTGCGGGGTCACCCTGACGACCAAGCAACTGCTCGCCGGACTGCCGCGCAATTTGTGAGTTGTCAGGCCCGGAATCGCAGCGGACACTGAACTCGCGATCTCCCGGAGCAGGCGCAACCGAAGGGGACCGAAGACCAATCGCCGGCGACCTCGCCGTGCCGGGACGACGCGTGACCGACGATCCCGGAAGCCGAGGTTCCCGCATGGCCACCCACACGGTGTCGACGTCCGGCGGCCTGTTGAGCGCGCTCAACACCCGCTACCACAAGCCCGCCCTCACCCTCTACCTCCTCGTCGTGCTCGCCCACTGGGCCGAGCACGTCGCCCAGGCCGTCCAGGTCTACGTGCTGGGCTGGCCGCTGAAGGAGGCGCGCGGCGTCCTCGGCATGCCCTTCCCGTGGCTCGTCAGCTCCGAGTGGATGCACTACGGCTACGCGCTGCTGATGCTCATCGGCCTGCTCATGCTGCGCTCCGGCTTCACCGGCAGGTCCCGTACGTGGTGGAACATCTCCCTGGGCATCCAGGTCTGGCACCACCTGGAGCACCTGCTGCTGCTCCTGCAGGCGCTCACCGGGAACAACCTGGCGGGCCGTCCGGTGCCGACGAGCATCATCCAGCTCCTCGTCCCGCGCATGGAGCTGCACCTGTTCTACAACGGGCTGGTCTTCGTGCCCATGGTGGTGGCCATGCTCCTGCACCGCAGCCCTCGTCCGTCCGAGCGGGCGGCCATGCGCTGCGCCTGCGCGGTGTCGCCCGCGTGATGGCGGGCTCCGGGCGCCGCGGGGTCTCCCCGGCCTTCTCCTTCGCGCTCAGCCTGGTGGCGGGCTTCCTGCTGTTCCTGACCGTGCCGAACCTCGGCACGGTCGTCCGCGCCGCCCGCGCCGACGGCGTGCCCGGGGTGTTCGTGCCGCGCACGCTGGCGTGCATCACGCATCCGGGGCACGAGTCCTGCGTCTGGACGGGCGACTTCCGCTCCGACGACGGCACCACCGGCCGGACGGGCATCGAGATGTACGGCAGCGACCGCTACACCCACCGGGCCGGGCAGCCGGTCCGCGCGGTGGACATCGGCTCCGGCGGCCGCGTCTACGGGCCGGGCGGGTCGAACGAGTGGGTCTTCAGCGCCCTGCTCCTGGCCGTGGCGCTGGGCCTGCTGTGGTTCCTGCACGCCGGTTCGCTGCGGCGGCTGCTTCCCGCGTCCTCGCGGCCCGGGCTAGCACCGGGCCCGGAGGTCGCCGGCCACTCAGTGGCGGCCGGCGACGGCGTCGGACAGCAGAGCGCTGAGCGGGCCGGGCGCTGAGACCATCGGCCAGCAGCCGGTGTCCAGGGTGTGGAAGTCCCAGGACGGCGCCGCGCGCAGCGCGGACACGTCGGGCGACAGGCTGCCCTGGAAGTGGTCCAGGTCGCACACCACGTAGCTGGCCCGCTGCCGCTCCAGCGGCGTGCTGAGCACGGCGGCCTCGGCCACGGCGCGGCCGGGGTGGCCGACGAACCGGGCGGCCAGCCAGCGCGCCTGCGCCGCCGTGAGGCCCTGTCCCTCGGCCACCAGGGTGTGGTCGGGGGCGGGCCAGCGGCCCCCGCCCGTCTCGATCAGGCGCAGCTCCTGCTCCCGCTGCCGGTCGGGGAAGGCGTGCAGCATCGAACGGCCGTCGTGCGGCAGGAACGCCTCGACGTAGACGGTGTGGGCGACGCGGCCCGGCGCCCGGTCGGCGACCTGACCGGCCACCAGCCCCGAGTAGCTGTGCCCGACGAGCACGACGTCGCGCAGCCCCTCGTTCTTCAGCAGGGTCAGCACCTCGTCCACGTGCGTCTGCAGGCCGACGCCGGCGACGTCGTCGCGCGGCCCGGACAGGCCGCGCAGGGTGACGGCGCGGGCGTCGTGCCCGAGCAGGCGCAGCCGCCGGACGACGGGCTCCCAGATCCACGCGCCCGACCAGGAGCCCGGCAGGAGGAGGAAGGTCCTTCGCATCTGGATCGTCCTCCTCGTCACGCGACGCCGGCCAGCGGCCCCGGCAGGGGGCCCCGTGCGAAGTCTGCCCGCGCGGCGGGCAGGTGGAACTCCACCGCCTCGACCGGACGGCCGGTGATCACCGCGACCGCGGCGACGTAGCCGCGGCCCGGCGACAGGACGCGGAACCGCAGGCTCTCCGGCGGGATGTCCAGCGGCCAGCTCAGCAGGGCCGGGTCGTCGGCCGGCCCGCTGACCGCCACCTCCGTCGGAGGCACCCGCAGGCCGTGCCCGGTGGCCTTGAGCGCCGCCTCCTTGCGCACCCAGACCTTCGCGAACGCCTCGTACCTGTCCTCCTGGGGGAACGCCTCCAGGACGGCCAGCTCGGCCTCGGTGAGCGCGCAGCGGGCCAGGTCGTCCACCGGGTCGGCGGGCACGGCCTCCACGTCCACCCCGAGGGGGCCCTCGGTCGTCACGGCCACCGCGACCCGGTCCTCGGAGTGCGAGACCGACACGTGCAGCGGGAAGCCGGGCGCCCGGACCTGCGGCTTGCCGTGGTACCGGGTGCAGTCGGGGCACGACCGGTCCACCACGACGTCCTCTGGACGCACACCCAGCTGCACGGCGCTCGCGGTGCGCAGCAGCCACGAGCCGGTCAGGAAGCGCCTGCGGTCGGGCTCGCGGCGGAACCGCGCGGCCCGTTCGAGCTCGGGCTCGCTGAGCACCGACAGCAGGGTCCCCTCCGGATGGTCCCGCGGACCGGCCCACCAGACCTGGCACTCTCCGGGCGCCACCACAGATGCGATCACTGGTCTTCCTCCCTTGCGGCTGTGCTGCTGTGGGACAGGACGCGGCAGGCCACCAGCTCCCACCGGTCCACCTCGGGGTTGGCGAGGGTCTGCGTCACCTCGGCGCGCACCTGCGCGCTGGTCAGGGGCTCGTCCACGCGCATCCGGATGACGATGTCCCCGCCGGCCTGGGTGAGGTCCTTGTGCCAGTGGCCCGGCAGGAGCGCCATGATGCGGATCCCGTCGATCGGGGAGCCGAGGATCGGCATCCCGCGCACCTGGCGCATCGTCACCTGGATCAGCATGGCTTCCTCGTCGCCGTGCGGCGTGAAGGGGCGAACATGGGGTCTCATCTCCATCTCGTCTGCCGGAGGTCTGTCTCTCGTACCTCCACTGTGGGATCCGGGAAGGGCGCGATCCAGGGATGGGGACGTCAGGAAGCTGCAGGCCGCCGCCGCATGTTGTCACCGGCCCGCTCCTGGTCCTAGGTCCAAGGTCCCGGGGCACGCTGACCGGACGGCCGATCCCGCGGACCGCGGCGGGCGGCATAGTCGTCCCGGAGACGGCGCGGAACACCTGGGGAGGGGCGATGACCGGACCGGACGGCCCGAGCCCGGGCGCCGCCCACCCCAGTGCCCTCAGGGGGTGTGCCAACAAGTGTCCGCCGGTTCCGGTGCAGCCATGACAGGCCACCGAACCCCGTACGGACGAAAGGCACATCCATGTCCATCACCCGCTCCCCGGCCCGCATCCGGCGGCCGGGGTGGAGCCTCGCGCTGCTCGCGCTGGGGCATCTGATCATCAGTCTCGACTTCACCATCATCTACGTGGCCCTGCCGGACATCGCCTCCGATGTCGGCTTCACGGCGCACACCCTGCAATGGGTGGTCACCGCGTACGCCGTCCTCTACGGAGGTTTCCTGCTGCTCGGCGGGCGCCTGTCCGACCTGGCCGGACGCCGGCGGATGTTCGTGCTCGGCATGGCGCTGTACGGCGTGGCCTCCGTGCTGGGCGGCCTGGCCACGGCGCCGGGGGTGCTGCTCGCCGCGCGCGGCCTGCAGGGCCTGGCCGGCGCGGTGTTGTTCCCCGCGGTGCTGGCCCTGGTCAACACCGCCTTCGCCGAGGGCAGGGAGCGCAACCGCGCGCTGACGGTCTGGGCCATGGCGGGCGCCGGCGGGCTCACGGCGGGCGCGCTGGCCGGCGGGGTGCTCACCCAGGCCCTGGGCTGGCAGGCCGTGTTCTACGTCAACGTCCCGCTGACCGCCGTGGGCGCCGTCGCGGCCTTCGCCCTGCTGCCTCCCGACGGCCGCGCCACCCGGGGCAGCGTGGACGTGCCCGGGACGCTGACCGGCACCGCCGGCATCACACTGCTGATCTTCGCGGTCGCGCACGGCTCGGAGGCCGGGTGGGCGCGGGCCGAGGTGGTCGCGGCGGCCGTGCTCGCGGCGGTCCTGGTGGCGGTGTTCCTGCGCGTCCAGGCCCGCGGACGGACGCCGCTGATGCCGCTGCGGCTGTTCCGCAACCGGGCGCTCAGCGGCGCGGTCGTGGTCATCCTCGTCTTCGGCCTGACGATGCAGGCCGTGCCGTACTTCCTGACCCTGTACCTCCAGGACGTCCTCGGCTTCAACGCCCTGGAGACCGGCCTGGCGTTCCTCGGCCCGACCCTGTCGATCACGGCCGGCAACTTCCTCAGCGAGCGGCTGGTCCACCGGCTCGGCACCCGCGGCACGCTGATCGCCGGCATCGTCGTCAACGCCGTGGGCGCCGTGCTGCTGGCCCCCGGCATGCAGGGGGACGGATCGCTCCTCACCGTCCTGCCCGGGGTCGTCGTCATCGGCCTGGGCATGGGCATCACGTACGAGGCCATGTGGATCGCGGCCGGCACCGGCGTCCCGGCGGACGAACAGGGCCTGGCCTCCGGGGTGGCCTCCACCGCGCTGCAGGTGGGCACCGCGGCGGGCCTGGCGGTCCTGGTGGCCGTCGCCAACCACGGCATCGAAGGGCTCGCGGGGCAGGCCCTGCGCGACGCCTCCGCCGAGGGGATGCGCGCGGCGGTCCATGTCCTGGGCGCCGTCATGCTGGCGGGCGTCCTGGCCGCGCTCGGGCTCCCCGGCCGGCGCGCCCGGACGGCCGCGGCCGTCCCCTGCGCCGACCAGGGCTGACGGGCGGCCCTACAAGGGAAGGTTGCCGTGTTTGCGCGGCGCCACGTGCTTGCGCTTGTCGCGCAGCATGGCCAGCCCGCGCGCCACCGCCGACCTCGTCTCCACCGGGTCGATCACGGCGTCGACCAGGCCGCGCTCGGCCGTGTACGCCGGATGGACCAGCTCGCGGGTGTACTGCTCCAGCAGCTCCGCCCGCCGGGCGGCGGGGTCGGCCGCGGCGGCCAGCTCCCTGCGGTGGATGATGTTGACCGCCCCCTCGGCGCCCATCACCGCGATCTCGTTGGTCGGCCAGGCCAACGACAGGTCGGTGCCGATCGAGCGGGAGTCCATCACGATGTACGCCCCGCCGTAGGCCTTCCTGACGATGACCTGGACGCGCGGTACGGTCGCCTCGCAGTAGGCGTACAGCAGCTTGGCGCCGTGCCGGATGACGCCCGAGTGCTCCTGCTCCTTGCCGGGCAGGAAGCCGGGCACGTCCACGAGCGTGACCAGGGGGATGGAGAAGGCGTCGCAGAACCTGACGAACCTGGCCGCCTTCTCCGCGGCCGACACGTCCAGCACGCCGGCCAGCACCGTCGGCTGGTTGCCCACCACGCCGATCACCTGGCCGTCGATCCGGGCCAGCGCGCAGATCACGTTGGGCGCCCAGCTCTGGTGCAGTTCGAGGAAGTCGCCGTCGTCCACCACCTCGGCGATGACCAGCCGCATGTCGTACGGCTTGTTCGGCTCCACCGGCACGATCTCGGCCAGCCGGGGCCGGGCGTCGCCGGCCGCGGCCCGCGCGGGCAGCGCCGGCGGGCGGCTCATGTTGTTGCTCGGCAGCATCGAGACCAGGTCGCGCACGGCGGCCAGGCAGCTCTCCTCGTCGTCGTGCACGAACGTGGCCAGCCCCGACCGGCTGGCGTGCACCTGCGCGCCGCCCAGCTCGGCGTGCGTGATGCGCTCGCCGGTGACCGCCTCGACCACGTCCGGGCCGGTCAGGTAGAGCTGGGCGGTGTCGCGCACCATGAACGTGAAGTCGGCCAGCGCCGTCGAGTACGCGGCCCCGCCCGCGCACGGGCCGAGCACGACGGCGATCTGCGGGATCACCCCCGACGCCTGCACGTTGCGCTGGAAGATGCCGCCGTAGCCGTTGAGCGACAGCACGCCCTCCTGGATGCGGGCCCCGCCGCTGTCGTTGAGCCCGATGAACGGCGACCCGCTGGACAGCGCCAGGTCCATCACCTTGTGGATCTTCTGCGCGTGCGCCTCGCCGAGCGAGCCGCCGAAGACGGTGAAGTCCTGCGCGTAGACGAAGACGCGGCGGCCGTCGATGGTTCCGGATCCGGCCACGACCCCGTCGGTGTGCGGCCGCTGGGCCTCCATGCCGAGCCCCTGGGCCCGGTGCCGCCGGAACATCTCGATCTCCAGGAACGAGCCCTCGTCCAGCAGCAGGTCGAGCCGTTCGCGCGCGGTGCGCTTGCCCAGTGCGTGCTGCCGCTCCACGGCCTGCGGGCGGCCGCGCGCGATGTCCTCGCGCGCGCCGGCGAGCTCCTCGCGCAGGCGGTCCATGGCCGACGGCGGGGCTTCCTGGAGGACCTCGGGGGAGATGGTCATCGTTTCCTCCTCGGACTCTTCCGGTACGTCCAGTTAAAGATCGATGGCCGTTCCATGTCACCTCCTGCAGTGCTTGACCGCGCCGGACGTGGCAGGAAGCGGAAACGCCCTGCAGCTTGCTGCCTCGCCGAAGCCTGGTTCGCGCCCCCGCCGCGGCGCAAAGTTGGAAGTGCAAGGAAGCAGCGACAAGGACCGCCGAGAAAGAGGCAGTGAAATGACGAACAGCATTGTTGCCAAGAGGATTTCCCAGTGGATTATCGCGATTGTCTCCGGGATGCTCGTCTGGGCCGTCGGCGCCACCGCCGCGCAGGCCGCCGCCGCTGCCGCCGACACGGTGGTGCTGCAGGCGGACGGCAACACCTGGCCCGCGCCGGCCGGCCCTGACGGCAACACCTGGCCGCTGCCCACCCCGCTGCCCTCCCCGCAGGGCAACACCTGGCCGTAAAAGCCCCGACACCGGAAAGGAATTGACCGTGAATTTCGCCGAGGAGGTTTGCTTATAGAAACAAGGGTCGAACACGAGAGAACCCCCGCGACCGGGTCGCGGGGGTTCGTCATGTCGTACGACAGGAAACGACGGAAGAAACGCGTCAGATCCAGTTCTCCTCCTTGGCGCGCAGCGCGGCCTGGAAGCGGTTGACCGCGCCGAGCCTGGCCATCAGGTCGGCGACGTAACGGCGGTAGGTGCGCACCGAGATGTCCAGCTCGCGGGCGGCGATCTCGTCCTTGTCGGCCGTGGCCATGACCGCCAGCACCCGCTGCTCCATCTTCGACAGCGTCGGCTCCTCGCCGGGCGGGTCGAGGTGGTCGGCCAGCGGCACGGCCGCCTTCCACAGGCCCTCGAAATAGATGACGAGCTGGGAGATCAGGCCCGGCTCGCGGACCAGCAGCGCGCCCGTGGAGTGCGCCTTGGGGTCGATCGGGACGACGGCCACGCTGCGGTCGTACATGAGCATGCGGTCCATCGGCTGGTCGGTGACGCGGATCTCGGCGCCCAGGTGCGCCAGCTCGCGCAGGTACGACACCATGCGCTGGTCCTCCAGCGCCTTGGGGTGGAAGATCTCGCGCAGGGCCAGGCCGCGCCGCAGAGAGCGCGTGTCGAGCGGCAGCGCCGACTCGATCATCACCTCGTTGAACGGGCCGCCCGGGTGCAGGCAGAGCGTCTCCTTGTAGGAGAAGAAGGCCAGGTCGTCCAGGCGCTGGCGGACCCGCGCGCCGCTCTCCACCCGCTCGATGTCCAGCACCGCGTTGGAACGGTCGCCCTCCCGCTTGTCCTCCAGGAAGCTGGAGATGGCGTCGCGGGCGCCGAACACCCGGCGGATCTCCGCGTTCAGCTCCTCCAGGCGCTGTTCGACCAGGCGCTCGATGGCGATCCGCGGCTCGGTCGCGGTGACCCGGTGGCGGTCGTTCAGGTCGAGCATGGCGAGCCGGTCGAGCGTCTCCACCGCCGACTCCACCGTCTCGGGATCGAGGTCCAGGGCCTCGGGCACCGAGCCGACGCTCTCGCCCCGATGGCGCAGGAAATAGCGGTAGACCGCCTCCGCTTCGGGGGTGACTCCAATGACGGACAGATCCACGCCCCACCTCCCGGGGGTTCGGCGGCCGGAGCTTGCAGTTCCATTATCGGAATCCAGACGGCCGGCGCTCCTCGCAGGTTGCGGTGTCCGCTGAGGTCAGGGCACGGGACACGGCAGCACGGTGGCCCCGGGCGCGGCCCGGTAGCACAGGGCCCCCGGGCACAGCACCTTGACGACCTCGCCGCCGGCCCGCACGGCGACCGGCTCGTGCCCGAACCGGCGCGCGGCGATCTCCGGCCAGCCGGACGGACGCAGCCCGCTCACCTCGTCCACCAGCCGAGGATCGGCGTCGACGGCCAGGCGCTCCAGATGGGCGGCGTAGTCGCCCTCCCGCTGCCACACGGCGAACCGGCGCAGGCAGTCGGGCAGCTCCAGCGTGCTCCACGGCTGCGCCCTGGCCGCCATCGCCCGCAGGAACGCCTCGCACACGGCCGACTTCACGGTACGGCCGGCCGCCGCGGCCAGCGTCGCGCCCTCGCCGCCGACGGTCACCAGGGCGACTCGGAGGTCGGGCACCGACAACACGAACGCCGACATCCGCAGCCCCAGCCCCGCGGCCGCGGCCGTCACGCCGGGCGGCAGCAGGCGGTCCAGCGCGCCGGAGACCCGCAGCAGCGGCTCGCGCGGCTCGGCCCACCAGCGCGCCACCACGTCGTGGGCGACCACCTCGGCGATCGCCTCCGGCACGCCGCTGTCCACCACGCCGCTCGTGGCCGGCTCGACCAGGCATTCGTGCCCACCCGTCCAGACGACCTCGACGGGCAGCCGGTAGCGCCGCCCGCTGAGCAGGCCGGTGCCGGGCACGTGCCGCCGCAGGCTCGCGGGCGGGTCGGCGAGGAAGTCCGACAGACGCAGCTCCGTCCCCGTCCACGCGGTCTGGGGGCCGTCGCCGGGCAGGCGGCGCAGGCGGCGCAGCGCGGCGAGCCGGGTCAGGGCGCGCGCCCTGCTCTGGGCCTCGTAGCCGGCGAACCCGGCGACGATGACGGCGAGCTCGTCCTGCGGGGATTCGGCGCAGGCCAGATGGACGGCGCCGCCGAGGCAGTCGGCCATCGGCGCGAACATCTCACCGGTCGTCCCAGCGGCCGTCTCACCGGCCATGTCACCGGCCATGTCACGGGCCATGTCACCGGCCATGTCACCGGGCGCCTCACCGGTCGTCTCCGTCACCGGCCACGAGCCCGCGGGCGTGGATGCCATCGCTTCTCCTCCGGAGCGCGACGGCCGTCGCGGCCGCCGCATCCCCAGTACACGCGCGGCCCGACGGGCCCGTCAACGCTCCGGCGGCCATCCCGCAATCCGGGAGAAACCCGTCAGCAAGCTGCCACGACCGCCAGCTTGCTGACGCCGCCGGACCCCCTGCGGACGGCCCGCGCCCGGCACCGTGGAAGGCGGAACCAGCCCGCGAGCAGAGCAGCGAGAAGGCATGTCATGGACTCTTTCAACATCGCCGCACGATTCCTCGACCGCGCCGACGGCGCCAGGACCGCGCTCGTCACCCGCCAGGGCCGCGTCGACTACGCGACGCTGCGCGCCCTGGCCGACCGCGCCGGCAACGCGCTGCGCGAGCTCGGCGTACGCCGCGGCGACCGGGTGCTCATCGCCGCCGACGACAGCGTGGAGTCGGTCGCCACCTGGTACGGCGCCCAGAAGATCGGCGCGGTCACCGCCGAGGTCTACACGTTCCTGCGGCCCAAGGACTACCGCTACTTCGCCGGCTACGCCCGGCCGAGCCTGGTGGTGGCGGGGCCGTCCGCGCTGGAGAGCCTGCGCGCGGCGGGGCTGACCGGCCTGCTCGTCACCGGCGTGCCGCGTCACCTGCTGCGCCCCGGCGAGCACCACTTCGACACCCTGGTCGCCGCGCAGGAGGCACGGTTGGACCCGGTGCCGGTCGCCGCCGGGGACGTGGCGCTGTGGAAGTTCACCACCGGCAGCACCGGCGCGCCGCGCGCCTGCGTGCTGCCCGCCAGGAGCCCGCACGTCAGCTTCGACTCCTACGCCCGCGGCGTGCTGGACCTGCGCCCGGACGACGTGGTGCTGCCCGTGCCCAAACTCTTCTTCGGCTACGCCCGCGACCTGACCGCCCTGTTCCCCTTCGGCGTCGGCGCGGCCGGCGTGATCTTCCCCGAGCGCAGCCGGGTCGAGACGATCTTCGAGCTGATCGCCGAGCACCGGCCCACGGTCCTGGTGAACGTGCCCACGATGATGAGCGCCATGCTCGCCCACCCCGACGCCGACCGGCAGGACCTGAGCTGCCTGCGGCTGTGCACGTCGGCGGGCGAGGCGCTGCCGCCCGAGCTGCACCGCCGCTGGAGCGACACCTTCGGTGTGGAGGTGGTGGACGGGCTCGGCTCCTCCGAGGCGTACCACATCTTCCTGTCCAACCGCCCGGGACGGGTCCGACCCGGCACGCTCGGCCAGGTCGTCCCCGGCTACCGCGCCCGGGTCGTGGACCCCGAGGGGCAGGAGGTCGCCGACGGCGAGACCGGGCGGCTGGAGGTCACCGGCGACGCCGTCGCGCTGGAGTACTGGCAGGACCCGGAGCGGACCGCGAGCACGTTCGTGGGCGAGCGGACCGTGCGCTCGGGCGACCTGGTGACCAGGGACGCCGACGGCTACTTCCGCTACCGGGGACGGGCCGACGACCTGCTGAAGGTGGGCGGGTCCTGGGTGGCGCCGGCCGAGATCGAGAACTGCCTGCGCGAGCACCCGGCCGTGGTCGAGTGCGCGGTGGTCGGGCACCGGCTGCGCGGGCTGACCCGGCCGCACGCGTACGTGGTGGCCTCGGCGGCGGTCGAGGCGGCCGAGCTGAAGGCGTTCGTCCGGGCCCGGCTGGCGGCGCAGAAGTTCCCCCGGCGGATCACGTTCGTGGAGCGCCTGCCGCAGACGGCCTCGGGCAAGGTGGACCGCCGCGCGCTGGAGGCGGGGACGTGAGAAGCGGGCGCGCCCGGGACTGGGGGAGTTCCGGACGGGCGCGCCCGCGGTTCGGGAGGGCTTCTCAGACGCCGGCGCGGGCGAACTGGCCGGGACGCCGGCCGGCGCCGGCCGGCCCGCGGTAGGCCTGCGCGATGTCCAGCCAGCGGTCGGCCTCTTCGCCGGTCGCCGTGACCGCCACGTCGGCACGGTGCCGCCGCCTGGTCACCAGCAGGCAGAAGTCCTCGGCCGGGCCGCTGATCCGCTGGGCGGCGTCCTCGGGGCCGTAGGCCCACACCTCGCCGGAGGGGCCGGTGATCTCGAAGCGGAACTCCTCGGCCGGCGGGGTCAGCCCGCGCGACAGGTAGCCGAAGTCCCGGGTGAGCACCGCGAAGACGACCAGGTGCCGCAGCCGGTCGGTGCGCTCCAGCCGCACGCCGAGCGCGTCGGCGACGTCCTGCCCGTGGGCGAAGGTCTCCATGATGCCCGCGCACGCCAGCACGATCGGCGGCAGCGGGTTGACCAGCCACGGCACGACCTCGCCCGCGGGCACGGCGGCCAGACCGGCGTGCACCTCCGACCGTCCGGCCCGCCACTTGGCCAGCAGCGTGGCCGGCGAGTCGTTCTCGAACGCCTTGAGCGCGGCGTTCACCGCGCCGTCGAAGTTCTTCTCGGCGCCGGCCGTCATGGCCGTGAACGCCTCCGCGTCGGTGGCGGCGGCGGTGGCCAGGCGGAAGATGAAGGCCAGGTGGGCGATCTGGTCGGCGATCGTCCAGCCCGGCGCGGGGGTGGGCAGCTTCCACTGCTGGGCGTCCAGGCCCGACACCAGCGCGTCGAGCTGGTCGCCGTCGGCCGCCAGGTCGTCGAGCACTACCTCTAGCTCGGTCACGTCCTCGTTCCTTTCAGTCGGCTGTCGATACGGTCGGAAGCGGGGTGGCGGGCAGCCCGGACCAGGCGCCGGTCCGGCGGGCGGCGGTCATGGCCGCCCAGGAGGCCGCCTCGACGAGCGCGGTGTCGGCGAGCGCGGTGTCGGCGAGCGCGGCCGAGCCCGGCGTCGCGGCCCGGAACTCGCCGACCGTCCGCGCGTCCACCTGGTGGGAGGCCAGCGCGGTCAGCAGCGCCAGCCGGGCGGCCGGACGATGCGCGGGCGGCAGTACGGCGGCGGCCTGCCCGGCCCAGCCGCTGCCGGGGCCCGGCGGGACGCCGTCCCAGCCGGACACCCGCTCGGCGACCAGCTCGCGGACCGGGACGGGCAGCCGCCGCGCGCCGCCCTCCTCGATCGCCGCCGCGGCCCTGGCGAACGCCTCGCCGAGCCGCGGGACGCCGCCCGCCCAGGCCAGGTCGTCCGGCAGCGGCGCGCCGGGCAGCAGGCCCAGCGAGCCGCCTGGGGGCGCGGGCCGCCGCGCGGCGGGCCGCATGAGCGCGCCGAACACGCGCAGCGCGGGCCCGCGCGCCCCGGACGGCAGCTCCGGCGGCAGCGGCGAGTCGCCGAGGAACACGTTGACCATGCGGTTGAGGTACTGGAAGGTCACCGCGACCGCCACGAGCTCCACGGCCGCCGCCCCCGTCACCGGCGGGCCGCCGGCCCCGGGGGCGGCGCTCGCCCTGGCCCAGTCGGCCAGCGGCCCCAGCCGGGGATCGGCGGGGGTCAGCGCGCGCAGGGTCGCGCCGTGCACGTCCACGCAGTACGGGCAGGCGTTGCCGGCCGAGACCTCCCTCGCCACCAGCTCCCCGGCCACCCGGCCGGCCGCCCCGGCGGCGAGCAGCGACTCGCGCAGGACCAGCCAGCACGCGGCCAGGGCGCGCGGCGCGGGGGAGTGCAGGGCCACCGGCGGCGCGAGCATGCCGAAGTCCCGCTCGACCTGCTCGTACACCCGGGCCACCAGGCCGCGGGCGGCGCCCGGCCGCACCGGGCGGACGTGCCGCACCTGGGCGAGCGCGCCGGGCGCCGTCATCCGGCTGAGCAGCCGTCCCATCGCCGGCGCCCTACCCGCGCAGCGCGGCGGCGGCCAGCGACGCGGTGGCCCGGCGGCCGGCGGTGGAGCCGTCCGGGGCGGGCGCGCCGTAGGAGACCTGCACGCCCCGCTCCCGCGCGGCCCTGACGATCCCCGGCACGGCCCGCTCGGCCAGCGCGGAGATGGTCATCGCCGGGTTGACGGTCAGCGCGCCCGGCACGGCCGAGCCGTCCGTGACGAAGATCCCCGGGTGCCCGCGCAGCTCGTGCCCGTCGTCCAGCGCCGAGGTGTACGGGTCGTCGCCGATCCGGCACGAGGCCAGCGGATGCACCGTGTACGCGCCGACCAGGTCGTTCGTCCACGGCGTCACCGTGGCCAGCCCGTCGCGCTCCAGGATCTCCTTGCACTCGGCGTCGGCCATCGCCCAGGCGGCCGAGGTGTTCGCGGTCGGCTTGTACGACAGCCGGCCGACGCCCAGCATCTGCTGGGACACCCGGTCGGCGTTGCCGCGTACGGGCGGTGGCCCGAAGACGCCCTCGTTGTCGTCCTCGATCATCTGGAAGATGATCAGCCAGGACCGCCAGCGTTCCAGCATCTCCTTCTTGCGCAGCCCGAACCACGCCGGGTCGGGCCCGCCGGCCAGCGCGAGGATCGTGCCCAGGCCGGGCGGGAAGTAGAGCTGCTCCAGCGAGTAGCGGGTGTACTCGGGCAGCGAGCCGTCCAGCCGGTCCCAGTTGGCCACCGTCGGGCCCTTGCCGATCTGGTTGGCCGCGTACGCCAGGCCGTCGCCGCGCTCCAGGCCCAGCACCTCGCGCACGCGCTCCTCGTTCAGCACGGCGGTGTTGAGCCGCTCGCCGTTGCCGGAGAAGTAGCGGCCCACGGCGTGCGGCATCGCGCCGAGCGCGGCCTCGCTGCGCTGCAGGATGACCGGCGTGGCGGCGGCGCCGGCGGCGAGGACCACCACCTTGGCCTCGATCGTGCCCTCGCCCTCGGTCAGGCGGTAGTCCTCGCCATGGACGATCTTGTAGTGCACCCGGTAGGAGCCGTCGGGCGTCCGCTCGATGCTCTGCACCTCGTGCAGCGGCCTGATCCTGGCGCCGTGGGCGAGCGCCGCCGGCAGGTAGTTGACCAGCAGCGACTGCTTGGCGTCGAACCGGCAGCCGGCCATCATCCAGTTGCAGTTGACGCAGGACCCGGTGTCCACGGCCGCGGGCACGGGGTTGGCGGTGCGGCCCGCGTGCCGGCAGGCCGCCGCCCACAGGCCGCCGGAGTACGAGACGTCCTCCCAGCCCTGCTGGGTGATGGAGATCGACTCGGCGACCCGGTCGTACCAGGGGTCGAGGGTGTCGCGGCTGATCGCGGCCGGCCACATGCGGCGCCTGATGCTGCCGCGGCGCTCGAAGACGAACCGCGGCGCGCGCGGCATGGCCGCGAAGTAGACCACGCTGCCGCCGCCCACGCAGTTGCCGCCCAGCACGCTCATGCCGTCGCCGACGGTGAAGTCGAAGATGCGGGTGTAGGACGAGCCCAGCTTGAAGTCGTGCTCGTAGTCGGCCGACTCCAGCCACGGGCCGCGCTCCAGCATGACCACGTCGGCGCCGCCGGCGGCCAGGTGGTAGGCGGGGATCGCGCCGCCGAAGCCGCTGCCGATCACCAGCACGTCGGTGCGTTCGCCGCCGTTCATGCGGGGCTCCCTGAAGCTGTCGTGTCCGGGTGGAGGTCGGCGAGGGGACGGCCGTAGGAGTAGGCGGGGAAGCGCCACAGCCCGTCCGCGTCGGGCGGAGTGATGCCCATGGCGGTCAGGCCGGGATGCCCGGCCCTGATGGCGTCGGCGGTGTGCAGGTGGGCGGCGGAGTCGTAGGCCATGTAGCAGAACAGCACCAGCAGCACCCACAGCGCCTTCTCCGGATGGCCGGGCGCGGTCAGCGTGCGCACCAGCGCGCCGCGCTCCTCGAACGGCAGGGCCACGAACGCGGGCACGCCCGCCTCCAGCAGGATGCCGTGCTGGTCGGCGTGGGCGCGGGCGTGCTCGTTCAGCGAGCGGGCGTAGTCGTCCAGGCCCTCGGAGACACCGGTGGCGTCCCATTCCAGCAGCTCGACGGCGCCCGCCGCGACCGCGCCGCCCGTCGGGCTCATGCCGGCCACCGCCCGGTCGTCCGGACCGCGCTTGGGGCCGGGCACGATGGTGTCCGCGAGCGCCTCCAGCGTCTCCACCCTCGTCTCGTAGAGCAGTGGACCCATGGGTACTCCCTCGTTCAGGTCGGCTTTCGGTCGGTACGGTCGGCGGGGTCGGTGCGCGCCAGCGCGGCCCGCAGGGTGCTCAGCGCCCTGACGGTCTGGCTGCGGACCGTGGAGGACTCGTTGCCCATGACCCGGGCCGTGTCCTCGGCGCTGCGCCCCTCCCAGAACCGGAAGAAGATCGTCGCCCGCTGCCGCGGCCCGAGCCTGGCCAGCGCGCCCATCAGCACGATGCGCTCGCCCACCAGGTCGTAGGGGTCCAGCGCCGCGGCCGCGTCGGGTGGCGCGCCGCTGAGCACCTCCCGCGACCAGCGCAGCGACCTGCGGTCGCTGATCAGCAGCCGCCGCATGATCTGCCGCGCGTACGCCTCGGCGCGGTCGCGCCGGTCGAGGCCGTCCCAGTGCCGGTGCAGCGCCAGCAGGGTGCGCTGGACGAGGTCGTCGGCCTCGTGCCAGTCGTCGGAGAGCCGGAAGGCCACCCGGCGCAGCATGGGCCTGGCCTCCCGCGCGAAATCAGCGAATTCCTGCCCCCGTACATCGGCCATCACCCTCACCCCCGGAACACGGCCGTGCAATTTCCGCTTTCTTCGGCATGCTCAGAATTGAATGCGCGGTGCGCCGCAACAACCCCTAACGGACGCCCCCGCGCCCTTATCCACAAAGGCGCCGGCGCCACCCCCTATTCGCCGCCCGTGGACCCCTGTTCTTCTCTCCGTACGCTGCCCGGCCCGTTCTCGCGCACATACGCTCGCGACGTGAGCGCCTCCGGTGCGGCATTACTGGCGATCAGCGACCTCCACGTCGGATTTCCCGAAAACAGGGCGGCCGTCGAGGAGCTGCGCCCGCGCACCGCGGACGACTGGCTGCTGGTGGCGGGGGACGTCGCCGAGCGGCTGGACGCGTTCGAGCAGACGCTCGGCCTGCTCGGCGAGCGCTTCGCCAAGGTGGTGTGGGCGCCGGGCAACCATGAGCTGTGGACCACGCCCGGCGACCCCGGCCTGCGCGGCGAGGAGCGCTACCGGCGCCTGGTGCAGATCTGCCGGCGCCTCGGCGTGCTCACGCCCGAGGACCCGTACGCGGTCTGGACGGGGGAGGGCGGCCCGGTGGCCGTCGTCCCCCTGTTCCTGCTGTACGACTACAGCTTCCGCCCGCCCGGCACCACCCGGGAGCAGGCGCTCGGCCTGGCCCGCGAACAGGGGGTGGTGTGCAGGGACGAGTTCCTGCTGCATCCCGAGCCCTATCCCAGCAGGCAGGCGTGGTGCCGGGCGCGGGTGCGCGAGAGCGAGTTGCGGCTGGACGCGCTCGACCCCGCCCTGCCCACGGTCCTGGTCAACCACTTCCCGCTGCTGCGCGCCCCCACCCGCGTCCTGCGGCACCAGGCGCTGGCGCAGTGGTGCGGCACCGAGCAGACGGCCGATTGGCACCTGCGCTTCCGTGCCGCCGCGGTCGTCTACGGCCATCTGCACATCCCGGGCACGAGCTGGCACGACGGGGTGCGCTTCGAGGAGGTCTCGCTCGGCTACCCGCACGAGCGGCGGCCGCACCACCGCGACGGCCGGGTGCTCAGGCAACTGCTGCCGGCCCCCCGCCGCGAATGGGCCCTATAAATCGCATTCTCAGATAAATTGCCGAGATTTCCGAAAATTTCCCAAAAAAGGGCGATTTGTCATGCAGCGTACTGCGCGCCCGAGAGCGTGTACCAGGTGGCAACCGAAAGGCAATGCATCCGGAGCGCCGCGGAATCGTCGCGCCCCCCGGGAATTCTCCGGCCGGAGAATCGACGGGGGACGCGCGCCCGAGGGCTTCCGGGTTCCGGGAGACCATATGGACGACGTCATCGAACGAGCGGTCCTGCGGGTCATCGAGAGCATGCAGGAGAACCACGGCGAGCAGCTCACCATTGACGACATGGCGCGGACCGCGATGTTCAGCAAGTTCCACTTCTCGCGCGTCTTCCAGCGCGTGACCGGGCTGTCCCCTGGACGGTTCCTGTCCGCGGTGCGGCTGCGCGAGGCCAAACGCCTGCTCGTGTCCACCTCGCTCAGCATCACCCACATCAGCCACCAGGTCGGCTACTCCAGCGTGGGCACCTTCAGCTCGCGCTTCACCCACAGCGTGGGGCTGTCGCCGAGCAGGTACCGGCAGTTCCTGAGCGTCACGGCGGCGGACCTGGCCGGCGGCGAGCGCGCGTTCGGCGGCCCGGCGGCGACCCTGCACGGCGTCGTGACCTCGCCGCTGGCCGACCGGCCGGTGTTCGCCGGCGTGTTCCCCGGCCAGATCCTGGAGGGCAGACCGGCGAGCTTCACCCTGATCGGCCGGCCCGGCCCGTACGTGCTGGAGAACGTGCCCAAGGGCACCTGGTACCTGATCGCCCAGTCCGTGGCGGAGTCCCGCGAGGACGCCGTGCACCACCCGCCCCAGGGTGACGCCGCGACGTGCATCGCGCGGATCGGGCCGATCGAGGTGGGCGGCGGCGGCAGCGAGCGCGCCGACCTGCGGCTGCGTCCCATGAACGCGCTCGACCCGCCCGTCCTGCTCGCCTTGCGCGACCTGCTGGCCTGGACCGACACCCACACCTGAGAAGGAAGGGGCGGCACGTGCGGAAGGGCCCGCGGACGATGTCCGCGGGCCCTTCCGTGATCTTCGGGGCCGATCTCTAGGCCGGGCTCACCGTCATCGGCAGCCCGCCGCGCACCCGCAGCGACAACATGGCCTCCGGAACCGCCCGGCGGCCGGGCAGCCCGGTCAGCCGCAGCTCCCGGGTGACCATCGCCAGCACGAACGTGGCCTCCATCATCCCCAGGTGGTTGCCCACGCAGAAGCGCGGGCCCGCGCCGAAGGGGATGTAGGCGTACCGCGGCCGGTCGGCGGGCGCACCGGGCTCGAACCGCTCGGGACGGAACGCGTCCGGCTCCCGCCAGTACGCCGGATGCCGGTGCAGCGTGTACGGGCTGATGAGCACGTCCGCGCCCGCCGGGACCCGGTACCCGCCCACCTCGTCGTCCTCCCGCGCCACCCGCGTCAGCGCCCACACCGGCGGGTACAGCCGCATGACCTCCTCCAGCACCGCCGCCGTGTAGGTGAGCCTGCGCAGGTCCTCGTACACCGGCGGCCGGTCGCCCAGCACCGAGACGGCCTCCGCCCGCACCCGCTCGCGCACCTCCGGATGCCGGTCCAGCAGGTGGAAGGCCCACGACAGGGTGCTGGCGGTGGTCTCGTGCCCGGCCAGCAGGACCGTGACCACCTCCTCCCGCAGGCGCTGCCGGGCGGCCCGCGGGTCCTTCCGCAGCCCGGTGGACTCGATCAGCAGGGACAGCAGGTCGCCGCCGCCGGTCGGGTTCGCCAGCCGCTCGGCCACCAGCAGGTCCACGACCCGGTACAACTCCCGCCGGGACCGGCGGAAACGCAGGTGCAGCGGCAGCGGCAGCCATAACGGCACCATGGCCAGCGTGACCATCTCGAACATGGCCTGGTCCTGGACGCCCTCGAAGGCGTGCCCGACCGAGCCGTGCGCGCCGAGGTCGGCCTCCAGCAGGGTGCGGCCGAGCACCCCGAGCGCCAGGCCGGTCATCTCCCCGGCCACGTCCACGGGCCCGCCGCCCACCCGGGCCCGCAGCCGCTCGACCAGACGGCCGGCCTCCTCGGCCAGCACGGTGTCCTGCTGGGCCAGCCGCTTGTTCTGGAACAGCGGCTGGATGGTCCTGCGCTGCTGCCGCCACCGCTCGCCGTCGCTGGTCAGCAGCCCGTCGCCGATCACCCGCCGGGCCTCGGCCAGGCCGATGCCCTTGCGGTAGTTGCCGCTGTTGTCGGCCAGTACGTGCTTGGCGTGGTCGGGATGGTTGAACAGGTAGATGCTCTTCGGGCCGATCGTCATGCGCACCGCGTCGCCGTACCGGGCGGTCGCCTTCGACAGCAGCGCGAGCCGGTCGCCGACCAGCCGCCGGTACAGGACGGGCGCCGCCCAGGGCGGCGGGCCGGGCGGCACGCGGCCGCCCAGCGCCACCGGGCGGGTGCCCAGCGTGGTCACGCCGACACCCCCTGCAGAGCAGGGGAGGTCTCCCCGAAACGGCCCCGGTAGACCAGCAGGCCGTCGCAGTCGTCCCGCCGGCGCAGGGACAGCACCTCGCCGACGAAGATCGTGTGATCGCCGCCGTCGTAGGCGCGCCAGACCCGGCACTCGAAGCGGGCCGCCGCGCCCGCGATGAGCGGCACCCCGGTGACCTCGCCCGGCGTCACCTCGACGTCGGCGAACTGGGCCAGGCCGAGCGGACGGTAGCGGTCGGCGAAGTGCCGCGCCTCGGCCTCCTGGTGCCCGGCCAGCACCGACACCCCGAACGACGTGGCCGCGGTGATGCACTGGTGCATCACGGCGCCCTTGCCGACGCACACCAGCAGCAGCGGCGGGTCGAGCGAGACCGAGGTGAAGGAGTTGGCCGTCATGGCGTGCGGGACCTCGCCGCCCGTGGTGATCACGGTGACGCCCGTGGCGAACGCCCCGAACGCGTCGCGCAGCGTCTTGGCGTCCGCGACCTGCGGCGCCGGGGCCGATGAGTGGAGTTGCACGGTGACCTCCTGGGTCCGGGTTCTAGGCCAGGTACGGTTCGAGCGCCCTGACCAGGGGCTCGGGCACCCTCGCCGGCGCGGTCTTGGTGTTCGGCCCCCGCATGCAGGCCACCCGCTGCCTGCCGCGGGCGACGAGGACCTCGGGCGCGCCCGGGGTGACCCGGACGTAGTCGAAGCCGAACTCGATCTGCGTCTGCGCCAGCTCGATCAGGCGCATCCGGATGGACAGCTGGTCGAAGGCCGTGATCTCCGCGAAGAACTCGCAGTCGACCTTGAGCGTGAACAGCTTGAGGTCGTCCTGCAGGTCGGCCAGCACGTCCCGGGCCCGTTCCATGAGGAACATCTCCCGGCAGCGTCCCTGCCAGCGCAGGTAGTTGACGTAGTAGACGTTGCCGACGAGGTTGGTCTCCTCGAAGCCGACCGTGTGCAGGTACTCGTAGTAGGTGCCCATGGGCTAGGACCGCCCTTCGGTGAGTATCGCGACGACGACGGGGGCGGGCAGGCCGTTCACCCGGGTGGCGAGCGTGGCCACGGCCGCGCCGCCGCCGGTCAGCACCACCCATCCGTCGGCCCCGGCCCGGGTCACCGCGAGCGGCACGTCCGTCCCCGCCGCCGTTCCCGCTGCCGTTCCGGCGGTGCGCAGGCAGGCGAGCGCGGCGCGGGTGCGGGCGCGGGCGGTGTCCGCGTCCTCCCCGGAGGCCGCGGCGATCTCGCCGGCGAGCGCGTCCCGGCCGTCGCCCGGTTCGCCGCCCGGGTCGCCGGGCCCGGCGGGGGTGACGGGCTCGACGGCGCAGGACAGCGGCCCTGGGGCGGCCACGCACACCGTCAGCCCCGGCACGTGCGCCGACACCGTCCGCACGGCCTCCGCCGTGCCCGCCGGGGTGCCGGAGGTCGCGGCCGGAGTCGCGCCGAGCCGGGCCACGGCCAGGTCGCCGGTGCCCTCGCCCGGCTCCACGACGACCGCGACCCGCGCGCCCGTCAGGTCCTCCAGCGTGCGCTCCAGGTACGGGCCGAGCAGCGGCGCCGCCCACGGACCGGCCCCGCCCTTCTTCCGCACGGCCTGCAACCGCAGCCCCTCCCAGCGTTCGACGACCTCGCCGTCCTTCGTCCGGACCGCGACGTCGTAGACGTAGGCGTCGCCGTCCCTGGACCGCTCGGAGGCGCAGTAGCGCACCTCGTCCGCGCCGGACAGCGCGGCCCCGGCCGGGTGGACGCGTTCGATGCCGGTCGGCAGCAGGGTGGCGTCGGGCACGCACACCTGGTTGCCGTGCATCAGCGCGTCCCGCATGCCGGGGTCGCCCAGGAGCAGGTCCGGCGGGAGGTACCCGGCGAACCAGTCGCACTCCTGCGCCACCTGGAGGTCGGCGTCCACCTCGCGGGCCGCGGCCCGGTGGTAGCGGCGCAGCCGCTGGAAGCGCCGGCCCTGGAAGAGCACCTCGCCGTAGAGCTGGGTGTCGGGGTCCAGCGCGACCGGCGGCAGCTCGTCGCCGGACTGCTCGGGCGGGCCCGCGGGCGGTGCGCCGACGTCCAGGCGCAGCACGGCCGTGAAGTGGTCGACGTCGAAGCCGGTCTCCTGGCTGCGGATGGCGACCGCGACCGTGTCGTGCCCGGTGACCGCCGCCGCCACCCGGAGCGTGGTGCTCCCGTCGGGCGGCACGATGATCGGCCGGACGAACTCCGCCTGCTCCACGACGGGCGTCCCGGCACGGCCGGTGGCCGCGTACGCCACCTGCGCCATGGCCTCCAGCCCGAACACCGCCGGGAACAGCAGGTTGCCGTCCAGCAGGTGATCGGCCAGGTACAGGTCGGTCCCGGCGTTCACCTCGACCTCGCTGACCAGCTCCACGCCGTGGTAGCGGACCAGCGGCGCGCCGACGAAGCGGAGCAGCGGCAGCTCCGGCTCCTCCCGGCGCACGGTGTGGATGCCCTCGGTGCGCCCGCTGATCACCACGACGCCGGGCGCGTCGGGGTCGCTCACCAGGCGGCGCATGATCTCCACGCCCCGGTCCACCGGGATCGGCGTGATGCCCTGCTCGACCAGCCGGTCCACGACCGACAGCCGCTCGCCCATGCCGACCTCGGACCAGACCGACCACTCCATGCAGATCGCCCGGCAGCCCGGGTGCCGCTCGCCCGCCTCGCGGGTCAGGTCGGCCAGCCACTCGTTGGCGGTGGCGTAGTGGCCCTCGCCGTGCAGGCCCGCCCGGCCGATGATGCTGCCGAACGTCACCAGCAGCCGCAGCCGTCCGGGCTCGACCGCCTCCAGCACGTTGCGCAGGCCGTCCACCTTGGGGGCGAACGTGCGGCGGAAGGCGTCCATGTCCAGCCCGGCGATGCCCTCGGGCTCGTTGCGCCCGGCGCCGTGCAGGACGGCGGTGACCGGCCCGAGCGCCTGCTCGGCCGCGGCCACGGCCGCCCGCACCTGGGCGGCGTCGGTGACGTCGGCCCTGGCGTAGTGGACGGTGAGCCCGGTCTCGGCCATGCGCCGCAGGTTCGCGGCCAGCTCCTCGTCCTGGGCCGGGTCGGAGCGGCCGAGCACGGCCACCTTGTCCGCACCGGCCATGGCCATGGCGCACTCGGCGGTGATGCCCTTGCCGCCGCCGGTCACCAGGAGCACGTCGGAGCCGGTCAGCGGCTCCTCCGCCCGCTCCTGCCGGTACGGCAGCGCCCGCAGCGTCGGCACCCGCCGCACGCCGCCGGCGTCGTAGTGCACCTCGCTGAACGCCGTCGTGGCCGCCGCCTCCGCCGCTATCCAGGCGGCGGCCTGCGGCGCGTCCTGCGGCAGGTGCACGACCGTGGTGGGCAGGCCGCTCTCCAGGTGGAACGTCTTGGCCAGCCCCGCCGCGCCCCGGCCGTGCTGGACCAGGACGAACCGGGTGCCCGGCCCGCCGGCCAGGGCCGCCTTGGCGCCGAGCAGCGCCTGCTCCAGGTCGTCGGCCGCGCACCGCGCGGGTAGGCACACCAGGACACCGGAACCGATCTTCTCCCCTTCGAGTGCCTCGCGCAGCGGCCCCGCCAGGGGCGCACCGGCGGGCGCGAACACCTGCCACGATCCCGCGCGTTCCGCGGCCGCCCGCCGGGGCCGCGGCTGCTCGTCCAGGTCCACGGCGAACGGCCGCACCCACGGCGCCGCGCCGGCCACGCCCCGCGCCGACTGCGCGCGCGGCTGCGCGGCCAGCCGGTCCAGGGCCTCGCCCAGCTCCTGGAGCGTCGCGGTGGCGACGTTGGCCGGCGCCATGCCCGCGGGCACGCCCAGATGCTGGGTGGCCTGGTCGATGATGTGCATGACGGTGACCGAGCTGAGGTGCAGCTCGTCCAGCGGCTTGCTGTCCTCGGTCACCATCTCCAGCGGCAGCTCGGCGCGTTCGGCGGCCAGCCGCCGCAGCAGCTCGACCGTGGACTCGCCGGGCCGCGCCGCCGTCCCGCCGCCCGTCCCGCCGTCCGGCTCGGCCGCCCGCTCCGCCGGCTGCGGGGCGGCGGCCTTGACGCGCACCTGCGGCGCCTGCTCGGCCGGGCTGGTGAAGAACGAGAACGTCGCGCCGATCTCCAGCGGCTTGACCAGCCGCCCGTGGAACAGCTCCTCGCAGGCGACGGGCACGCCCGCCACGTGCGCGGCGCCGGCCACGCCGAGCAGCCCGGCCAGCGACTCGCTGTCGGTGTCCAGCGCGACGGCCGGCACGTCGGTCAGCTCGGCCGCCAGCCTGCTGAGCACCCGGCCGGGGCCCACCTCGACCAGCAGGTCCGCGTCCGCGGCCAGCGCGGCCAGCGCCTGGGCGAACAGCACGGGCGCGGTGATCTGCCGGTGCAGCAGCGCCGGGACGTCGGTCCCGGCGGCCAGGTCGTCACCGGTGACGGTGGAGACGACCCGCCGGGCGACCGGCCCGAACCGCTCCTCCGCCAGGTATCCGGCCAGCGCCTCGGCCGCCGGGGCGACCAGGGGCGAGTGGAAGGCGTGCGAGACGTTCAGCCTGGTCCAGGTCAGCCCGGCGCGTTCGGCCGCGCGCCCGGCCTCCTCCACCGCCGCCACCGGCCCGGCGACGACGGTCTGGAGCGGCCCGTTGTACCCGGCGATCACCACCGGCAGGTCGCCGGCCAGCTCCAGCACGGTCTCCGGCGCGGCCCGCACGCCGGCCATCGTGCCCGGCTCGCTGCGCTCCCGCATCGCCCGGCCGCGCTTGGTCGCCACGCGCAGCAGCGCGTCCTCGTCCATCGCGCCCGCCCAGTGCAGGGCCGACAGCTCGCCCAGGCTGTGCCCGACGGCCGCGTCCGCCTCGATGCCGAGCAGCGACAGCGCGCGCAGGCCCGCCATCGAGCCGGTGACGATGCGCGGCTGGGCGACCTCGGTGGCCGCCATGTCGCCGTCGGCGGGCAGCGCCGCGGTGGTGTACACCTCGGCGACGTCGGCGAAGCGCCTGGCCAGCGCGCCGCCGTCGGTCCCGCGGCCCGAGCCCTGCCCGGGGAAGAGGAAGCCGATCCGCGGCCGTGCCGAGGCGCGGCCGACGAACGCCTTGCCGTCGGGGGTGGACAGCGTGTTCTCGCCGGACTCCAGCGCCGTCAGCACGCGGGTGAGCTGCCGTACGGCGTCGTCGGGCGAGGAGACCACGACGGCCGCCCGGAACGGCAGGCCGCGCAGCCGCCCGCGCAGCGTGGCGGCCAGGTCGGCGAGCTGGCCGTAGGACACCTTGGGCACGAAGTCGAGCAGCTCCGACACCAGGCCGCGCAGCTCGTCCCAGGTGCCGCCGTCCAGCAGGAACAGCTCCGCGTCCTGGGACGCGGCGGCCAGCGCCTTGACGCGGCTGGACACCCGCCGCCGCGGGCCGGTGTTCTCCAGCACCACGTGCGTGTTGATGCCGCCGAAGCCCATGGCGGTCACCGCGGCGCGCAGCGGCGCGCCCTGCGGCCACGGCTCGGCCGTGCGCAGCACCCGCAGCGTGGCGCCCTCGTCGGTGAGCACCTGGTGCGGGTCGACGCACCCGATGGTCGGCGGCAGCACCTGCTCGTGAACGGCCATGGCCGCCTTGATCAGGCCCGCCACGCCCGCCGCCGCCTTGGCGTGGCCGATCATGCCCTTGATCGAGCCGACCGCGGCCGGGCGCGCGGCCGCGGCCCTGGCCCGCGACAGGGCCGTGAGCTCGGTCGCGTCGCCGAGCGCCGTGCCCGTCCCGTGGCCCTCGAACAGCTCGACGCTCTCGGGGCCGAACCCGGCCTTGTCGTACGCGCGGCGCATCGCGAGCAGGTAGCCGCTCACCTCCGGACGGGTGATCCCGCCCTTGCCGTCGGAGGAGACGCCCCAGCCGGCGATCGTGGCGTAGATCCGCCGCCCGGCGGCCAGCGCGTCCTCCTCGCGCATCAGCACGACGATGCCGCAGCCCTCGCCCGGCCAGAAGCCGTTGGAGTGCCGGTCGTACAGGCGGAAGTCGCTCTTGGCCAGCGCGCCGGTCTTGGCGAACCCGATCACCTCGAACGGGTCGATGGACAGGTCCACGCCGCCCGCGACGGCCACGTCCACGTCGTGGTCGGCCAGCGCCTTGCCGGCCGTCACCACCGACAGCAGGGACGAGGAGCAGGCGCCGTCCACGGTGTAGCCGCCGCCGTTGAGGTCGAAGTGGTTGCAGATGCGCCCGGCGATCGTGTTGGACAGCCCGCCCGCCAGCGTGTCCTCGTCCACCGGCGGGAAGGGGCTCTTGTAGGCGGCCTCGTAGTCGGCCAGGAACGCGGCCAGGCGCTCGTCGTCCCAGCCCTGCTCCTTCAGGGCCGCGGCCAGGGTGCGCCGCACGTACGGCCAGCGCAGCCGCAGCACGTTCGCGCGGGTGAACTCGCCGGTGAGCGTGTTGCCCACGACGACCCCGGTGCGCTCGCGCGGCAGCCCCTCGCCGCCCGCGAACCCGGCGTCGGCCAGGGCCCGGCCGGCCATGTCCAGGGCCAGCCAGTGGGCCAGGTCGGTCGACCGGTACGTGCTACCGGCGATCTTGTGTGCCACCCGGTCGAAGGCGTAGCCCTCGATGACCGCGGCGGTCTTGGCGTAGAAGCGGTCCGGCGCTGCGGGATCGGGGTCCCAGTAGTCCTCCAGCCGCATGCGCTCGTCCGGGAGCCGGCGGAAGGCGCGGCGGCCGGCCACCGCGTTCTCCCACAGCTCCCTGGGCGAGGCGGCGTCAGGGTACCGGCAGGCCATGCCGACGATCGCGATCCTCGTCATGCCTTCGCGACCTCTTCCCGCGCGTGCTGCAGCGCCTGGGCGGCGGCTGCGCTGACCCTGGCGGCGTCGAGCTCGCGCGCCTTGTTGACGATGTGCAGCGCCCACAGGAAGCCGCCGCGGATCAGGCAGACCGCCGCCGTGGCGAAGAAGATCCCGTACGGGATGTTCATCCCCATGAGCAGGCCGTACACCACGGCCACGCCGCCGCCGAAGGCGACCTGGGACAGCGGTCTGGACGGGCTCGTGCCCGGGTCGGTGATCATGTAGTTGGTGAACAGGATGAACGCCACCCCCGTCATCATCGACAGCCCGCCGAGGATGGAGATGTCGTCGATGATCAGCCCGCGCACCACGGCCTGGAGGGCGAAGACGCCCACCCATCCGCCGATCAGCCACATGCGGCCGGTCAGCTTCCCGTTGATCATGGTCCCGCCGATGATGATGATCCCCGGGATGATCCAGTCGATCGGGTTGTCGACTTTCTCGGTGAAGTGGTACGGCGGCGCGATGCTGGCCCACGGCAGCAGCAGCAGGATGATCGCGATGCCGAAGTTGGACGGGTTCATGAAGTGCCGCATCCGCCCGCGCACCGGAGCCTTGAGCACCCACTTGGCGCCCACGGCGACGGTCACGCCGAACATCATGACCAGCACCTGGTCGTTGACGTAGATCAGCATGTTGAGCGCGATGGAGGTGATGTGCGCGGGATAGAGGAACTCCATCAGCCCGCGCGGGCCGTTGCCGAGGAAGCGCGGCGCGCGGCCCTCCTGGCGGGCGCCGATCACCTCAAGGATGATCTCCACGGTGTAGCCGGTGGCCAGCGCCACGAACGGCCACGACCACGGCTGCTCGAACCCCAGCACGGTGTAGCCGAGGATGTTGAAGATGGTGATCGAGATCGCGAACCGGCGCAGCGCCGTGATCACTTTGGGATCGTGACGTGGCGGGGTGATCGTCTTGGCGGCCATGCCGTCACTTCTCCTTCGCTTGCGAGCCGAGCTGGAGGGTGTGCCAGCCGGGGGTGAGCGTGAGCTCCTGCTGGTGCCGCTGTCCGGCGCGGTCGCGCCAGCTCAGCTTGACCCGCACGGTGCCGGTGACGTTCGCGCCGAGGCCGATGTGCACCGCGTGCGCGCGCTTGCCGGAGTGGCCGCTGCCGCCGTCCACGCGGCCGACGAAGGAGCGGCCGTCGGGTGTGGTCGCGGTCACCGTCGCGCCGATCACCGGCGACCCGGCGGCGGGCAGCGGGCCGGCCGCGGAGGGGGTGTCGTACTGCAGGCGCAGCCCGAGGAACGAGCCCGCCGACCGGCTGGTGTTGAGGTAGAAGGCGGGGGCCTCCCACTGGCGGGCCACCGCGAAGTCGATCAGGCCGTCGCCGTTGACGTCCCCGGTCGCGATGCCGCGCGTCGGCACGGGCACGGCCAGGCCGAGCTGCTCCGACAGGTTGGCGTAGCGGCCGTCGGGGCCCTTGGCGAAGAAGGCCAGCGTCTGCGCGCCGGCGATGTCGGCGCCCTCGGTGACGTTCGGCCACGACTTGGGGTTGCTGGTCACGCCGTCGTTGGCGGCGGCCAGCTCCTGCAGCGGCGGCCAGCGGTTGACGTCGCCCTTGACGAACCCGGTCGCCTGGACGATCTCGTTCTCGCCGTCGTTGTCGAAGTCCTCGATCTTCGGGTCCCAGCCCCAGCCGGACCAGGCGGTGCGCAGCTCGGCGCTGAGGTCCTTCCACGGCGCCTCGCCCTGCCGCAGCTTCTCGCGCAGCTCGGCCTGGGTCTTGACGGTGGACAGGAACGTGAAGTTGCTCTCCTGGATGCCGTACGGGGTGGTGATGTTGCTGACGAAGAAGTCCAGGACGCCGTCGTGGTTGAGGTCGCCGGCGTCCGAGCCCATGCCCTTGAAGGAGTCCTCGCCGAGCACCTTCGACTTGGGCACGCCGATCTCGTGCGCCCCGGTGGTGGCGGAGAACTTGATGGCGCCGGGGGAGGAGGTGTTGTAGAGCAGGTGGTCGGGCCCGAAGTCGTTGTTCAGCAGCAGCTCGGGCAGGCCGTCGCCGTCCAGGTCGGCGCTGGTCGCGCCGAGCTCCCAGCCGGTGGAGACGTCCGGCGGCAGCACGCCGTCCAGGCGGGTGAAGCCGCCGTTGCCGGTGCCGCGGAAGAAGTAGTCCCGGCCGCCGTTGAGGGCCTTGGACAGCGAGTGGTTCATCTGCACGCCGCCGTCCACGCGGCTGTCGAGGATCGGGCTGCCGTCGGGGAAGTAGTTGCCGACGAAGATGTCCTGCTTGCCGTCACCGTCGAAGTCGGCGACGGTCGCGACGTTGCTGTTCCACAGCTCGCCGGTGTACTTCGCGCCGCCCGCGTTGGGCACCAGCTCGGCCGCGTCGAAGGCGGCGGCCTCGAACCGGGCCGCGGTGGGCCGCTGCAGGTGCAGCGTGGGCGTGCGGCCCCACCAGTAGACCAGCAGGTCCGTCCGGCCGTCGTCGTTGTAGTCGGCGGGCACCGCGCCCATGGGCGCCATCGCGTCGGTGACCGGCAGCGAGCCGAGCGACAGCGCGAACGGCCGGTACCGCTCGCCGCCGCCCTCGACCGGCGCCGGGGTGAGGACCACCTGGTCGGTACGCGGGTCCACGATCACCAGGTCGTCGTCCCTGCCGTTGCCGTCGAGGTCGTTCAGCGCGATCGCGGCCCCCACGGAGGAGATCCAGGCGTCGATGTGCTTGTAGGCCTGGTTCACCTTGCGGACGGTCTTGGCCGGGCCGCCGCCCGGCATGGCGATCGCCAGGGACTTGAAGCCGTACGCGCCGGCCATCTCGGCCTTGGTCGCGTCCGAGGCGAAGGTCGGGTGGCCGATCGCGAAGACGGCGATCATCAGCGCGAGTGCGGCGACTCCCGCCGCCTGCTTGCGCAACCACGCGGCTACCGAGCTCACGAGGGAACACCTCCATGGAAGACGAACGTCTCGGCGATGCGCCGGCGCCACCCCTCATAGGCGGGCGGCGAGTCCTGTGCTGTCGCGGTGGGGCGGGTCACGCGGCTCACCTCGGCCGCCTGCTCCGCCGTGGTGCCGCAGAGAACGCCCACGGCCGACTCGGTGTGCGGGAAGAGCAGCCCGGCGCGGATCCTGGCCTCGGCGGCGAACACGCTGCCCTGGGCCAGCGGCCCCCGGTGCGCTCCGGCGCGCTCGCGCAGCCACCGCAGCTCGGCCTCGTCGGCGCCGCCCGCGTAGGTGGCGGCCAGGCCGATGCCGGCGTAGAGGTCGGCGTGGCGGGACTCGGGGAACCGTTCGAGCAGTGTGACCGCCCGCTCGGCGCTGGTGCCGGCGACGAACCACAGCGCGCGGCCGATGCCCTGGTCGAGGGCGTGGGCCGCGTAGTCCTCCTGGCCGGCCGGCCAGGAGAAGCGGGGTTCGCGCACCTGCTGGTGCACGTACCGGTCGGTGTGGAAGTAGGCCTGGTGGAAGCCGTACCCGTCGTGGACCAGCCACAGCAGCAGCGGGTCCAGCAGCCGGGGCTTGGGCCACAGGAAGCGGGGGAGCCGGGCCATGGCCCAGCCGATCCCCACGTAGATCATGTAGTTGTGGTGGTGCCCGCGTCCCTGGAGGAAGGCGTTGACCCGGCGCAGGTCGCCGAAGGTCATGCAGTCCAGGATGGCGAAGCCCATGCCCGCGCCCTCGTAGGCGAAGCCGCGGAAGCGGGCGGGCACCTCTTCGAGCCGGTCCTCGGCCTCGGCGACGGTGCGCGACTCCACGGCGTGGGCGTAACCGGCGAGAAAGTATTCGCCGACCGTCTCCAGTATTTCAGTGGACGCCGCGTTCTTCACCCAGAAGCCGCGCTTTTCGACTTTCGTCTCGCCGACGTCCGGCACCAGAATTCTGCGTCTGAGTGACCGCAATGCGCTTGCCAATTGAGCCTCCGCCGCTTATAGCCCGAACAATCCAATTTCATTGACACATGCCGCCCGGTGGCCGGACAACTTCGGGTTTGCTCAGCTCGGAGGCTCATTTTTGGGCGTGCGAAAGCGAATGACGTGCTTATTCCGGGAAACGCTCAGCGGGCCGGGATCTCGGCCTCCGCCGCGAAATGCGCGCGCACCCTGCCGCGCCACAGCTCGTAATCCGGGACGCGTTCCGACGTGCCCGCGGCTACTTCGCCGTCGTCGGCCAGCGCGACCGCGCCGGCCACGTCGAGCCCCGTCAGCACCGCGCCCGTGGCCGCCGAATGCTCCGGGACGAACCCCGAGTAGTGCCGGGCCTTGGTCGCGAAGACCGAGCCCTGTGCCAGCTCGCCCCGGTGCTCCCCGGCCTCCTCGCGCAGCACCGCCGCCGCGCCCGCCGCGCATCCGGCGAACGTGGCCGCCAGCCCCACCCCGCTCCACAGGTCCGCCTGCCGCCCCGCGGCGAACGCGCGCACCGCCGCGGCCACGTCGCCCGGCCGGCCGCCGTGGATGAACCACAACGCCCGGCCGACGCCCTGGTCCACGGCGCGCGGGAAGTAGGCCGCCTCGCCCTGCCAGGGGTAGGGGGCCGGCACCTGCTGCCCGTCCACGTACCGGCGGGTGTGGAAGTAGGCCAGGTCGAAGCCGTAGCCGTCCACGGCCAGCCAGCTCATCACCGGGTGGTACGGGGTGCCGTCCAGGTCGGGCAGCACCTTCTTCCACAACACCCGCGGCAGCCGGGCCATGGCGAAGCCGATGCCGATGTAGGCCAGGAAGATGTGCGGCTGCCCCGGACCCATGAGCAGGTCCCGGGTACGCCGCCCGCGCCCGCCGCCCATGGCGTCCAGCACGGTGAAGGCCATCGTCGCGCCCTCGTAGGCGAAGCCGCGCTGCTCGACGTCCACCAGGGACAGCCGGCGCTCGATCTCCCACTGGTCGCGGACGTCGATGCCCCACTCGAAGCCGCACACGACGGCCTGCGGGATGGCCTCCAGGCGCCCGGTGAGCGCCGAGGGGACGACGGGAAAGCCGCGTGCGCCGAAGGTCACGTCGGCCAGGGATGGCGCCAGCACGAGCCGGCGCAGCGAACCGAGCAGAGACGACATGGTGTGCTCCTCCTCCAGTACCGTGAAGACCCGGGTCAGCTCGCCCAGGCCGCCAGCCGCCAGTCGCCGCCACCGCCGGGCAGCGGGCTGCGCACCAATACGGACGGATCGGACCAGGCCGACGCCTCGCGCTCGGCCGCCTCGGCCAGGCGGCGGAAGACCGCCGCGACGACCGCTTCGAGTTCCTCGGGGGTCGCCTGCCCCCGCACCACGGTGAGTTCCATGCCTTCGACGCTCGCCCGCGGGCCCGCGCGGCCGCAACTTCCTGCATGCCCGGTGCCTGTCGGGAGCACAGGTGAGCACGGGTGAACCCGGTCCGGCGGCGGAAGGCTCGCCGGACCGGGTCGGCCCGGGTCAGGATTGGGCGGTGTCGTCGAACTCCACCACGAGCGGGAGGTCGGCCCGGCGGCGGATGTTCAGCTTGCGGTAGGTGCGGGTCAGGTGCTGCTCGACGGTGCTGATCGTGATGTAGAGCTTGGCCGCGATCTCGCGGTTGCTGTAACCGGCCGCCGCCAGCGCGGCGACCCGGCGTTCGCCGACGCTCAGCACCCCGATCAGGTCGCCCGGCAGGGGGGACGGCGCGCCGTCCGCGTCCGCCGCCCGGCTGAGCGCGCCGATCATCGGCTCGGCCCCGCACTCCAGGGCCGCCGCCTGCGCCCGTCCGGCCACCGTCCGGGCCCGCCGGAACTCGCCCAGCGCCTCGTACGCCTCCACCAGGTCGAACAGCGCCCTGGCCAGCTCGTACCGGTCGCCGGCGAGCTGGAGGTACTCCACCGCCTGGCGCAGCAGCGCCGGACGGCGGGCCGGCTCGGAGACGGCCGCCTTGAGCCGCATCCCGATGCCGCGTCCCCGGTAGGCGCCGGGGCCGCAGCCGTCCAGGTGGGCCTTGATCAGCTCTCTGGCCTCCTCGGTCTGGCCCATCCGCAGGCACGCCTCGGCCGCGTCGGCCTGCCAGGGGATCAGCGCCGGGTTGTTCAGGCCCCAGGCCGTCACCAGCTCGCCGCAGCGCAGGAAGTCGTGCAGGGCCGCCACGAACGACTCGCCGGCCAGGTTGTAGCGGCCGCGGGCGTACAGGTAGTGCAGGCCGTAGCGGGTCTGGAACATGGCCTCGGCGACCGGCCGGTCCAGCGGGTCGCGCACGGCCTCGTGCCGGCCCATCGCGGTCAGCGCGATGATCAGGCTGGCCAGCGGGCCGCCGATGGCCACGCCCCAGCTGCTCATCGGGATCGTGTCCAAGGCGATGCGGGCGTGCCGCTCGGCCGCGGGCATGTCGCCCTGGCGGATCGCGATCTCGGCCCGGATGGCCGCCAGCCGGGCCCGCCGGCTCGGCGCCTGCCGGGCCGCCGCCTCGTCGCCGAACAGGTCGCACAGCGGCGCCGCGCGCTCGCAGCGCCCGGCGTAGGTGAGGGCCAGCAGCGAGTTCTCCACGACGTCCAGGGACATCTCGTCCAGCCGCTCGCCCTCCAGGATGCGCTCGACGGCGTCGAGGTTGTGCTCCCGGGGGCCGTGGGTGAGCACCTCGGCCAGGGCGAGCGTGGACTCCAGCCGCCGGTTGACGGCGACCGACACCATCCCGGCCAGGATGTGCTCCCGCGGCGGGTTGGCCACGTAGGCGGCCAGCGGCGGGCAGGTCACCCGCAGCCACAGCTGCGCCACGACCAGCTCGGCCAGCGTCGCGTGGTCGGACGCCGACGCCTCCTGGTTGAGCTGCTCCAGCACGTCGCGGGCGTCCTCGAAGCGGCCGTGCCACAGCAGCGCGCGGGCCAGCACGACGGCGTCGCTGCCGTGCAGGCTGCCCTTCTGCAGCGCCTCGGTGAGCTGGTCCAGGTGCCCGGCGGGGGCGGCCGGGTTGATCCGCCACTCCGCGCGGACGAGCATGGTCATCAGCTTGGAGCGCTGGAGCTCGTCGGTGCACTCGCGCCAGGCCAGCTTCAGGTAGGCCACCGCCGACTCCACCTCGCCCTTGCGCAGCGCGGCCAGCGCGGCCTCCTCCAGCGTGGGCACCACCCACGGCGCCTCGACCCGGGCGGCCTGGAGCAGGCGGTCGGCGACCACGCCGGGCCGCACGCCGCGCGTGTAGGCCAGCTCGGCGGCGCGGCGGTACAGCTCCTTGCGCTCGGACAGGTCCATGCCGGCCAGCACCGCCGAGCGCACCGCCTCGTGCCGGTAGCCGCCGCCGCGCAGCAGGCCGGTCGCGCCGATCGTGAGCAGCTCCCTGCTGACGTCGACCGCGGGCAGTTCGAGCATCTCGGCCAGCCCGTCGGCCTCGCCGAGGATGGCCAGGCCCTGCGCCACCCGGACGGTACGCGGGTGGCTGCGCCGCAGGCACGTCTCGACCGCCCGGACGAACCGGTCGCCGACGACCAGCTCGCGCGGCGGCTCCTCCACGGCCCGCAGGTGCTGGCGGTAGTCGGCGGCCAGCTCACCGGCCAGCAGCGGGTTGCCGCCGCTGATCGTGTGCCACTCGTCGGCGAACCGCTCGGTCGCGCTGAGCCCCACCTGGCCCGCCACCAGCGCGGCCACGCCCCTGCGGGACAGCGGGGCGAGCTGCAGGCGCAGGCAGTGCGGCAGCCGCAGCAGGTCGGTCTCCAGCGGACCGTCCGTGCCCTGCCGGTCGTTGAGCGCGAACACCGCCACGATCCGCGCGTTGCGCACCCGCCGCGCCAGGTAGGCCAGGCAGAGCAGGGAGGTGCGGTCGGCGTGGTGCACGTCGTCCACGACGACCACCAGCGGGCAGCGTTCGGACAGGTCGAGCAGCACCGTGACGAGGGCGTGCACGACCTGCGGGTCGAGCAGCCGCTCGGCGTCGGCGTGCGCCGCGGTCGCGGTCCGCACGCCCTCCGCCAGCAGTTTCTCCGAGCGCTCGCGCTCCTCCTCGACCAAGGGGGCGTCCTGGATGAGCTGGCGGAGCAGGCCCAGCTGCAGGTCCTGCTCCATCCGCGATCCTGTCGCCGTCACCGCGAGCGCGCCCAGCTCTATGGCCTGTTCGGACAACGCGCGCAGCAGCGCGCTCTTGCCCGTCCCGGCGGGCCCGCTGACCAGCGCGACCCGTCCACGGCCGAGGATGGCGTTGGCGACGAGCGACTCCAGGCAGGACATCTCCTCCTGCCGTTCGATGAGAGTCATGGCCGTCTCCCCACATGTCGTGTTGCGCTCACGCTAGGCCGGGGTGGTATTCGATCTCTATCGTCCCGCCATCAGCCGCCGGTTCCTGGCCGCGCGCCGGCGTCCGGGCTCCGGAAGGGGCAGCTCAGGGGCGGTTGCGGTGGGCGGCGGGGCCGCGCGGCGGGCGCGGGCCACGGCGGTGCGCACGGCGGCCAGGGCCGCGGCGACCGCGTCGGGCGCGGCGCCGGCGCCCCACGCCGTGCCGCCGTCGAGGCCGCACCGGGCGTAGACGGTCACCTCGCCGCCGGCGGCGCCGGCCGCGCCGTCGAGGTGGTGCACGGCCCGGACCCGGACGCCGGCGGCCTCCAGCGCCGCGCGCAGCGCCGCCGCCGTGTCGGGCCGGGCCTGCCCGTACGCGCCGCCGTCGACGTGCAGCGTGGCCACCGTCCCGGCCAGGTCGTCGGGCAGGTCGCCGGGCAGGTCGCCGGGGGAGGCGCCGGGCGTCAGGTACTCCTGCTCGAACAGCCGCCTGATCCGTTCCGGCTCGACCTCGCCCTGCCCGGCCTCCGCCATCGCCTGGACGGCCCGGCCCAGCTCGATCTGCAGCCCGCGCGGCAGCGTGATCCCGTACCGGGCGTTGAGCAGGTACGCCGGGCCAGCCTTGCCCGACTGGCTGGTGACCCGGACCACCGCCTCGTACGTGCGCCCCAGGTCCCGCGGGTCCACCGGCAGGTACGGCACCTCCCACGGCAGCCGTGCCGGATCGCTCCCGGTACGGGCCGCCTCCCGGTCCATGGCGTCGAACGCCTTTTTGATCGCGTCCTGGTGCCCGCCGGAGAAGGCGGTGAACACCAGGTCGCCCCCGTACGGGTGGCGCGGCGGCACCGCGAGCCCGGTGCACTCCTCGACGACGCGCCGCACCCGGTCGAGTTCGGAGAAGTCGATGCCGGGGTCGACGCCCTGGGTGGCCAGGTTCAGGCCGAGCGTGACCAGGCAGACGTTGCCCGCCCGCTCGCCGTTGCCGAACAGGCAGCCCTCGACGCGCTGGGCGCCGGCCAGCATCGCCAGCTCGGCCGCCGCGACCCCGGTGCCGCGGTCGTTGTGCGTGTGCACCGACAGGCAGACGTGCTCGCGGTGCGGCAGGTTGCGGTGCAGCCACTCGATCTGGTCGGCGAACACGTTGGGCGTCGAGCGCTCGACCGTCGTGGGGAAGTTCAGGATGATCGGCCGGTCCGGGCCCGGCTGCCAGACGTCCATGACGGCCGCGCAGACCTCCAGCGCGAAGTCGGGCTCGGTGTCGTGGAAATGCTCAGGCGAGTACTGAAACCGAACATCACCCTCTTCGAGTAATTTATCGGCATATTTCATGACTAATCGGGTTCCCTGGACCGCCAGGTCCTTGCACTCGTCCCGGCTCATCCCGAACACCAGCCGCCGCGCCAGCGGCGAGGTCGCGTTGTAGAGGTGGATCGTCGCCCTGGGCGCCCCGCTCACGCTCTCCACCGTGCGCTCGATCAGCTCGTCGCGCGCCTGGGTCAGCACGGTCACGCACACGTCGTCCGGGATGCGGTCGCGCTCGACCAGGAGCCGGACGAAGTCGTAGTCGTCCTGGCTCGCCGCCGGGAAGCCGACCTCGATCTCCTTGTAGCCCATGCCCACCAGCAGGTCGAACAGCACCAGCTTGCGGCCGGGGTCCATGGGCCTGGGCAGAGCCTGGTTGCCGTCCCGCAGGTCGGTGGACAACCAGCGCGGCGGCGCGGTGAGCGCGGCGTCCGGCCAGGCGCGGTCGCCGAGCGGCATCCGGGGGAAGGGTCGATAGCGGCTGATCTTCATGTCCGGCCTCACTGTCCCTCAGCTGAGCGATCCGAAATAGACGGTCGAGAAATGCGGCGAGATCAGCACGACGATGTGGTTCACGGCGGTCTCGTCCACCATGCGGAAGGTGACGACGATCTCCGGATACGCCGGCCGCAGCCCGAGCCCGACGAAGTACGGGTCGGTGGCGAACACGATGCGGTACAGGCCGCGGTCGAGCGGGCGGTCGGCCCACTCGCTGACCGACCCGTCCTGGTCCGTACGGGTCTCGGCTTCGAGCACCCACTGCCCGTCGGCGTCATGGTCCAGGCGTACGTGCAGGTCAGCCGCACCCCGGCCGTAGACCGCGTCCTGGGCTTGCACCGCTATTCCCATCGAACCTCTCCGAGTGGTCCGCGCGGGCCGTCCGCGCACATGGCCACCCGGACGACGACACGTCGCGCCGCCCGGGCTCGCGCCCAAGGCTCGCGCCGCCGCCTATCCGCCGGACCTCCCTCCGCTATCGCCGCGCTATCGCCGTCCGATCGCCGCCGATGACGAAAGGAGGCGCCCGCCTTATTTTGCGCTATCGCGGCTATCGCCGGGGGTGCGGGGATCGGTGCGCACAGCGTCCAACGTGCGCTGATGGCCGGTGAAAAGAAGATGGATAAAGGGCGAATTGCGCACCGTGTGAGCGTCATTTCCGAAGCCGCGAACGAAGACCGCGGTAATCACCCGGAGGTAGATCGAAATGACCGCGACCACCGCCATCACCGCCCGCGTCCGCCTCACCGTCGCCCTGCTGCTCGCCGCGCTGGCCGGCTTCGCCGCCATCGCCGCCGCGCCGGCCCCCGCGCACGCCGTTCCGTCCGCCGGCCAGCACGACACCGTCAACGGCACGATGGACTGGCCCTGGGGCCTGATCGAGGGTGTCTTTCAGCGCTGACGGTGACAGGCAACACGGATCACCCTGAAACGCTCCAAAACTGGCCACATACCCAATGGCGTTGTACCATCCACCCAACCATGGCAGAAACTTTTGAGGGGTAAGCACCAGTTACGCCGCTCATCATGGCAATCACGCCCGGATTCCGGTCGCGTCGGGAAAGATCTTTGACCGAGGGCGATGATTTGTTTGAGGGGATGCGGGTGGAGTTTCGCGTGTTGGGTGCGCTCGAGGTAACTGCGAGCGAGAGACAGCTCGATCTGGGCGGGGCGCGGCAGCAGATCGTCCTCGCCGTCCTGATCCTGAACGCCAATCACTCGGTCACTCTGGACCGCCTCGTCGAGGCGATCTACGACGAGGACCCCCCGGCCACGTCGCGTGCGCAGGTGCAGATCTGCATCTCCGCGCTCAGGCGCCTGTTCAGCGCCCACGGCCACCCCGAGATGATCGTCACCACCCGGCAGGGCTACATGTTGCGTGCCCCCGCCGACGCGATCGACGCACGCCGTTTCGAGAGCCTTGTGAGCCGGGCCCGCAAGGCTCGCGACGGACGTTCCTTCCCCGAGGCCATCCAGCACTACCGCGAGGCGCTGGCGTTGTGGCGCGGCCCGGCTTTCGACGGCATCGACAGCAGGGCCGTGCAGGCGCTGGCCAGCGGGATCGCCGAGCAGCGCGTCACCGTCAACGAGGACTGCGTGCAGCTCGAACTGGACCTCGGCCGCCACCACGAGCTCGTCGGCGAGCTGGCCGCGCTCGTCCAGGAACACCCGCTCAGGGAGGGGCTGGCCGCCCAGCTCATGGTCGCCCTCTACCGCTCAGGACGGCAGGCCGAGGCGCTCCAGGTCTACCGCGACGCGCGGCGGGTCATCGTCGGGGAGCTGGGCATCGAGCCCAACGAACGGCTGCAGCAGCTCGAGTCGGCCATCCTCACCTCCGACGAGAGCCTGGAGGCGCAGCCGCCGCCCGCGGCGGCCCCGGCCGAGCCGCCCGCCCGTCCGCCCGCGGTGCCCGGCATGCTCCCCTCCGACATCGCCGACTTCATCGGGCGGCAGGCCCAGCTCGACGTCATCAGGCAGCGGGTGACCGTCCCCCTGGCCGGGGACGGCCGCTTCGCCGTGCCCGTCATCGCGGTCGCCGGGCGGGCCGGGATCGGCAAGACCACGATCGCCGTGCACGCCGCGCACAGCGTCGCCGCGCACTTCCCCGACGGCCAGCTCTTCGCCGACCTGCACGGCGGCGTCTCCCGCCCGGTCCACCCGATGCAGGTGCTCGACCGGTTCCTGCGGGCCTGCGGCGTGCAGGGGACGGCGCTGCCCGACACCCTCGGCGAGCGGGCCGAGCTGTACCGCATGCTGCTGGCCGACCGCAGGATGCTGATCGTGCTCGACGACGCCGCCGCCGAGAGCCAGGTGCTGCCGCTGTTACCCGGCAGCCCGACCTCGGCCGTCATCACCACCAGCCGGACCCGGCTCGGCGGGCTGGCCGGCGCCACCCACGTGGACGTCGACCTCTTCGACGCCGCCCAGTCCGTCGAGCTGCTGTCCCGCATCGCCGGGGCCGAGCGGGTACGGGCCGAGCCGGAGTCGGCCGCCGCACTGGCCGAGCTGTGCTGCTTCCTGCCCCTCGCGCTGCGCATCGCCGGCGCCCGCCTGGCCTCACGCCCCCACTGGGCCGTGGAGCAGCTCGTGGACCGGCTCGGCGACGAGGCCCGCCGGCTCGACGAGCTCAAGCACGGCGACATGGGCATCAGGGCCAGCCTCTCGCTCACCTACGACGCGCTCACCGAGCAGGCCCGCTGCCTGTTCCGCCGGCTGGCCATCCTGCACTCGCACATCTTCTCCGCCTGGACCGGCGCCGCCCTGCTCGACCGGCCGCTGGCCGACGCCCAGGACCTCTTCGACGACCTGGTCGACGCCCAGCTCATCGAGGTCGCCGGGGTCGGCAGGAACGTCAACGTCCAGTACCGCTTCCACGACCTCATCCGCGTCTACGCCCACGAACGCCTGGCCGCCGAGGAGCCGCCCGCCGAGCGCAGCGCGGCGCTGGCCCGCGTGCTCGACGCGCTGCACCGCCTCACCGAGACCGCCAGGACCCGCGAGTACGGCCCGCCCGCCGGCCCCCACCTGCGGCCCGGCACCGACTCGCCGCTCCCGGCCGAGCTGGTCGAGCGGCTGGTCGCCGACCCGATCGGCTGGTTCGAACGCGAGCGCCACGTGCTGCTGGCCGGCATCCGCCAGGCCGCCCAGGCCGGGTTCGTGGAGCTGTGCTGGCGTACCGCCATGAACGCCGAGCCCTTCTTCGAGCTGCACGTCTACCTCGACGACTGGCGCGAGATCCAGGAGATCGCCCTGGAGGCCGCCCGCCGGGCGGGAGACGAGCGAGGCCAGGCCGAGATGTTGTGCGTGCGCGGCACGCTGGCCCAGACCGAGCAGCACTTCGGCGAGGCCAGACGCGACTTCGAGGCCGCCCTGACGCTGTTCGAGAAGACCGGCAACGTGGTGCAGATCGCCCGGTCCCGGCGGAACCTGGCGTTCCTGGAACGCATGAACGGCCAGCTCGATGCCGCCGCGACGCACCTGGAGCAGGCGCTGGCCATCTTCACCGACATCGGCGACCAGATCTCGGCCGCGCACACGCTGGACAACCTGGCCGCCATCCGGTCGGAGTGCGGCGACATCGACGACGCCAAGATCATGCTGGCCGAGGCGCTGGTCCGCGGGAAGAGCGGCGGCAGCCGGCGCATCATCTCCCAGATCCTGCACCGGATGGGCCGGGTGCACCTGCAGGCCGAGGAGTTCGCGCTGGCGGCCGGCGCGTTCGAGGAGGCGCTCACGCTGGTGGAGGAGATCGGCGACACCGTCGGCGAGTCCTTCGCCCTGCACGGCCTCGGCATCGCCCACCTGCGCAGGGGGCGCCTGCGCGAGGCCGGCGACCTGCTGCGCCGGGCGCTGGCCGTGGCCGAGACCGCCCGCCACCGCCTGGCCGAGGCGCACGCCCTGGCCGGGCTGGGCGAGCTGGCCGTCACCACGAACGAGCCCGGCGACGCGATCGGCCGCCTGCGCAAGGCGGTCACGCTGTTCCGCCAGATGCGCGCGCCGCTGTTCGAGGCGCAGACGCTCACGATGCTGAGCGAGGTGCTGGTCGCCCTCGGCGACGCCAGCGCGGCCGAACGGGCGCTGTCGCGGGTGCACGAACTGGCCGACACGGTCGACGAACGGGCCGGTCAGCGGCTGCGTGACAACCTGTCCTCGGCCGCCGGGCTGGTGGAGGGCATCGGCTAGCCCGAACCTCGCCGCATCGCCCCGCACCGTCATCCCGCACTGTCCCGCGTCGTCCCCCACCGTCGCCCCGGACCGTCATCCCGCACTGTCAGAGATGCCCGCGGGGGCCTGCCGTTGGGATTCTGGCGAGCATGAAGGCTCTGGTGCTGTCCGGCGGGTCGGGCACCCGCATGCGTCCCTTGAGCCACTCCATGCCGAAGCAGCTCATCCCGATCGCCAACAAACCGGTCCTGGAGCACGTGCTGGATAGTCTGCGCGCGCTCGGCGTGACCGAGATCGGCCTCGTGGTCGGCGACAGGGAGGCGCAGATCGCCGAGGTCGTCGGCGACGGCTCGCGGTTCGGGACGCGCGTCACCTACATCCGCCAGCTCCGCCCGCTTGGGCTGGCCCACTGCGTCAAGCTGGCGCGACCCTTCCTCGGCGGCGACGACTTCGTCATGTACCTCGGCGACTGCGTCCTGGCCGACGGCATCGGCCCGATCGCCGAGGAGTTCCACGCGTTGCGCCCGGCCGCCCAGATCGTGGTGCACCGGGTGGCCGACCCTCGGCCGTTCGGCGTCGTCGAGACCGACGAGACCGGCGCGGTGCTGCGGGTGGTGGAGAAGCCGGAACATCCGCGCAGCGACCTGGTCATGACCGGCGTCTACTTCTTCACCCCCGCCGTCCACGAGGCGGTGGACCGCATCGTCCCCGGACGCCGGGGCGAACTGGAGATCACCGACGCCGTCCAGTGGCTGCTCACCTCCGGCCAGGAGGTGCGGGCCAGCCTCTACCGCGGCTACTGGAGCGACGCCGGCCGCGTCGAGGACGTCCTGGAGTGCAACCGGCGGCTGCTGGCCCGGCTCTCCCGCGACATCGCCGGCCACGTGGACGCCGCCAGCCTGGTACGCGGCGACGTCGTGCTCGGCCCCGGCGCGCGGGTGGTCGCCTCCGTCGTCGAGGGACCGGCGATCATCGGCCCGGACACCCTGATCGTGGACAGCCACATCGGGCCCGGCACCTCCATCGGACGCGACTGCGTGGTGCGCTCCACCCGCCTGTCCGACTCCATCGTGCTCGACGGCGCCTCCATCGTGGCCGCCAGCGGCCTGCGCGGCTCGCTCATCGGGCGCTACACCACCGTCGCTCCCGGCCGCAGCGACCACCGTCTCGTGGTCGGCGACCACACGCGGATCGAGCTGACCACATGAACCCAGGGAACAAGGAGTGAGGACGTGACCGACGACGGCGCCCCGCGCGCGGGGCGGAAAGAGTGGCTCGGGCTGGTGGCGCTGTTCCTGCCCACGATGCTCGTGGCCCTGGACATCAGCGTGCTGTTCCTGGCCTTGCCGCACCTCAGCGCCGACCTGGGCGCGGACGCCACCCAGCAACTGTGGATCACCGACATCTACGGCTTCATGACCGCCGGCTTCCTGGTCACCATGGGCTCGCTCGGCGACCGGATCGGCCGGCGGCGGCTGCTGCTGGCCGGGGGCGCGGCCTTCGGCCTGCTGTCGCTCCTGGCCGCCTTCTCCACCAGCCCCGAGATGCTGATCGTGGCCCGCGCGCTGCTCGGCGTCGCCGGGGCCACGCTGCTGCCCTCGACGCTGTCCCTGATCGGCGTCATGTTCCGCGACCCCCGGCAGTTCGGCCTGGCCATGGCCGCCTGGGGCACGGCCTTCATGCTCGGCATCGCGCTCGGCCCGGTGGTCGGCGGCGCGCTGCTGGAGCGCTTCTGGTGGGGGTCGGTCTTCCTGATGGGCGTGCCGGTCATGCTCCTGCTGCTGGCCGCCGCCCCGCTGCTGCCGGAGTTCCGCGATCCCACCGGCGGCCGGATCGACCTGGTCAGCGTCGTGCTGTCGCTGGCGGCGATCCTGCCGCTGATCTACGGGCTCAAGGCGGTCGCCCGCGACGGCTGGGGCGCCGGTCCGGCCGTCGCGGTCGCCGCCGGGCTGCTCCTGGGCGCGGTGTTCGTGCACCGCCAGCGCGCTCTGGCACACCCGCTGCTGGACGTGCGGCTGTTCCGCCACCGCGCGTTCACCGCCGCGGTGCTGATCGGGCTGCTGTGCGGGGCGCTGCAGACCGGGACCGGGATGGAGGTCGCGCTGTTCCTGCAGACGGTCGAGGGCATGTCGCCGCTGGAGGCTGGGCTGTGGCTGCTGGGCCCGGCCGTCGCGCTCATCGTCTCGATCAACCTGACCCCGCGGCTGGCCAGCCGGGTGCGGCCGGCGTACCTACTGGGCGGCGGCATGCTGATCGCGGTCGTCGGGCAGCTCCTGCTCACCCAGGTCGTCGTGGGCGCGGTGACCGCGCTGATCGTCTTCCTCGGCGTGTGCTACTTCGGCGTCGGGCCGGTCGGCGGCATGATCAACCAGGTGGCGATGAGCACCAGCCCGCCGGAGCAGGCCGGTTCGGCCGCCTCGCTGGTGGCCACCGGCGGCGAGTTCGGCGTCGCGCTCGGCGTGGCGACCCTGGGCAGCCTCGGCACCGCGGTCTACCGGGGCACGTTCACCCCGCCCGCCGGCACCCCGGCGCTCGCCCAGGACAGCATCACCGGCGCGGTCACCGTGGCCGGGCAGCTGCCC
This sequence comes from Nonomuraea sp. NPDC005692, assembly GCF_040631115.1. Classification (NCBI taxonomy): domain Bacteria; kingdom Bacillati; phylum Actinomycetota; class Actinomycetes; order Streptosporangiales; family Streptosporangiaceae; genus Nonomuraea; species Nonomuraea sp. NPDC005692. The sequence goes on along the minus strand of NZ_JBEXYU010000028.1, from coordinate 97,219 downwards.
GCCGACCAGGGCGCGGCGCTGCTCGGCGCGGCCCGCGAGGCGTTCACCACCGGGCTGCACGCGGTCGCGTGGGCGAGCGCGGCCCTGTGCGCCGTGCTGGCCGTGCTCGCGCTGGTCCGGCTGCGCGGCGTGGCGCCCTTCGCCGGGGTCCACGACGGTCACCACCAGCCGGACCAGGAGCCCGTCCTGGTGGACTGAGCACACGAGACTGAGCACACCAGACTGAGCACACGAGAAGGCGGGCCCGGGTGACCGGGCCCGCCTTGGTCTTCCGGAGGTTCAGGTCAGGCCGAACCGGGCGCGGGACAGCTCCCGGTTGGCCAGGGCCGCCAGGTAGATCGCGAACCCGGCGTGGCTGTGCGTGGTGGACATGTCCCGCCAGATCCGCTCCATGCGCTGGCCGTCCCTGACCGCGCTGGAACCGGCCGTCGGGAACAGGCAGCCCTCCACGGCCCGCCAGGCCAGCCGGGCGACCTCGCGGCTGACGGTGGCCAGGCGCACGTCCCGCTCCCTGGTGAACGCCTCCGGGCCCGCCGCGCAGGTCCAGCTCCACTGCTGGACGGCGTTCGTCATGGCCGCCTCGGCGGCGGCGAGCATGCCGGCGGCCTCGCCGTACCAGGACTGGTAGTCGGGGTCCTCGGCGCGGGTGGTGAACGGCGGGAAGATGGTCGTCCTGGTGCGCATCAGCTCCTCGTAGGCGTCCAGGGCGCCCTGGGCCATGCCCAGCACGACGGCCGCGCTGCCGAGCAGCATGACGCTGAGCGGGCCGCCGCCGTACTCGGGGTTGCCGTGCAGCTCCCGGCCCGGGGTGCCGCCGGTGACGACGGCCTGGCTGAGGTGGATCGGCAGCGTGAGGTGGCCGGGGACGCGGCCGCCGTCCATGGCGATGCTGTGCGAGCCGCTGCCCTTCAGGCCGAGTTGGCCGCCCCAGTCGTCCAGCCGGCGCCACTGGTCGCGCGGCGCGACGAACAACATCGGCTGCCCGTCCACGACGACGTGGCCCATGAAGTGGGTGGCGTACGGGGCTCCCGAGCAGTAGCTCCAGGTGCCGTCGAGGAGCCACCCGCCCTCGCCGTCCGGACGGGCGGAGCCGCCGGGCGCGACCGTGGCCGGGCAGACGAAGTCCCCGCAGGCGAACAGCTCGCTCTGGGCCCGCTCGCCGAACAGCGTGGCCACCGCCAGCGTGTGCGCCGAGCCGAAGGAGTACATCCAGCCGGTGGACGGGCAGCCCCGCGCGAGCGTCATCGACACCCGCATGAAGGTCTCCACGCCGAACTCGTAGCCGCCGAAGCGGCGGGGGACCAGGATGCGGTAGAAGCCCGCCCTGGCGAACGCCTCGTGGGTGTCGGGGGCGTAGTAGGTGCGCCGCTCCGTCTCGGCCTGGCGCTCGACCAGGGCGGGCACCATGGCCTCGGCCCTGGCGACGATCTCGTCGGGGGTGAGCCCGGGCTCGGGCGGAGCCATGGGGGCGTGGGTGACGGCTGTCATGCTGCGCGAACCCTTCGTCTCGGGTTTTCCCTCAAGGCTCGCCCGGCTCCGGTGACCTTCGCATCTCCGTGCGTGCCCGGCAATCCCGCACGCCGGAAGATGCGCCCGTCAACCGGCGAATGGGACGTTCAGGGAGCAGTGTCTCGACTGACGTCCCGGGAGGACATGGTGTTGATGACAGGTGCTCCGGCGCGGGAAGAGCTCGTCCGCCGCGCGACGGAGGCAGGCCCTGTCCTGCGCAGGAACGCGGCCTGGGCGGAGGAGAACCGCAGGCTGCACGAGGAGACGATCGAGGCGCTGGCCGAGGCCGGCGTCTTCAGGCTGCGGACGCCGCGCCGCTACGGCGGTTTCGAGGCGGACACGCGCACCCTGGTCGAGGTCGCCGCCGAGCTGGGCCGCGCCGACGGCGCCGCGGCGTGGACGGCCTCGGTCTACTGGATCCCGACCTGGATGGCCGCCCACTTCCCCGAGGCCGTCCAGGACGAGGTGTTCGCCACCCCCGACGTGCGCATCTGCGGCACGCTCAGCCCCACCGCGATGGCCGTGCGCGCCGAGGGCGGCATCGTGGTCAACGGCAAGTGGGGCTTCGTCAGCGGCGCCCACCACAGCCACTGGCAGGAGATCGTGGCCGTCGTCGTCGGCCCGGACAGCGAGCCCGAGCCGGTCATGGCGCTGGTGCCGATGAGCGACCTGACCGTCATCGACGACTGGCACACCTCCGGCCTGCGCGGCACCGGCAGCGTCAGCACCGTGGCCCAGGACCTGTTCGTCCCGGCCGCGCGGGTCATGCCGCTGGGCGCGATCCTCCAGGGACAGCACGCCGACGGCGCCAACGCCGGCTCCCCGATCTACCGCTCGCCGCTGCTGCCCGTGGCCGCCGCCTCCTCGGTCGGGACCGTGCTCGGCCTGGCCAAGGCCGCCCGCGAGGTCTTCTTCGAGCGGCTGCCGGACCGCAAGATCACCTACACCGGGTACACCAGCCAGAGCGCCGCCCCGCTGACCCACCTCCAGGTCGCCGAGGCCACCTTCAAGATCGACCAGGCCGAGTTCCACGCCCACCGCCTGTCCTCCACCGTGGACGCCAAGGACGCCGACTCCGCCGGGTGGACCGTCGAGGAGCGCGTACGCGCCCGCGCCGACATGGGCGCCGTCTGCCGCCTGGCCAAGGAGGCCGTCGACATCCTGGCCACCGCCAGCGGCGGCTCCTCCATCTACAGCGACGTGCCCATCCAGCGCATCGCCCGCGACGTGCACGCCGTCAACCAGCACGCCCTCATGCACCCCAACACCAACGCCGAGCTGTACGGGCGGATTCTGTGCGGCCTCGAACCCGACACCCTCTACATCTGAAGGAGATCGCCATGACCACCGTGTCGGCCCCCGACCAGACCCTCGCCGTCGCCGCCCTGCCGCAGCAGATCATCGCCGCCTGGGCCGCCCACGACGCCGAGGCGTTCGCCGCCGTCTTCACGCAGGACGGCTCCATGATCCTGCCCGGCGTGTACCGCAAGGGCCAGGCCGAGATCCGCGCCTTCATGACCCACGCCTTCGCCGGGCCGTACCAGGGCACCCAGGTCACCGGGCAGCCCATCGACCTGCGTTTCCTCGCGGAGGACGTCTGCCTGCTGACCACCGAGGGCGGCGTGCTGGCGGCCGGCGAGAGCGAGGTCGCCCCCGAGCGCGCGGTCCGCGCCTCCTGGCTGGCCGTCCGCCGCGACGGGCAGTGGAAGCTGGCCGCCTACCAGAACAGCCCGCGTGACTGAGATGGCCGCTCACGTCGCACAGCGCGCGGTGGTGCTCGGCGGAGGCATGGCGGGGCTGCTGGCCGCGCGCGTGCTCGCCGAGCACTGCGCCGAGGTCCTGCTGGTGGACCGGGACACGCTGACCGGCGCGGCGGGCCCGCGCCGGGGCGTGCCGCACGGCTGCCACGCCCACGCCCTGCTGGCCCGCGGCCAGCAGATCCTGGACGAGCTGTTCCCCGGCCTCACCCAGCAGATGATCGACGACGGGGTGCCCGCCGGAGACCTCGCCACCAGCCTGCGCTGGTACTTCAACGGCCGCCGGCTGCGCCCGGCCCCCACCGGCCTGATCAGCGTCTCGGCCACCAGGCCCGTCCTGGAGGAGCAGGTCAGGAACCGGGTCTCGGCCCTGCCCAACGTGCGCTTCCTGGAGCGCACCGACATCCTCGGGCCGACCGCGACGCCGGCCCGCGACCGGGTCACCGGCGTCCGCGTGCGCGGGACGGACGGCGTCGAGCAGCACCTGGCCTGCGACCTGCTGGTGGACGCGACGGGCCGCGGCTCGCGCACCCCCGCCTGGCTCCAGGAGCTCGGCTTCCCCCGGCCGGACGAGGACCGCGTCAAGATCGGCCTGGCCTACACCACCCGCCACTTCCGCCTGCGCCGCGACCCGTACGGCGAGGACCTGTCGATCAACCCCGTCGCCTCGCCCGCGAACCCGCGCGGCGCGTTCTTCCCCAAGCTGCCCGGCGACATGAGCATGCTCTCCCTCACCGGCATCCTGGGCGACCACCCGCCGGCGGACCTGGAGGGCTTCCTCGCCTTCGCCAAATCCCTGCCCGTGCCCGACGTCTACGACGCCGTCCGCGACGCCGAACCGCTCGACGAGGGCGTCACCTTCACCTTCCCGGCCAGCGTGCGGCGCCGCTACGAACGTCTGCCCGCCTTCCCCGACGGCCTGCTGGTGCTGGGCGACGGCGTGTGCAGCTTCAACCCCGTCTACGGCCAGGGCATGACCGTCGCCGCCATGGAGGCGATGATCCTGCGCGAGCACCTCCAGGCGGGCGCCGTGCCGCCCTGGCAGGCCTTCTTCAGGGACATCTCACGGGTCATCGACGTCCCGTGGGACATCTCCGCCGGCGCCGACCTCGCCTTCCCCGGGGTGGAGGGGCGGCGTACCGCCAAGGTGCGCATCGGCAACGCCTACATGGCGCGCCTGCACGCCGCGGCGGCTCGCGACGGCGCGGTCACGGCCGCGTTCATGCGGGTGGCCGGGCTCGTGGACCCGCCGCAGACGCTCATGCGGCCCGCGCTCATGCTGCGGGTCCTGTGCCAGAGCGGCGCCGGCCCCGCGCCGGCCGCCGCCCCCGAGCAGCGCCCGCAGGTGCCGCTGCTCAAGCCCTGACCCCGTCCGAACGACGAAGGGGACGCCGGCGGATCCCCGCCGGCGTCCCTTTCATCCGTACGGCTACCTCAGCGAGCGGGCGAACGCGCGGACGTCGCCCACCAGCAGCTCCGGCTGCTCCATGGCGGCGAAGTGGCCGCCCCGCTCGAACTCGGTCCAGTGGCTGATCGTCGGGACGTCCCGGTCGGCCAGCCGGCGCACCGGCACGAAGATGTCCCTGGGGAAGACCGCCACGCCCACGGGCACGGTGATGGGCGGCGGCCGGTGCCCCTCGGCGGCCATCTTCAGCCCCGCCGCGCCCTCGTAGTAGAAGCGCGCCGACGACCCGGCGGTCGCGGTCAGCCAGTAGATCGACACGTTGGTCAGCATCCGGTCCCGGTCCACGGCGTCCTCGGGCGCCTTGTCGGAGTCCGTCCAGTCGTGGAACTTCTCCACGATCCAGGCCAGCTGCCCCACGGGCGAGTCGGTGAGCGCGTACGCCAGCGTCTGCGGGCGGGTGGACTGCAGCTTCATGTAGCCCGACAGCTCCTCGTCGAACCGGGCCAGCCCGGCCAGCCGCCCCTGCTCGGCGGGCGTCAGGCCGGCCAGCTCGGCCGGATCGCCCGACGGGAAGGCCATCAGCATGTTGACGTGCGCGCCGATCACGTGCTCGGGGGCCAGCCTGGCCAGCTCCAGCGAGATCACCGCGCCCGCGTCGCCGCCCTGCGCCAGGTAGCGGTCGTAGCCCAGCTGGCGCATCAGCTCGGCCCACGCCAGCGCCACCCGGTACGGATGCCAGCCCGCCTCCCTGGTGTGCCCCGAGAACCCGAACCCCGGGATCGACGGGATGACCAGGTGGAAGGCGTCGGCCGGGTCGCCGCCGTGCGCGCGCGGGTCGGTGAGCGGCCCGATCACGTCCAGGAACTCGGCGACCGAGCCCGGCCAGCCGTGCGTCAGCAGCAGCGGCACGGCCTGCGGCTCCGGCGAGCGCACGTGCAGGAAGTGCACGTCGGCGCCGTCGATCTCGGTCACGAACTGCGGGTGCCGGTTCAGCTCGGCCTCGGCCGCCCGCCAGTCGAAGCCGTGCCGCCAGTGGTCGGCCAGCTCCTTGAGGTAGCCCAGCGGCACGCCGCGCTCCCAGCCGGTGCCGGGCAGCTCGTCCGGCCAGCGGGTGGCGTCGATCCTGCGGTGCAGGTCGGCCAGCTCGGCCTCGGGGATGTCGATGCGGAATGGACGCATGGGTGGTCCGCCCTTCTCTTGTCAGGGTTGGGTCGAGCAGGTCAGCCGGTGCCGGTGCGCCGCAGCTCCTCGAAGGAGGACAGGTCGGGCACCGTCCAGCCGTCCAGGTCGTACTCGCCGAGGCAGCGGTCGACGAAGGCCGCGTACTCGTCGAGCTGGCCGCCGGCCATCTGCGAGAACAGCAGCTCGACCCGGGTGTTCTCGTGGTTGCCGCCGTAGTTGCGCTCGTAGAGCTCGTGGCGGCCGCCGAACTCCGAGCCGATCGCGTCCCACAGCAGCTTCATCACCTTGACGCGGCCCTCGGCGTCGGTGCCGTCCGAGCCCCGCAGGTATTTGTCCAGGTACGGGCGGATGTCGGGGTTCTTGAAGTCGGCCGCGCCGGAGTTGACGTAGATGAGCCCGCTGGCCACGTCCTGAAGGATGATCTCCTTGATCCGCGGGTAGCCGATCTGCATGAACCAGCGGTAGGCCAGGCCGTACTGCGGGTTGGGCAGCAGGGCGCCGTTGCGCCACTCCACCGGGTTGCGGGCGGCGGCGTCCGACAGCGCCCAGAACAGGTTGCGCCAGGCCAGCACCTCGCCGATCCGGGTCTGCACGCCGCGGAAGTCCTTGGTGCCGGTGATCTCCAGCGCCCTGACCAGCAGCCCGGCGATGAACTCCAGCTTGACCGCCAGCCGGGTGCAGCCGTGGAAGGTGAACCGCTCGGTGAAGCCCGACTGGCCGGTGAACAGCTGCGCCTTGCCGAGGTCGCCGTAGATGAACACGTTCTCCCAGGGGATGAGCACCTTGTCCAGGACGAGGATGCTGTCGTTCTCGTCCAGCCGGGAGGAGAGCGGGTAGTCGAACGGGCCGCCGGTCAGCGCCGCGGCCATGCCGTAGGACGGGCGGCAGATCAGCTTCAGGCCCTGCGCGTCCATCGGCACGGTGGCCACCAGCGCGAACTCGCGCTTCTTGACCGGCAGGCCGTAGTGGGCGATGAAGTTGTAGTGCGTCAGCGCCGAGCCGGTCGCCACCACCTTCGCGCCGCTCACCACGAGCCCCGCGTCGGTCTCCCGCTCGACGTGCACGTAGACGTCGTTGACCTCGTCCGGCGGCCGGTTGCGGTCGACCGGCGGGTGCACGATCGCGTGGTTCCAGAACAGCACCTTCTCCTGCGACTCGCGGTACCAGCGGCGGGCGTTGCCGTCGAAGGGCGCGTAGAAGCCGGCGTTGGCGCCGAGCGTGCCGAGGAAGGAGGCCTTGTAGTCGGGGCTGCGGCCCATCCAGCCGTAGCTCATCCTGGCCCACGTCGCGATGGCCCGCTGGTCGGCGACCAGGTCCTCGACCGTGCGCGGGGTGGTGAAGAAGCGGTGCGTGTAACCCTCGCCGCCGCTGTCGGTGGGGCAGGTCAGCAGCTCACGGGTGCCGTCGGCGTGGAGGGCGTCGTAGAGCCTGGCGGTCATCCGCACCGGGTTGTGGAAGGCCGGGTGCTCGGTGACGTCCTTGACGCGGTCACCGTAGAGGTAGATCTCACGATCGTCACGCAGGCTCTCGACGTACTCGCTGCCCGTGAGCGGGCGGGTCTTCGGCGCGGCATCGGGCATCGGACATCTCCCAGGGCAGGCAGCACGGTGCATCCTCAGCGTGGCACCCGGGCCCGCGGCGGCCATCTCGCGATGTGCGCTGTTCCGCCGGCGCGGGCGCGGGCGGCATTCTGGAAGGTGCCCGTACGCGCGCCCCGATGTGACGATGACCGCGTGACGGAGCATCGCCTGTGGGCGCTGGCCCACCTCGGAACCCCGATGGCGATCCGGGTGGCAGCGACGCTGAGGATCGCCGACCGGCTCGCCAAGGCGCCGGCCACCGGCGCCGAACTCGCCCCCGCCGTGGGCGCCGACCCCGGTGTGCTGGAGCGCCTCATGCGCTACCTGGCCGCCAGGGGAGTGCTCGGCCGAGACGACGACGGCAGATACACGCTGACCGCCATCGGCGAGGAGCTGCGCGACGACCATCCGGCCGGGATGCGCGCCATGCTGGACATCGAGAGCTGGGAGGGCCGGGCCGAGCTGGCCTTCGCCCACCTGCTGCACAGCGTGCGCACCGGCGAGGCGGCCTTCCCCCGCCAGTTCGGCCGCTCCTTCTGGGCGGACCTGGCCGCCGACCCGGCCCGCGCCGCCGCGTTCGACGCGCGCATGGCCGCCGAGGTCCCCGGCCGGGCCCCCGCCATCGTGGCCGGCTACGACTGGGGGAGCCTCGGCCGGATCGTCGACGTCGGCGGCGGCGACGGATCCCTGCTCATCGCGCTGCTCACCGCCTACCCCGGCCTGCGCGGCACGGTCGTCGACCAGCCCGCCACCGCGCGGGCCGCCGCCGCGGCGCTGGCGGCCGCCGGCCTGTCCGGCCGCGGCGAGGCCGTGGGGGGCAGCTTCTTCGACCCGCTGCCGCCGGGCGCCGACGGCTACCTGCTGTCGTGGATCCTGCACGACTGGAGCGACGACGACGCCGCCGTCATCCTGGGCCGCTGCGCCGAGGCGGCCGGGCCGGGCGGCTCGGTCTTCGTGGTGGAGGACTTCGGCCCCGACGGCGAGTCGCCGCGTACCGGGATGGACCTGCGCATGCTCGTCTACTACGGCGGCCGCGAGCGCGCCGTCGCCGACCTGCGGGCCCTGGCCGATCGCTGCGGCCTGGAGGTCGCCTCGGTGCACCCGGCGGGCGCGCTGCGGATCGTCCGGCTGGTGGCACGCCCGTGACCCCCGCCGAGATCGTCGCCGCCCTGGTCGCCCCCGAGGGCCGCCGCGACCCCTACCCGCTGTACGAGCTGCTGCGCGCCCACGGCCCGGTCGTCCCGGTACGCCCAGGTCTCACCGTCGCCGTCGGCTACGCCGAGATCAACCGCGCGCTGCGCGACAACCGCCTCCGCGTCCAGGACGCCGCCGGGTACGACCACATCTATCCCGCCTGGCGCTCGCACTCCTCGCTGCGCGGCTACACCGACTCCATGCTGTACCGCAACCCGCCCGGCCACACCCAGACCCGGCGCCTGGTCAGCAGCGGCTTCACGCCCGCCCGCGTGGCCGGGATGCAGGAGTCGGTCGAGCGGATGGTCCACCGGCTGCTGGACCGGCTGGCCGACCTCGGCGCGGGCGGCACGCCCGTCGACTACATCGCCGAGTTCGCCTCCCGGCTGCCGATCGCCGTCATCAGCGCGCTCATCGGCGTGGCCGAGGACGACCAGAAGTGGTTCCGCCAGGTCGCCTCGGACCTGACGATCGCCTTGGAGGGCATCACCAACGTCTCCAGGCTGTCCATCGCCGACAAGGCCATGGACGAGCTGGCCGGCTACTTCGGCGAGCTGATCGACGACCGCCGCCGCCACCCCGCCGACGACATGCTGACCGCGCTCGTACGCGCCCACGACGACGGCACCCGGCTCAGCCACGACGAGCTGGTCGGCAACCTCATGCTGCTGCTGACCGCCGGGTTCGAGACGACGAGCTTCCTGCTCGGGCACGGGCTGCGGCTGGCGTTCGAGCATCCGGGCCAGGCGGCGCGGCTGCGCGAGGAGCCGGGGTTCGCCAACGCGTACGTGGAGGAGGTCCTGCGGTTCGAGGCGCCCGTCCAGGCGACCAGCCGGTGGGCCGAGACGGCGACCGACATCTCCGGCGTCTCGGTGCCGGGCGGGACGAAGGTCGTCCTCATGCTCGCCGCCGGCAACCGGGACCCGCGCCGCTTCCCCGACCCGGCCCGCTTCGACCCGGACCGGCCGGACGTCCAGCCGCTCAGCTTCGGCGCCGGGCCGCACTTCTGCCTGGGGGCGCCGCTGTCGCGCATGGAGGCCCGCATAGCGCTGCCGCTGCTCCTGCGGCGTTTCCCGGCGCTGTCCGCGGCCGAGCCGCCGGACCATCGCGACCGCTGGGTGGGCCGCGGCCTCCACCGCTTCCTCGTCACCACCTCCTGACCGCCAGGCTCTTCCTCCCTGCCGGACCGCTCCTCCAGTGTTCCCTCCCGTGTCCCGACGATCATGGGCTTCATGGGGTGCGGCCACGCCCACCGCACTCGCTCCCGGCCTCCACGACCTGATCCGGTCGCCGCTGTCCGGATCCACACCCTGATCCAGGGCCTCCCGCTCTGGGAACTCCCGATCTTCGACTTCGGCGGCGCGCCGCTGCTCGCCCTGGCCCTGGCCGGCCGGCACGCGGGCGTACGGACCGGGGTGCATGGGCGCGTGGGGGGGCCGCCGGAGATGGTGAGCGCACAGGCGGGCTGTGGCCTGTACTTCCTGGCGCCCCCGCCCCTGGTCCTGCTCACGGTACGGGCGTTCGTCCGGCGCGGTCACCTGGCTGACCGGGGCGGAGAGAAGGTTCCTGTGCGAGGTCCGCGGATACAGCACCTTCCGCGCCGAGGGCCGGCAGGACGCCTCCGACCGGGTGGTGATCACGCGAGGACACCACCTGCGCCGTCTGACCACCCGGCACGGCGGCGACCTCGGCGCGCCTCGCCATCAGGCCTTCCCCGACGTGCGGTCCGGTCAGTTTCCGGAACCCTCAGCCGGTGAGTTCGCTCGCCAGCAGCCCCATCATCAGGTAGTCGTACAACTTGCCCCCGGTCCGGAAGGACTCCCGCTTGCGGCCCTCCTGGACGAAGCCCACGCGCTCGTAGGCCCGGACGGCGGCGGTGTTCTCGGCGGCCACCCAGAGGGTGACGCGGTGCATGCCGGCCTCCTCGAACACGAACCGGCACGCCACCCGGAGGGCGTCGGTGGCGTAACCCTTGCCCCAGGCGTCGCGGTCGCCGATGGCGAAGCTCTGCAGGGTGATGTCGCGGGCCACGAAGTCGGTGTCGCCCAGGGAGGCGTAGCCGATCAGCCGAGGGTCGTCGAGGGGTTCGATGCCCAGGAGCATCTGCTCGAAGGTGTTACGGGGGCGGTCCAGGCCCTTGGCCATGTTCTGGGCCAGGGAGATGGGCGGAGCGCTGTTCATCCAGCGGCCCACCTCCGGGTCGTGGTACCAGCGCCACATGGGTTCGCTGTCAGCGGGTTCGAGGGCGCGCAGGCGGACGAGATCTCCGGTCAACATGGGTCAAGTGGTAGCCGAAGGGCCAGGTCAGGGGCAAACGGTTTAAACATCACCATGGGCGGGAGTTCGGCCGCCGGGTTCATTTCTCCACTCCCGTGCTCATGATGCCGCGCACGAACGTGCGCTGGAAACAGACGAAGATGATCACTGGTACGGCGATCGTCATCATGGCGCCGGCCTGGATGTAGGCGGGTTTCGTCGAGTACAGGCCGTTGAAGGCGGCCAGGCCCACCTGCAGCGGCTGGAGCTCGGGCCGGCCGGAGAGGTAGACGAGCGGGGTGAAGTAGTCGTTCCAGGTGTAGACGAAGTTGAACAGGGTGACGGCGGTGATCGCCGGCCACGCCTGCGGCACGATCACCGAACGCAGCGTGCGCAGCGGTCCGGCGCCGTCGATCGAGGCCGCTTCGTCCATCTCGCGGGGGATGGTGAGGAAGTACTGCCGTAGCAGGAAGACGCTGTAGGCGTTGGCGAAGAAGGCCGGCACGAGCAGCGGCAGCCAGGTGCCGACCCATCCGATCTGCGCGAAGACGGTATATGTCGGGATCAGCGTCACCGTGGCGGGCAGGAAGATCGTGGCGATGAGCAGGGTGAACAGCGGTCCGCGGCCGGGGAAGCGGAAGCGGGCGAAGCCATAGGCGACCAGCGTGCACGACAGAACGGTCCCGATCGTGCTGATCACCGCCAGGGCGATGGTGTTGAGCAGCAGCCGGGGGAAGTCGATGAGCTTCCAGACCGCGGCGTAGTTCGACCATTGCGGCGCCAGGGTCCAGCTGGGGTCGAGGGTGCGCCAGGAGCCGCGCCAGGTGACGGTCCCCTTCTCGGGCGCCGCCGGGTCGACGAACTCGCTCTCCGCGCGCCCCTTCTTCACCAGGGCGAGTTCGCGGACCGCGCCGTCGACCGGCACCCGGTACACGTCGTAGCGCCGGCCCTCATGGGTGAAGGTGCGCGGGTCGGACGGCAGCAGCGGCGCGTGCGCCTGGCTGACCTGCCGCTCGCTCTTCAGCGACGACAGCGTCATCTGCACGAGAGGCGACAGGAACGCCGCGACGATGCCGAACATCACGATCGTCATCAGCGCCGTCCGGATGCGGCGGGCCGGGTACGGGGTCACCGGGTCACCTCTCACTCGTGTAGTGGACCCAGCGCCTGGACAGCCGGAACAGCACCAGGGTCACGATGAGGGTGATGACGAACAGCAGCCACGCCAGCGTCGAGCCGTAGGACATCTCCTGATAGGTGAAGAAGGTCTGGTACAGGTAGAGGTTGAAGAACCGGGTCGCGCCGCCGGGGTCGCCGCTGCCGTCGAAAAGCACCAGCGGGATGAGGAAGTACTGCATGACCTCGACGACCGCGAGAATCATCGTGTAGAAGATCACCGGTGACATCATCGGGATCGTCACGTGCCACAGCCGGCGCCACCATCCGGCGCCGTCGAGCCGGGCGGCGTCGTACAACGCGGTGGGGATGCCGCGCAGCCCCGCCAGGTTGATGATGATGCCCGAGCCGAGCCCCCACAGGCCGATCATGACGAGCCCGGGGATCACCCAGGCGGGGTCGCTCAGCCAGCTGGGCGCGCCGCCCACGCCGAGCCGGCGCAGCGCGGTGTTGATCCATCCGTCGTCGACCAGCATGTTCTGCCAGATCAGTGCGCCGGCCACGAACGGCACCACGTACGGCATGAACAGCAGCACCCGCAACAGCCCGGCGCCGCGCACGTACCCGCTGTTGACCGCGACCGCGAGCAGGAACGGCAGGGCGATGACCAGCGGCAGCCAGAGCAGGGCGAAACGGGCGGTCACCCACAGCGAGGCCCACGCCTGCTGGTCGGCGAAGAGGCGCTGGTAGTTCGCCAGGCCGACGAACATCAGCGGCTCCTGCTCGGCCAGAGAGACGTTGAGGAAGGTGAAGACGAACGTGGCCGCCATCGGAAGTGCCGTGAAGGCGAGGAACCCGGTGATCCACGGCAGGACGAACAGGAACCCGTACCGGGCCTCCCGGCGGGCCGTCCGGGACGTCGTCCGGCCCTTCACGAGCGGTTCCACACGTCCTGGATCTCCTGGCGCATCTCTTTGAGCTGGGCGTTCATGTCGAGCCCGCCCTTGGTCATCCAGCGGCTCCGGTAGGTGCCGAGGATGGTGAGCGTCTGGTTGTACTTGGGCGTGTACGACTCGGAGTGCGGGTTGTCGGCGAACGCCACGCTGTCCTTGGCGACCTGCCAGTCGACCTTGTGGGTGAACTGCTCGGCCAGCTTGGCGAAGAAGGCGTCCTGGTAGGCGGTGCGGGCGGGCATCGCGCCGTATGCGGAGAGCAGTTCCTGGGAGGCCGGGCCGACCAGGTAGGTCAGGAACTCGAAGGCCTCGGCGGGGTGCTTGCTGCCGGCCAGGATCCGGAAGGTGTCCGCGCTGGTGGGGGAGGTGGTCCTGCCGTCGTACGAGGGCATCGCGGCCAGGTCCCAGTCGTCGCCGGCGCCGGCCACGCCGTAGGTGGACCACAGGAAGTTGACGCTCATCGCGACGTGCCCGGAGAAGAAGCTGGCGCCGTCCCCGTTGAACTGCTCGGAGTCGAAGACGGGACCGGTCATGATGAACCGGTCCTTCCACATGCCGTCGTAGAAGAAGTGCCAGGCGTCGGCCCAGGCGTCGGGGATCTTCACGGTCCTGCCGTCGCCCGTGTCCAGTGATCCGGCGGCGAAGGCGGCGCCCTGGTAGCGCAGGTCGTCGCGGGCCGGCTCGAAGCCGTACTGCACGATCTGGCCGGGGTCGAATCCTGCCTGGGTGGCGTCCTTTCCGTTCTTGTCGACGGTGAGCCTGAGGGCCAGTTCCCTGAGCGTGTCGTAGTTCCACTCGCTCTGGCGGCCGTCGGGCCAGGTGTACTTCTCGCCGTACTTGTGCGGCGGCTCGGCCAGGCCGGCCTCCTCGAACATGCCGGCCTTGTAGTACAGGGTCGACGGGTAGATCGCGAACGGGATCCCCTCCTGCACGGGGCCGATCCGGTAGAGGTCGGCGCTGCCCTTGGCGTACGGGCTGAGGTCGAAGCCGCTGGACCTGATGAGGGGAGCCAGATCGAGCCACCGGCCGTGGAAGGCGGCGGCGCCGCCGACGCCGACGGGACCGGCGAGGTCGGGCCCGTTGCCGGAGGCGATCTGGGTGGCGAGCGTGTCACGGGCGGAGTTGTAGGGGACGACCTCGAGCTTCACCCTGATCCTGCGCTGGGCGGCGTGGAACTTCTCGATCACCTTCTGCTGCGCCTTGACCTGCTCGGCCTGCTCGCCGGTGCCGAGGCAGCAGTACCAGCGCAGTTCCACCTCCGCGTCACCGCTCGGAGGGGCGGCGGCCCCGCAGGCGGCCGCCGCCACGGCTAACACGATCGCGACCAGGACGTGCGACAACCGATTCACGTGTCTCTCCCGATGCTGGGGTCCGGGGGGCGGGCGATGGAGAGTTCGTAGGAGAGGCGGGCGCGGTCGCCTCTCACGTAACTGCGGGTGAACTCGACGGGCTCGTCGCCGGGGCCGAAGGCGATGCCCTCGACGAGCATGGCGGGGCGTTCCACCGGCTGGTCGAGCAGGCGGGCCTCGTGGGCGCGCAGCCGTACCGGCTCGATGACCTCGCGGGCGCGCACGATCCTGGCCCCGTAGTGCTCGGCCAGCAGGCTGTAGAGGGAGTTGCGTTCGAGGTCATGTTTGAGCAGCCCGGCGAAGCGGTCGGCCGGCAGGTAGACCTGCTCCAGGATCAGCGGCTCGCCGTCGGCGATGCGCAGCCGCTCGAGGTAGACGACCTGCGCGCCGGCGGCCAGGGCCAGTGCGGCGGCGACCATCTCTCCCGGCCTCTCGATCCCGGACGCGACCAGCCTGGTGTCCGGGTCCATGCCGTGCATGTGCATGAGGTCGGCGAAGCTCTGGCTGGCGCCCAGGTCGACCTCCAGCCGGGAGTGCAGGACGAACGTGCCGCGACCGCGGGTGCGCTCCAGGCGACCCTCGCGGGCCAGTTCGGCCAGGGCCCGCCGTACCGGGATGAGGCTGCATCCGTAGCGGCGGGCCAGCTCTCTTTCCGGCGGCAAGCGGTCTCCCGCCTGCCATTCACCCGCGTCGAGCGCGCTGCTCAGGTCCAGGTAGACCTGGTGGTGGAGGGGGATCGGACCGGCCTCGAGCCGATAGCGGGCCATCGGGCGTTCGCTTCCTTCCGGAACCTGCCAAGCAGTTGTTTGATGACAATGTTGTCAGCAACACTGAGCACAGCCGCTACCTCTGTCAAGCACTGTCAAGGCGGCACCCCCCCGAATCAGAGGCAGGTAAAGGCGTGACGAGGTCACCCCGAAACCGACCGGCGCCCTGGCGAGTGGCGCTGACCTTCGACGTCGAGCACGGCGACCAGCCCGCTCACCCCGACGGCACCCGGCACGTGCTCGAAACGCTCACCGAGCGCGAGGCCGTGGGGACCATGTTCGTCCAAGGGCGCTGGGCCCAGGCGAACCCCTCGCTGGCCGAGGACCTGGCCGCCGGTGGTCACCTGATCGGCAACCACTCCCATCACCACGCGCCGATGACCTGGCTGTCGCCCAAGGCCTTCGACCGGGACGTCCAGCTCGCCGAACGCGCCATCCGGCGCGCCACCGGCCACGACCCGCGTCCCTGGTTCCGCTGCCCGTTCGGCGACGGCAGCGAGGATCCGGCGATCCGGTCCGCGCTGGACCGGCTCGGCTACCAGGAGACGAGCTGGCACGTGGACCCGTTCGACTGGCGCGGCAAGGCCACCGGGCCGAGCGTCGCCCGCCGGGTCATCGAGGAGGCCACCGCGCACGGCGACGGCGCCGTGGTGCTGCTCCATCCATGGACCAAGGCCACCGGCCGTGCCCTGCCGCTGGTCATCGACGGTCTGCGCGCGGCCGGTGCCCGCTTCGTCCGTATGGACGAACTGGTCTGAACCGCCCACCGCGCCATCGGGGCCGCATACCGGAGCACGGCCCGCGGCCGGACCGTACACCTTGGGAGGGATCAATGAGGTCGTTGTTCGTGGAGTTCCCGAGAGCGGGCGAGGTGCGAGTGGCCCGCGAGGACGTCGCTCCTCCGGGCTTCGGCGAGGTGCTGTGCCGCACCACGCTGTCGCTGATCAGCCCCGGCACCGAGCTGGCCTGTCTGCGTGGCGAGTTCGACCCGGGCACCAACTGGGAGGAGTGGGTGCGTTACCCCTTCCGGCCCGGGTACAGCATGGCCGGGATCGTGGAGGCGGTCGGCGAAGGCGTCACGAGGTTGCGGCCCGGCGACCGCGTGCAAAGCTACGCGCCTCACCAGGAACTGGTCACACTCGCCGACCGCGACGTCCGGCTGCTGCCCGGCGGCGTGACGGCCGAGGAAGCGGTGTGGGTGCCCCTCGTCGTCACCGCGGCGGCGGGCACCGCCCGAGCCGCGATCACCCTGGGCGAGACCGTCGTGGTCCTGGGACTCGGCCCGGTGGGTCAGCTGGTCGTCCAGTACGCGGTCGCGCATGGGGCCTCCCGCGTCGTCGCCGTCGACACCGATGCCAGGCGCCTCGACCTGGCGCGGACGAGCGGCGCGAGCGACCTGATCGAGGCCACCGCGGCCGACGCCCGCGCCGCCGTCGCCGACCTGACCGGCGGCCGGCTCGCCGAGGTGGTCTTCGACGTCACCGGCAACCCCGCCGTGCTCTCCCAGGCGGTACGGCTGGCCCGCCCGCTGGGCCGGGTCGTCCTTCTCGGTGACACGCCCACGCCGTCCCGGCAGATGCTCGGCCCCGGCGTGGTCAGCGACTCGCTGACCATCCTCGGGGCGCACGCCGACCTCGTCTCCGACGACCCGTCAGCCGGCCCGCTCAACCGCGACGCGGTGACCGGGTTGTACTTCCGCCGCCTCTCCTCCGGCACGTTCCGGACCGCCGGAATGATCTCCGAACAGGTGTCCCCCATGGACGCGGCGTCCGTCTACGCACGCCTGCGGGACGGCGGCGCACCGGCCGGAGCGCTCTGCTTCGACTGGACCGGCACGGAGGGGGAGCGGTGACCGCCAGCCCCTGCTCGGCCCGTCGAGCCCGAAGGGCCGTAGTAACCCTTTTATGGCTGTCATCCGGATTCGTTCAGGTAGCGCCGCCGAGTGCCGTCGGCGATTATCGACGCGACGTGACCGCGCTACGAGGGGGTCGGGTATGACGTGGCATTCGTGGAGACGAGCGTTGGTCACGGCGGGGGCGGCCGTGATCGGCTTCGACCCGTCCACGCGCACGTGGGTCACCGACGCCGCCCGGTCTCAGGGGATGGTCGACCTGCCGCCGCTGAAGGGCAAGGTGGTGACCGATCCCGCCTCGCGCGGCCAGGCGGCCGACGATTTCGGGCACCTGGTCCATCGGACCCCAGGGGCCGTTCTGGAGCCCGGCGCAGTGTCGGACATCATGCTGATGATGAAGTACTGCCGCACGCACGACCTGCAGGTGGCCGCGCGCGGCCAGGGACACGCCACCTTCGGCCAGGGCCAGGTCGCGGGCGGCCTGATCATCGACATGAGCCCGCTCAACGCGATCGAGGTGCGGGAGGACACGGCCGTCGTGGAGGCGGGCGCGCTCTGGAGCGGCCTGGCACAGGCGACCCTGGCCCACGGCCTGACCCCTCCGGTCTTCACCGACTACCTGGAGCTCTCGGTCGGCGGCACGCTCTCGGTGGGCGGTCTCGGCGGCCAGACCCACCACTACGGATCCCAGGCGGACGGCGTCGTGGAGCTGGAGGTCGTCACGGGGGAGGCCGCCCTGAGGAGGTGTTCCGCGCGGCTGCGCCCCGACCTCTTCCGCGCGGTGCTGGCGGGAAGAGGACAGTGCGGCATCATCACCAGGGCCACCGTGCGCCTGCTGCCCGCCCCCGCGACGGTCCGCCACTACCTGCTCACCTACCCGAGCGTCGCCGCGCTGACCGCCGACCAGCGGCGCGTGGTCGACGACGGCCGCTTCGCCTACGTGGAGGGAGAGCTCGAACTGCCGACCGGCTCCGCCGGCTGGAGTTACCAGCTCGAAGCGGTCGCCTTCTTCGACGGCACCACCCCGCCCGACGACGCCAGGCTGCTCGCCGGGCTGGGCGACCAGCCCGGCGACCGGCAGATCCAGGACATGTCCTACTTCGACTTCCTCAACCGGCTCGCCCCGGGCGTCGCCGAGCTGAAGTCCACGGGCGAGTGGTACCGCCCGCACCCGTGGTGGAACATGTTCCTGCCCGCGAGCCGCACCGACGCCTTCGTGGAGGCCGTCGTCAAGGACCTGACCGAGACCGAGGTCGGCGCCAGCGGCGTGCTCCTGCTCTATCCCTTCCCCCGCGACCGCCTGCACCTGCCCTTGCTGCGCGTGCCCGACGAGGAGACGGTCTTCCTCTTCACCCTGCTCAGAACCGCCTCGTACGGAGCCGAGGACCCGCAGGACATGGTGGCGGCCAACCGTTCCCTCTACCTGCGCGCCCAGGCCGTGGGGGGCTACCAGTACCCGGTCGGCTCCATACCCACCACGCCTGAGGAGTGGCGCACCCACTACGGCCCCGCGTGGGCCGCCTTCGAGGCGGCGCGTGAACGCTACGACCCCGACGGAATCCTCACCCCGGGCCAGGGCGTCTTCCCTCCGGGTCCGTGAAGCCCGCGTCCGGCCATGGCGCTGGGCCTACGCGAAGGGGATGCCGTCGACGGTGCCGGATACGGATCGCTGAGTGGAGAACGCTGTCCAGGAGAGCGTCACCTTGTGGGTGCGTCGGCCGGTCCCGGCCGTGAGGGTGGCCGTGAGGATCCGCCGCCGGCTCGGGCTGAGCTCGGGGGCCGGATGCGGCGCCACGTCCCTGAGCCGTTGCGGGAACGCACCGACGGCGCGGTAGTTCTCACCGTGCATTTCTGGTCGACCACCCGCTTGGTGGTCAGGAAGATACGCAGCATGCCGCGTACGCACTCACCCATCGGCGGGCGGGCGCGGCGGGCTGTGCCGTGGGGTCGGCCAGTTGATGCACCACTCCTGGGCGGCGACCGCCTCGGTGGGGAAGACGTCGGTGGGCTGAAAGGGCGCCATCGGGCGTTCTCGCTCGTAGTACCGCTCGGCTTGGGCCTGACGTTCGGCCGCCGAGGCCAGCCGGGCCAGGCGGCGCAGCGGGGCCGGGGCGCCGTCGAGGTAGGCATGTGCGGCCGCGACGACCTCCCGGCCGAGCACCGCTTCGGCCGGCTCACGCAGGGTGAGTACCTGGTGCAGCGTCACCTCCGGGTCGGGATGCTCGCGAAGCCGGTCCACCAGCCTCTTCCAGGTGCCGGAGGCATTGCCGGGCAGCGCGTCGCATGGCCTCGAACGCGCACAGACGAGATCAAGGTAGTCGAGCCGGGCGTCGAACCGCTGCTCGGCGTACCCGTCGCGGCCGATGACCATGGAGCTGTCCAGGAAGACGGCGTCCAGGCTTTCGGGGTACCGGGCCGCGTACGCCCTCGGGATGGGTGACGGCGTAGATGGTGCGCATGCGCAAGGTCTTCCTGTTCGGGGGCTGTTCCTGAGTGATCTTAAGAGTTGTTCACGAGAGCAGGGGGCTGCCACACATCACCCCGGGGACCCTTGAAACGATCGTCGACACGTTGTGGAGTCTGAAACAGACAGGAGGCATGCGTGACTCCCACAGCCGTGATTCTCGACAGCAGCGGACACCGCATCCATGAGCAGGCCGACTCCTTACGCGCCGCCGGACCGGCCGTGCCCGTCCAGCTGCCCGGCGACCTCACCGCCTGGTCGGTGACCGACGGGGATGTCGTCAAGCACCTGCTGACGAACCCCCACGTCTCCAAGGACGCGCGCAAGTCCTGGCCCGGCTACCGCCCCTACGCGATCGGCTGGCTCACCGCCTGGGTCGACGTGCGGAGCATGTTCACCGCCGACGACCCCGACCACCAGCGGTTGAGGAACCTGGTCGGCAAAGCGTTCACACCCCGCCGCGTGGAGGCGATGCAGCAGCCGATCACCGCCATCGTCACCACGTTGCTGGGCGACCTGAGCACCGCTGCCCCGGGAGACGCGCTGGACCTGCGAGCACGCTACTCCTACAAGATCCCCACCCAGGTCATCTGCGACCTGTTCGGGGTGCCGCTGGATCAGCGGCCCGCCATGCTGGCCGCCATCGACGCCGTGCTGGACACCAGCCTGTCAGCCGAGCAGGCGATCCGCGTCCAGCAGGAAATGATCGCCTCGATGCACCGCCTCGTCGAGGCCAAGCGAGCTCAGCCCGGCGACGACCTGACCAGCCGGCTGATCGCCGCCAGGGACAGCGGACTCGACCAGCTCAGCGACGACGAGCTCGTCAGCACGCTGCTCCTGATGATCGGCGCGGGCAGCGAGACCACGGTGTCCCTGCTCGACCACGCCGTCATCGCGATGCTCAGCCACCCCGAGCAGCTCGCCGTCGTCCGCCGCGATCCCGCACGCTGGGACGACGTCATCGAGGAGAGTCTGCGTCTGCACCCGCCCGTCATGCATCTGCCGATGCGCTACGCCACCGCGGACATCCCCTTGGACGGGCAGACCACCATCCGGGCCGGAGACCTCATCCTCATCTGCTTCGGCGCTCACGGGCGTGACCCTGCCGTCAATGCCGAGCCTGACCGCTTCGACATCGACCGGCGCGACCGGGCGCACCTGGCCTTCGGCCACGGCATGCACTATTGCCTGGGCGCGCCGCTGGCCCGGCTGGAGGCGCGCATCGCGCTGCCCGCACTGTTCGACCGTTTTCCCGATCTGCGGCTGGCCACCGGCCCGCAGGATCTCCAGCCGATCCCCTCCTTCATCGGCACCGACGTGCTGCGACTGCCCGTGACGCGTGGCGCCTAGTGTCGTGCGCATACGGCGCACGTCGTGAACACTGAACGCGCCCGCCGCACCGGCGACAACCGTCGCGCAGCCGGCGAGCAGGACTCGGGACGGACCGGCGAGTTGCCTGCCCTGTCCGTTCGGCGTGGCGGGCGTGCGCCGACCGGTCGCACCTGTACGGTGCGAAGCCTCCTCTCGGTCAAGGAGCAGACTGTGCCGGTGTCCATCGCTCATCCCGTCTCGACGGTCGGTCACCAGGAGCTGCGCCGTCGGTCAGGCGCGGGAGTGACCTGTGGCGATCACTGACGCGGACATATCGAGCGCCGTCCGGGACCACCTCTCGCGCTTCCCGGACGAGGCCGCGCTGCTGTCCGAGCCGCTCCGCCTGCTGTCCGAGGGCCGGGATTTCGCCTCGCGGCGGAATTTCGTGATGCATGTGACCGCCGGCGCGCTGCTGGTCCGCGACGGCACCGAGGTCCTGCTTGTCGAGCACCGTGCCTACGGGATCCTGCTGCAGCCCGGCGGCCATCTGGAGGCGGCCGACGCCTCGCTGATCGACGCAGCGGTGCGCGAGCTGGCGGAGGAGACCGGGATCGACCCCGCGCAGGTCATGCCGGCGTCGCAGAGCCCCGTCTACATCGAGTACGCCCGCGTTCCGGCCCGACCGCAGAAGGGCGAGCCGGCGCACCATCACCTCGACATCGGGTACGCGTTCGTGACGCACGCGGACATGGGACCGATCCAGAAGTCCGAGGTGACGGATGCGGGCTGGTATCCGCTCGACGAGGCCGAACGCCTGGTCGGCTCGCGCATCGCGCGAGCCGTACCGGCCCGCGGTTAGGACCCGTCAACCGCGTCCGGCCGGCTGCGGTGTCACTCAGTCGAAGGACGGTCTGACGCTCCGCCCGCGGCTCCGCTTGAGCTCGAAGAAGTCCTCCGTCCCGGCGACCAGGACCAGGCCGTCCCAGAGCCGGCCGGCTGCTTCGCCACGGGGCGCCTGCCTGATCACCGGGCCGAACAGGGCCATGCCGCCGATGCGCAGAACGGGAGTCCCGACATCGAGCCCCACCTCGTTGAAAGCCTCATCGTGGGAGTCCCTGATGAGCTGGTCGAACTCCTCGCTGTCGGCGGCCGCCGCCAACGCGGCGGGCAGGCCCAGCTCTGTGAGGGCTTCGGGCACGACTGTGGGGTCATCGCGACGTTTCTGGTTGTGGAACCGGGTGCCGATGGCGGTGTACAGCGGGCCGAGGACTTCACGGCCGGCGTGCTCGGCGGCGGCCGCGCAGACCCGGACCGGCCCCCAGGCCTTCTCCATCTGGTTCCGGTAGTCCTCGCTCATCCCCTCACCCCCACGCTGGACGAGGTTCAGGTGGGCCAGCGACATGAGCCGCCAGTCGGCGTGCACCGGCCGGACCTTCTCGACCTCCAGCAGCCAGCGTGAGGTGACCCACGCCCAGGGGCACAGCGGATCGAACCAGAACGGGACCTCGACGAGCTCCGACTCTTTCGTGATCGTCATGATGCCTTCCTTCCTCTCGGACCGATCTCGCAGAGGGCGAAGTGCGCCGGCAACGTGTCGAGTAGGTGGCGGGGCAGGCTGAGGATGAGGTGCTCGGCCATCGGGATGGTGTCCAGAAGGTCGATGCGGGCCAGCGTTCGCCCTGGTTGTATATCACGCCGGCTTCGGTCACGGCGTGCTGAGCCGCCGGCAAGTACTGCCGGCGGCTGTTCCCGACCACCGACACACCCCGATGGACCGTCCGCCCAGGTTCCACCGCCGCTTGAGGCTTTCCGCCCGCCCTTCCGGCGCTTCCGGGCGGAAGTCTCCGGGGCTGGTTCAACGACAGCCTTGACGTATGAGCGCTGCGGACCACGACGGTTCCCGCCGGGCGGCCGTCATCGCCCCTGCGCGGACCACACGACCGAGGTGAGGAGAGATCATGACCGATGCCCTGCCGGATCCGGTGCCGTTCCCGATGCCCCGCGCGGCGGCCCGCCCGTTCGACCCGGCGCCCGAGCTGACCCGCCGCAGCGCGGAAGCGCCCGTCTCACGCGTCCGTCTGTGGGACGGCACCACCCCCTGGCTGGTCACCCGCTACGACGACGTCCGCGCGGTGCTCGCCGATCCGCGCGTCAGCGTCGACGTGGCCGAGCCCGGCTTCCCGCACACCAACGCGGTGAGCAGGGCACGCGACGCGCGGATGAAGACGCTGATGCAGATGGACGCCCCCGAGCACACCGCACACCGGCGCCTGCTGACCGCCGACTTCACGATCAGGAGGATGGAGGCGCTGCGGCCCAGGATCCAGCGGATCGTCGACGACCTCATCGACGACCTGCTCGCCGGTCCCAACCCGGCCGACCTGGTGCGGGCGGTCGCGCTGCCGGTCCCCTCGCTGGTGATCTGCGAACTGCTCGGCGTGCCCTACGCGGACCGGGCCTTCTTCCAGCGGGCGGCGGCCGAGCTCGTCATGGACGAAGGCGACCCCGCGCGGGCCCTGGCCGCCGCCGAGGAGCTGAACGACTACCTGGAGGCGCTGGTGCAGGCGAAGAGCGACGAGCCGGGTGACGACGTCCTCAGCAGGCTGGCCGTGGAGCAGTACCGGACGGGCGCGATGACCCTGACCGAGATCTCCACGATGGGCCAGCTCCTGCTGGTGGCCGGGCACGACACCACCGCCAACATGATCGCGCTCGGCACGGCCGCGCTGCTGGCGCACCCCGACCAGCTCGCGGCGGTGCGCGACGGCGACCCGGCGCTGGTGGCCAACGCCGTCGAGGAACTCCTGCGCTACCTGTCCATCACCCACACCGAGGCCCGCCGCGTCGCCCGCGAGGACCTGGAGGTCGGCGGCACGATGATCCGCGCGGGCGAGGGCATCGTCGTCGTGAAGAGCACCGCCAACCGGGATCCGTCGGCCTTCCCGGACCCCGGCGTCCTCGACGTCCGCCGTGAGGTGCGCCACCACGTCGCCTTCGGGTTCGGTGCCCACCAGTGCCTGGGGCAGTCGCTGGCCCGGGTGGAGCTGCAGGTCGTCCACGGCACGCTCCACCGGCGCGTCCCCACGCTGGCGGCGGCCGTGCCGCCGGCGGAGCTGGCGTTCAAACAGCAGGCCGTCTTCTACGGCGTCCGCGAACTGCCCGTCACCTGGTGATCGCGCGAAGGAGTCAAGCACATGAAGGTCACCGTGGATCAGGACGCCTGCACCGGCTCGGGGCAGTGTGTCCTCCTCTGTCCCGACGTGTTCGATCAGCGCGACGAGGACGGCATCGTCGTCCTGCTGCGGGACAGCCCGGAACCGGGGCTGCGCGAGGGCGTCGGCGAGGCCGCCCGGATCTGCCCGGCCCGCGCGATCACGCTCAGCGCGTCGTGAGCCGGCCCTCCCGGATCGTGGTCGTGGGCGCCTCGGCGGCGGGCCTGACCGCCGCCGAGGCCCTGCGCCGCGACGGATTCACCGGCTCGCTGACCCTGGTCGGCGCCGAGCGGCGGGAGCCCTACGACCGGCCGCCGCTGTCCAAGCAGATCCTGCTCGGCAGGTGGGCGCCCGACCGCGTGACGCTGCGCCGCCATGAGGGCCGCGTCGCGCTGGGGGCCGACTGGCGGCTCGGCGTCGCCGCCACCGCCCTCGACACCGGCGCGCGCGAACTCGCCCTGTCCGACGGCGGCGTCCTGCCCTACGACGGGCTGGTGATCGCCACCGGCGTCGTCCCGCGCCGGCTGCCGTCAGGGCACGAACTCGGCGGCGTGCACGTGCTGCGCACCCTCGACGACGCCCTCGCCCTGCGGGAGGGGCTGCGCGCCGCCCGGTCGGTGGTCGTCGTCGGCGCGGGCTTCCTCGGTACGGAGGTCGCCGCCGTCGCCCGGCGGCTCGGCCTGGACGTCACCCTGGTCGATCCGCTCCCCGCGCCGCTGATCGACCGGCTCGGCGACCGGGTGGCGCGGCTGCTGGCCGGTCTGCACGCCGGGCACGGCGTCCGCCTGCGTCCCGGCACCCGGGTCACCGGCCTGACCGGCCACGACGGCCAGGTGACCGGGGTCGATCTGGACGGCGGCGCGCACGTCCCGGCCGACCTGGTGCTCGTGGCCGTCGGCTCGGCCCCGGCGACCGGCTGGCTGACCGGCAGCGGCCTGGACGTGGAGGACGGCGTCAAGTGCGACCACCGGTGCCGGGCCGCTCCCGGCGTGGTCGCCGCCGGCGACGTGGCCTCCTGGTGGCACCCCCGCTTCGGCCGCCTGCGCCTCGAACACCGGCTGAACGCCACCGAGCAGGGCACGGCCGCAGCCCGGACGCTCCTCGGCGGCGAGACCCCCTTCGCCCCCGTGCCCTACTTCTGGACCGACCAGTACGACGTGAAGATCCAGGTCCACGGCGTCACAGGCGGCGACGCCCGGTTCCGGGTCGTCGCCGGGGACCCCGCCACCGGCCGGTTCGCCGGCCTGTACGGCAGGGACGGCCACGTCATCGGCGCCATGACCTGGAACCTGCCCCGGCAGGCACGCGAGCTCCGCCGTCACGTCGCCGAGCGGACCCCGTGGCGCCAGGCCCCGGCGGCGCGGGCGCACTCGCGGACGTCTCCGGCCCAGGCTCAGAACCGGTAGCGGAGAACGCGTGCCCCTTGCCGGGACAAGGTCGTGCTGCGGGCGGTGAGACGGGTCAGCGCCCTTAGGGGTTGCGGGAATCGGGCCACTTCCGGAGCGCGGGTGAGGATCTGCTCCTCGATCAGTTCGAGGCCGGCGTGCCACGACTCGGGTTCGTGCGCGTCGTCGAAGCCCTGGGCGGCCTTGATGCCGAGTGCCTTGATGGTCGGGTGGTACTTCATGGCCCGGGCGGCGAAGCGGGTGTAGCCGTTGAGCGCGAGCTCGCCCGAGGGGAAATGGCCGGTCAGCGCGCGGGTCATCGCCTGGAAGGAGTCGCCGGGCATGAAGGGGAGCAGCCCCTCGGCGACGATCATCGCCGGCCGGTCGCCGGGGATGGCCGAGAGCCAGTCGGAGCCGGTGAGGTCGGCTCCGACCAGGTGGGAACGGCCGGGCAGGCGTTCGGACCGCAGGTTCACCACTTCGGGGAAGTCGACGTCGTACCAGTCGACGCCCGGCGGCGGATCACAACGGGACATCCTGGTGTCCAGCCCGCAGCCCAGGTCGAGCACCACGCATCCGGGGTGTGCGCCGACGTAGGCGCGGACGACGTCGTCGAGCTTCCTGGCGCGCAGTGCCGTGGTGAGGACGAGGCTGGGCTTGACCTTCAGCCTGCCGAAGTCGTAGTCGATGGTGCCGGCCAGGTCGGCGGAGAGCGTGTCGCCGAGGATCGGATGGGAGAGCCCGGCGTCCAGGGCCCTGGCGTGGAGAGTGAGCAGCAGCGTTTCCTGGATCAGCCCCAGCTCGGGTTTCCAGCGGTGCATGGAGATTCCTCAATGGCGTAGCGGATGGTGGGCCGCGAGGTTCTGCAGCCATGTCAGGGAGTCGTGGGCGGCCTTGATGCGCTCGGTGCGCTGCCCCTCGCCGCCCGCGAGGTCGAGCCCTTCGTCGGCGATCTCGCCGAACGCGCTCAGGCTGTCGAGCTTGCGCTGGATGACCTTCTGCCAGGCGTCGTCCTCGATGCGGTAGTAGGAGGTGCGATCCCCGGGCCTTCTCACCTTCTTGACCAGGTCGATGGCGGTGAGAAAGCGCATGTTCGAGGTGAGCGAGGCCCGGCTGGCCTGGATGGCCTCGGCGATCTGGCCGGCGGACTGCTCGGCCGGGTCGCAGATCATGAGCCAGCCGAGGATGCGTCCGGTGATGGGCGGCAGCCCCCACTCCTCGACGCAGAAGGCGGACACCCGCTCCACCCATCGAAGCAGCCGGTCCTGCTGTTCCTCAGCGCTCATCGTCGCGTCCTCCCTTGGTGATCGTGTGCCGGTTCACTGTGTCATGGCGGCCACCGACTCATAGGTGGGCGCCGGGGTGCGGCCCGCGAGCGGGGTCCTGCGCAGGTAGAGGTCGAACCAGTCGATGGCGAGCGCCATCGCCTCCCGCAGGCCGGGCCCGGTGTAGAGGCCGAGCACGTCGTACGGCAGCACCGCGAGCCGCTTGGGCTCGCCCGCCTTGGCGAAGGCGCTCTGCGCCTCTTCGAGCATGTGGTACGGGTCCCACCCGCCGTTGGCGATCATCAGCAGCGGCGTCGGCGCGAGCCGGTGGATGAGGTTCTCCGGGGCGAAGGTGAGCAGGTGCTCGGCCGAGTCGAGGGTCTTCTCGTTGCGGTAGGCGGGAAACAGGCGGGTCGAGATGTCCGGAGCGTCCTTCACGCTGTCGCCCTCCAGCGTCAGGTGCGGCACGCGAGCGCTCGGCTCGCCTTCGTGGCGCCGCTGCCAGTCCTGCTGCAGCCGGTCGCGCAGCGCGTGAACGCCGGCGCGGCCCAGGAGGCGTTCGGTGTACCGCCATCCGTCCCACACGCTGGGGCTCTGCACCACGACGCACTTGATGCGCCGATCGAGCACGGCGGCCTGGGCCGCCACCGAGCCGCCGATGCTCACCCCCCACACCCCGATCCGCTCCGGCTGCACCTCGGGACGGGTCCGCAGGTAGGACACGGCGCTGCGGAAGTCCTCCACCTGCCGCTCCGGGTGATCCAGGCCGCGCGGCTCGCCCTCGCTGGAACCGGCCGTGCGGTAGTCGATGGCCAGCACCGCGAAGCCGGCCTCGACGAAGTGCGGCGCGAAGAACGCCAGCGCCTCCTTGACCATCACCCCGCTGTGCCCGAGCACCAGCCCGGGGACCGGGTCACTCGTCTCTGGCAGGTAGAGATCGCCCGCGCAGCGGGTGCCGAGGCTGTTGAAGGTCACGTGTTCCATGGCTCGCTCCCTAGTAGCGGCTAGTCATTTCAATCATGACTGAAATAACTAGCAACTTCAACGCATTCGGCGTCATCGACGTGTGTGGCCGTCGTCCGCGGCTGACGTCGCGCGGGTCAGGGCCTCGTGCCGCCAGGCCAGTGTGGTGGCGCCGAGGCGCTTCACCTCAGGCAAGGACATGGACTGCGCCTCGCGCACCAGCGTCTTGAGGTGGCCGGCGAGGATCGCGCCGAAGCCGCCGCCCGCGGGTCTCGCTTGGGCCATGAGCGCGTCGACCTTGCCGGACGGCAGGGGCAGCTCGGATGTGGGCAGATGCACGATGATCGCCAGCGCCGGCCCGGCCCCGGCCCGTCGGTGTCTCCCCAAGGAACCGGACGTCGGCGAAGTGGCCGCCGTCTCCGAGCGGGGGACTCCAGGACAATGACTACATGGGGTCGGGGACGACGGTCACGGCTCAGAACGCGCTCGTGAACTACCTCCTGGTGGACTGCTCCTGACCTTTCCGCCTGGGCTCTCCTGGCCCGCCGGAATGGGGCAACGGGCCAGGCTGCGGCACCGACCGCTGATACGCTCTCAGACATGATCGAGAAGTTCATCCGTCTTCGTAACAGCTGAAGTGGTCTGCCCGCCGGTCGTTCAGCGACCAGCGCAGTTCGATCCCGCAGACAGGTGCTGGGGCACAAGCCGCGCACCACATGGGTTACGCCCGCAGCCGACCGCCGGCTTCATTCTCACGGCTTGATCTGCCGCGTTCTCACCCGGCAGCCGCACGTCGTTCCCCGCGACGCGGGCATGTTCGCCATGCCTTCGAACGAAACGGACTGTTCTTCATGCGATCCAACTCCAACCACTCGTCGTCGCCCACGTTCGTGCTGGTCCACGGCTCCGGCAGCAGCTCTTTCATGTGGGCTCCCGTCCAGCGCGAGCTGGCGTTGCTCGGCCACCGCAGCTACGCCGTCGATCTGCCGGGCCATGGCCTCGACGCGCAGTACCCGCTCGCCTACCAGGCGCCCCAGGACCTCGAGGCGTGGGCGGCCGAGCCGTCCACGCTGGCCGACGTCACCCTCCAGGACAACGTGGACGCGGTCGTCGACGTGGTCCGGCGCGTGGCCGAGCACGGGCCCGTGGTGCTGGTGGCGGCCAGCCTCGGCGGCCTGACCATCAGCGGTGTGGGCAACGCCATCCCTGACCTGGTGGATCGGCTCGTCTACATCTCCGCCTGGTCGTGCGTGGTGCGCGCCAACCCGATCGAGTACATGCAGGAGCCCGAGTTCGCCGGCAACCTGATGGGGCCGCTGGCCGCGTTCAACGTCGGCGATCCCGCCCGGCTCGGCGTCGGCCGGGCCAACTACCGCACCGCGGACGCGGCACTGCTGGACGCGCTCAAGGCCGCCACCATGGCGGACGTCAGCGACGAGCAGTTCCGTGCCTTCCTCAACATCCTGCAGCCGGACGAGTCGATCGCGGTGATGACGGCCGACGCCCGCGTCGACGCCACCACCTGGGGCACCATCGCCCGCACCTACATCCGCCTGGCCGGCGACCGATCCCTGCCGGTGGCCATGCAGGACAGGCTGATCGCCGAAGCGGACGCCCTGACACCCGGCAACCCGTACGACGTGCACACGCTGGACACGTCACATGTGGGGTTCCTGTTCAGGGCCGATGAGGTCGCCGCCATCCTGGACAAGGCCGCGATCTAGCAAAAGGCCGGGGGCGGCCGGCCGTCCCCTTCGCCTTCGAGCTCTGCCACTCCCTCAGAGGTGGCTGCGCCTCAGCCGGGACGGCGGACATGGTGGTGCGGGGGGCGGTCGCGCGGCCTCAGCGGTCAGTGGCCTCGGCAGGCATGTTCTTGATCTGGCGGAGAACCTGGTCGCTGACGGCGAGTGATGCGCAGCGCTCGTAGGTCAGGCGGCGTACCGGGCGGCGAGCGCTCGTCCGGCCTCGCCTGCCGCCTCCTCGGCGGTCTTGTGCATGATCGCCGCCATCTCGGTGAACTCGTCCAGGGCGGGGTTCACGCCGACGAGCGTGAACTCGCGCTCGACCACCGTGAGGTCGGCGCCCCAGATGTCGACGAGGATCCGGCGCAGGTAGTCGATGTTGTGGTCCCAGCCCGCGCGCGGGGTGCCGGGGCCGTAGGCGCCGCCGCGAGTGGTGACCAGGACGGTCGGCGTGCCCTCGAGCAGGCGGACGCCCTGAGGCGCCCCGGCGATCGCGAGGTCGATCCAGGTCTTCGCGTGCTGCGAGACGCCGAAGTTGTAGAGCGGCATCGCGAGCACGGCGCTCGTCGCCTGCTGCAGCTCAGCGGCGAGCCGCTCCGCTGTGGCGAGTGCCTCGCGCTGCGCGGCGGTGCGGCCCTCCTCCGGGATGTGACGGCTGGAGATCGCGGCCTCCCAGACGTGTGCCG
This sequence comes from Nonomuraea sp. NPDC005692, assembly GCF_040631115.1. Classification (NCBI taxonomy): domain Bacteria; kingdom Bacillati; phylum Actinomycetota; class Actinomycetes; order Streptosporangiales; family Streptosporangiaceae; genus Nonomuraea; species Nonomuraea sp. NPDC005692. Next base: position 67,271 of record NZ_JBEXYU010000028.1, on the reverse strand, counting down.
GCAGCGGCTCCTGACCGAGGTGACGCCGTACCACCGGCACCCCAGGGCGGGCGGCCACGAGCTCGTCGAGGACGAGGTCGGCGAGTGCGCTGCTGGCGGAGCGGTCGCCTTGGATGGTGGCGTCGACACGGAGCACGTACATGGGGATCTCCCTGACGAGTGAGTGCTAGTTGAATGTTCAAGTTGACAGTATGTCGAACCACTTGAATATTCAAATTGCCTGGTAGAGTTGATCTGTGAGTACCGAGCCCCCCCGCGGAACCGCCTCCGAGCACCACGCGCCATGGCTGTCGCCCGAGCAGCAGCGCGACTGGCGAGCGCTGGTCGCGCTGATCATGACCCTGCCGCCCGCACTGGACGCCCAGCTCAAGCGCGACGCCGGCGTCAACAGCTTCGAGTACCACGTGCTCGCGGCTCTCTCCGAGGCGCCCAACCGCACGCTGGTGCTCAGCGACCTGGCCGCATTGGCGCAGGGGTCGCTCTCGCGGATCTCCCATGCGGTCACCCGGCTCGAGCGGGCTGGCTGGGTCGAGCGGCACAGCTTGCCCAACCGCGGTGGCCGCCACACGGAGGCACGGCTCACCGACGCCGGCTTCGCCAAGATCGAGGAGATCGCCCCTGGTCACGTCCGAGAGGCGCGTCGACTCGTGGTCGACGCGCTGACGCCCGAGCAGCTCGCCGCACTCGGCGACGCCGCCCGGGCGATCACCGCCGTCACCATGGCGGAGGCGCCCGAGACATGCCCGGAGAGCGGTGACTGCTGATCCGGCAGGCGCGGGGGACCGCCGCGCAGCATCGAGATCCCACCGAGCAGCGCGCCGAAGTGCGGATCGGGTCTCCGGAGCACGGGCGAGCCGGTCCGGCTGCTGCTGTGGTCGATCAGGGCTGCCGGCGGGTGATGTTGACCATCCAGGTGATCCCGAACTGGTCCACGAGCGAGCCGGCCTCGTCCCCCCATGACTGCTTGTCCAGGGGCAACGTCACAGTGCCGCCGACGGACAGTCTCTCGAAGTAGCCGCGGAGCCGGGCGTCGTCGCCGAGGAAGACCGCGACGTTGTCGCCCGGGGTGTGGGGCATCTCTTCCCGGACGTCCCAACCCATCAGCGTGTAGCCGTCCGGGGTGCGGAGCGTGGCGTGCATGATTTTGTCGGCGGGTGCGTCCGGCGAGCCGAACTCGGCGTACGTGCCCATCTCCAGCTCGCCGCCCAAGACGTCGCGGTAGAACTCCATCGCCTGTCGCGCGTTCCCGTCGAAAAGCGAGGCACGGGTTGAGCTGGGATCCCATCTGATGCTCCTCGGTGTGAGTGAACGGCGAACGGCCCGGACCGCGGCAACGGTCACCGATGGTTGTCCGAACCTGGCAGCGTTCGACCGCCGAGGTTCGGGCCCCGCGGGAACCGCTCGCGCACCTGGACCCGCTGCGTCAAGCCTCCCAACGAATCACGACATCCTGCGTCGTGTATTGCCGTGGAGCTCTCCCCGGTTGCTTCCGGTGGTTCTACTGCGGCGGCGGCGCAGCCGGCCGGTCGACGCTGTGTCGGGCGCTGGAGAACGACGACCTGTCGGGCCCTATGGGCAGACCGCCGGCGCATGCAAGCGGCCCCCGGAGCGGTTCTCCAGGGGCCGCGAGGACAGACGACGTCGCAGGTCATGGCCCCGACACAGGCCGGTCGCCTACGGGGTCAGGCCGGCGGCCTGGAACGCGGCTTCGGCTTCGTTGCGCTGGTTGAGCGCGCCGTAGTAGTTGGGGTGGACGAAGGTGCAGGCCTCACCCTTGGGGAGCAGCGCGGGTACCTGGTCGCGGGCCGCGCACTGGTACTGCGCCGGGTCGGCCGGCTTGTCCACTCCGGGCGGCATGACCAGATTCGAGAAGACGCCGTACATCCAGCGGTCAGTGCCATGGGCGCACACGCCGTGCCCTTCACTCGAGGTGTAGGTGTCGACATACGTGGCCTGATTCTCGCCGGCCGCGTCTGAGATCTTCTGGTTCAGCTGCTGCTGCAGGGAGTCGAGGTACGGTGCGTCGTTGTGCAGCCGGATCGTGCCGAGCTGATGGAAGTTGCCGTAGGAGCAGCCGAACGCGGAAGGCACGATGGCGGGGTAGCCGAGCAGGAACACCTTCGCCTCAGGCGCCCTGGAGTGGATGTCCGCCAGAAGGGCCTGCAGGCTGTCCTCGACGATCTGCCAGCGCTCGTTGAGCCAGTGCTGCCCTTCCTCGGACTCGTAGTAGGTCTTGCAGTACTTGACGGGCAGGGTCTGCTCGGCTCCGATGGCCAGGCAGTTGTTCAGGATCTCCCCGAAGCCGAAGTCGTTGCCGCCGATGCCGACAGTGACGACGTCGGTGCCGGCGTCGAGCGCGTCGATCTGCGGCGGCTTGGTGGTCCAGCCGCCGTGGTCCTTGCCGTTGGCGGGTGGGCCGAAGAGCACGCCCGCCGGCTGGGGCCCGAGAACCCCTCGCGCGACCGTGGCCCCACCGCACGTCACGTCGGTCCTGTTCACCCAGCCCGGATGCGCCGCGTTGAGGTCCCGGGCCAGCATCGCCTCCCAGCTGTACCCGGAACGGCCACACCCGTCGCTGTCGGCGGGAGCGTCCCAGGGCGGGACCATCACATCCGCGCTGTAGGAGTCTCCTAGCGCTACCCAGTTCAGTGGTTGTGCGGCTCGGCTGCGCTCGGCGCTGGCCGGGGCGGCGGTCGCGGTGATCGGCAGTGCCGAGGCGAGGATCGCCGCGGCCAGGGCCACAGTGCGCAGGGTACGTGTCATGCGTACGTCCTTCCGGGGGAAAGGGGGACTGGTACGTGCCATCCCGTCACGCACTGTAGTTGTATGACTACTGAATGCGATGTGACGTGGAGGTAAGACCGCCCTCACGCGGACGAGCAGGGGTGCCAGGGGGAGTGCGCAGCCGCAGTACTCGGCTGGTCAGGTACCAACAGGTCGCGGTGAAGGCCGGCTCGGCCCCGATGGCGATGGGGGAGGTGTGCGCCCAGATCGCCAACTGTGTCGATGTTTCTCGGCTCCGGTTGAGAGGGGGCACTCATAATCGGCATATCGGAAAATTCCTTTTTGCTGATAAATGCGCCCGCCTCCTGTCGGTCTTTCTTTGCCATTGCCTAGCCTGTTCGTGCGTGATGAAATTATGATTCGATTTACCCATTCCGGCCGGGATGTTAGGCGGCAGAATTGCGACATGGATAGACATGTCCTTTTCGGCGGCTGCAGGACCGACATTTCGCACAATCGACGGAGGAAGATCGCCATGTTCAAGAAACTGCTGCGTTTCCTTCCCGCCGGCCTCGCGGCCGGCTCGCTGCTGGCCACCGTGGCCCTGCCCGCACCGGCATCGGCGTCAGTCTCCCAGGCCGGAATGCGGCAGAACGTCGTCACCGTACTCGGCTACAACAGCACCGACTGGAAATACCTCCAAGTGCCGCCTGCGGCCAACGCCCCGCGTTTCTACGACCCGAACTTCGACGACAGTGACTGGTCGAGCGGACAAGAAGGCTTCGGCACCACCAACGGCATCTGCGCCTGGAACAATTCCACCAACGTCAAGACGTCCTGGGCGGTGAACACCGACATCCTGGTACGCCACTGGGTGCACATCCCGCGCGACGCACGACTGGTCCGCATCCAAGGAACGATCGACAACGATGCCCGGGTCTACTTCAACGGCCGCCTCGTCCAGAGCGTCAGGAGCGGTGGCTGTGCCGCGGGCGCGATCAACGTCGTCATCCCCGCCAGACACCTGGAGCGCTGCAACCTCCTGGCCATCCGCGGCCATGACTACGGCGTCGGAACGTACCTGAACGTCGAGGTCAGCTACGTGAGGGCGACCCCCTCCGCCTGAACGAGCACCGCCGCGAGCCCCCGGCCCCCTTGAACCGCGAGAGGGCCGGGGGCTCTCGCCGGGACGGGGGTTTCCCGGCTTTCCGGACAGATGTACGCGGGGGCGCGTGGTGACCGACGCCTGAGCGCCGCGGTCACCGATGGGCGAGACCTTCGCGAGTGCGGCGAAGGAGCTCCAGAACGCGGTGTTCGAGCTCGTGGCCGGTGCCGAGCAAGCGGTTGCAGTGCAGGTGCACATGGCTGCGGCACACCGCGGAAGAGGGACGGGCGGACGGCAGGTTCCGGCGGCGGACGGCCAGCAGGGACGTCAGGGCCCGGTCGTGCGGTGTCGTGCCGAGCGAACCCGGATCACCCAGGAGCCGGCGCAGCTCGCGGGAGCGCCTGCGGTAGTCCCGGCCGCCGTCCGGCGAGGGGGAGACGCCGTCACGGTAGAAGCGCGTGCGCTGCTCGACGTCCAGCCCGAGGCCGTCGAGCAGGTCGTCGACGCTGAGCGCGGCCACGGTGGCCGGGTCGTAGGGGAATCCGTGGCTTCTGGACAGAGCCAGCAGACCGGCTACCGCCGGGCTGTCGGCGATGAAGACGCCCTCGGCGGCCGGCATGTCGTGCAGGCCGCCGTACCGCTCGATCTCGCGTTCGTAGGTGTCGAAGGCGAAGGTCGCGCACGCGCCTGTGGAGATCAGATCGGCCGCCCAGTCGCAGACGTGGCGCATGAGCGGGCCGAGCAGCGTGGCGGGGTCGCCGTGGAAGCGGATGCGCAGGTGCGGGTCGGGATCGGCGTAACGCAGGAAGAACCAGCCGTCGGCCAGCCCCGCTCCGGTGACGAACTGCCCGAAGGGGCGCAGTGAATCGACGATCAGCTCGTCCTGGAAACGGCGGGGGCCGTACAGCTTGAGGTAGAGCCAGTCGCTGCCGGGCGGCCGCGCGCGGGCCCCGGCGGGCACGACGGCGGGACTCCGGCGCCGCGGCGGGACGGTCCGTCGCTCCCTGAGCGCGAGCGGCACCACCACCTCGCTGAGGTGGGAGCCCTCGGGGCCCGGCAGCCAGGCGTGATCCGGGTGGGGCAGGGCCTCCTGGAGCAGAACGGGGCGTCCTGGCGGTTCGTCGCGCAGCAGTTCGGCCTGCTCGGGGTCGTCCAGGTCGAGCAGCAGCCGGTTGTCGCCACCGGCCAGGTACACGTGGCGGGGCACGCCGTGCGCCTGCCGCCAGGCGGCCAGGCTGGCCGGCTCGCGCAGGGCCGCGGGATCGACTCGCCAGCGGGCCAGGGACAGGACGACGCGGCCCCGCTGGATCCGGGGCAGGAACGGAAGACCGGCGGCCGGTCCCCAGTCGAACGAGGTGAACACGCACCGGCCGTGGCGGGCGACGTCCAGCAGGAAGCGGGCCGCCGGGGGCGCGTGCGACGGGTTCAGCATGTGGCACTGCGTGGCGACGACCTCCACGTCGCGTGCGGGCCACCGGACGGTGAACAGGCCGTCGCGCAGGCCCACGACCAGCTCGTCGACCGGTACGACCCACTCCTCCGCGAGGCCGGTGGAAGGGCCGAGACGGATCTCGTGGCGGTGCCCGCAGCGGCGTACGGCGACGTTGCCGGAACGGGCGCGCTCCGGCGTGTAGACCACCTCGGCGAGCAGGCGGCCGGGCGCGTGCCGGGACTCGGCCTCCGCCGCCCGCGCCAGCGCGGTGGCCGCCGGAGGCCCGAGCAGGTCGGCGAAGCGTCCGAGGGTGCGCCCGGCCGCGGTCGCGCCCAGGTTCGGGCCCACGACGAGCAGGAAGTCGCCCTTGTCCACGGCCTCGGCGCTGGAGGCCGCCACCAGGACCGCGAGGTCGAGGGTCGGTGGGGCCGGCGCGGCCGCCGGGGTCCAGGTCTGGAGGCGTTCCAGCAGGTCGTCGTCGAGTTCGACGGTGGTCACCCGGTCACGGCAGGCGTTCACCGCCAGGTCGGTCAGCAGCCGGTGCCGGGTGGTCGGCGCGTGGAGCTGGTTGCCGCCGTCGGTGGGGCGGCCCAGCCCGAAGTCCGGATCGACCAGCTCCAGCAGCGGGACCTCGCGGTCCGCGCCATAGCGGCTCTCGAACGCCCGGCGGCAGGCGTCGAGGTGGGGCGGTCCCGCGGGGTGCGGGCTCAGCCGGAGCAGCAGCTCGGCGGCAACCGCCGCCTCCGCCCCGATCCGCCTGTTCAGGCCGGTCCCGGACAGCGGCAGCGCGAGGTCCGTCTGGAGCAGGTTGCGCGGGTCGGTGGGGGACACGATCGTGGTGATCCGGTCCAGCAGGCCCGGCCACGTGCGGGCCCGTTCGCCGAGCGGGCGGGCGTCCCACTCCCGCAGGGCCGCGCGCAACTCGGCGAGATCTTCTGCGACGGGGTGGCCGGCGAGCCGTTCCCGCACGTGGCCGAGGGGGTCGCGGGTGAGCGGCGGACGCAGGTCGTGGTGCAGGAACCCTTGCCGGAGCAGGTCCTCGACCAGCCCGTCCGCCTTCTCCGGGGTGGCGCCGGGCAGCGTGATCAGCGCTTCGACGAGCTCCGCACGCGAGACCGGAGCGCGGGCGAGGGCGAGCGCCCGCCGTACCGCCGACGTGGCCCGTACGGAGGCCGTGCCGCCCGCCGGGAACGCCCGTCCGGCGCGGACCAGCACGGAGGGGTCGGCCACCAGCCGCAGCCGGGCGCGGACCTCGGGGTCGGCTTCGAGGTGCGCGACCAGGTCCGTGAGCCAGCCCAGGTCCGGGCGGGTGCGGGTGCGCGGCTCCCGCTTGGCGAGGGCCAGGTCGGTGCAGTGTCCCCAGTCGGCCAGGGCGACGCCCGCGAAGAGGCCGAACGGGGTCGGCCGCGTGCTCATGCGGATGAGGTAGCGCAGCAGTTTGCGGCCGATCCGCCGAGCCTTGGGATGGCCGGGCGGCGTTCGCGCCAGAGCGGCGGCCAGATCGCCGCTCGCCACCTGGAGGGCCGCCACCACCGCCGGGGCGCCGGGCAGCAGGCGGCCCGGATCCGCCGGCTCGCCCGCTCGCACGGCGGCGTCCACCGGCAGGAGCGGGGCGCGCACCAGCGCCCAGTCCATCGGCGTGTACAGGCTCCGGTTCGCGCGGGTCATGACAGGAGGAAGAGCCGATCCCAGGCCGGTTCGACGTCCGTCGCCGCGGCCAGCAGCACCAGGACGACGCCCGCCGCGCCGTCCAGGACCCCGGCGCGGTCCACGGAGTTGCCCTGCGGCTCCAGCGAGGCGTACGCGAGCGGCCGTGCCGGCTGGTAGGCGGCCAGCAGCTCGTCCACGAGCTCGGCCGCCTCCTGGCGGAACAGGCCGGTGTCGCAGGCGAAGCGGAGCACGATGTGCAGCAGGCCGCTGACCCCGTGGCAGAACGTCGGCGACGGGATGGCGCGCCGCTCGGCCGGGCGGCGCAGGACGGCGTCCATCGCCTCCAGCGCCAGCTCGCCCAGGAGGCCGTCGTCGAGCGCCTGGGCCGCCAGCCACAGGGCGCGGGCGACCCCAGGGGCCCCGTAGCACCACGCGCTCCGTGACGGGGCGGCCCGGCCGGGCCGCCCCTCGCCGGTCAGCGGTACGAACGCGGGCCAGTCGTCCCCGGCGCGGTGGGCGACCAGCCAGTCGGCGATCCGCCTGACGGCCTCCGCCTGGCCCGGCACCTCGATGCCCGCGCGCAGGGCGAGCGACAGCAGGGCGAGCGGCCCTGGGATGCCGTGCGCGAGACCGCAGTCCAGAGCGCCGTGCGGGTGCAGCCGCGACATCGTCTCGTCGCCCATCAGGTGGGCGGGCGTCATCCAGGCGGGCGGCTCCTGCTCCCGGGCGAGCGTCACGAGCCCTGCGAGGATCTCCGGGAGGATGCCGTGCGGGTCGTGCGTCAGCAGGTGGGCGCCTGTCCCGCAGGCGCCGGAGATCAGGTCGAACGCGCTCACCGGGCCCGGCTCGCGGCTCTCGCCGAGCCGCCTGCCGATCGCCGCGGCTCGGGGCGCGAGGGCGTCGTCCAGCGTGGCGAGCATCCGCCGGTAGCGTGTCCCGTCCCTGCTCAGTGACACGGTGGCGAACGCCAGCCCGCTCAACCCGCCGAACAGGCCCGCCGGCGCCGCTTCCACGCCTGTCGCGGCCGCCGTGAGGAACCGGTGGCCCACCGCGTCCCAGCCTTCGCCGGGCAGGCACGCGTCCAGATAGGCGCAGGTCACCGCGAGGCCCGCGTCGCCGTCCGCCACGGCGTAGGGCCTGCGGGCCAGGGATTTCGGGAACCGGGTCTGTTCGACGGACGCGGCGAGCGCCGCCGCCACCCGGCCCGGGTCGGTCACCCGCGCGGCGACGTCGCGAGCGACGCGGAGGGCCGACGCCTGCCGGTCGGGGTCGAGCGGGCTCTGCCAGGCGGCGTCACACCTCTGCGCCGGCCCGGACGTGACGGCGCTCACCCGTTCTCACCGCACCCGGCGTCGCACGTCACGGAATTACCGCAATTGGTGGCGATGACGCAGCTCTCGTAGCAGGATCCGCAGTTGGTCACGCAGGTCTCGCAGCTCGGCTGGCAGGTGCCCGGCGTCACGCAGTCCCCGCCGTCCGCCGCCGTCGGCTCCTGGCAGTCGTGCTCGCGGGTGTCGGTCAGGCCCGGGATGCACTGACCGCTCCCCGACCGGCCGATCCGCACGTCGAGGTCGAACTCGTCGAGAGAGCGGCCCGTACGGGTTCTGGTGAACTCCACCATCGCGTCGCGGCGAAGGGTCACCTGGGTGGCCTCCTCGCCCCGGAACGGCTCCTCGTGGCGGGCGACCGTGGTCATGTCGATGACGTCGCCGGTGCGGAACTCCGCGTAGTAGTCGAGCCCGCGCGTGAAGTAGAGCCGCCGGTGGTCCGGCTGGTCGCTGTCGCCGAGAAAGCCGGTCATGCGCAGAACCGCCGCGGGCGCCTGCGCCGGATCGGGCCGCAACCTCTCCACGATCGGGTCCTGTGATCTGCCGGCACTCCCCGGTGCCTTCTCGTCCTCGTCGGGCATCGCCTGTGCTCCTTGACGTCCGCGGTTGCCGGGTCGCGGGGACGTGGCCCCGCGACCCCTTGATCAGCGCTCCAGCAGGGCGCCCAGGCGGCGGCCGGACTCCTCGGTCATCGCCCGTACCGTCTCGGCGACGGTCTCCTCCGGCCGCTCGGGCACGGGGCCCAGGAACGCGGCGGGCGGCACCGGCCCCAACGCCCGCAGCACCAGGTCCCTCGTCCGCAGGAACGCCTCGGCGCTGTCACGGAACGACGCCCCCGAGGATTCGAGCTCCGCGAGCACCCTGTCCTGGTCCTGCAGCTCCTGCGGCTGACCGCTCGGCTCGCCGGTCGCGGCCAGAACGGCGAGACACCCGCTGATCTCCTGCCTCGCGGCGCTCCGCAGGGCGGCGGCGTCCTCGACGGCGCCTCCGGCGTCCGGGCGGGACAGAGCCCTCCGGATCGTGTCCGCTTCACGCTCGTACAGGTCGAGCACGAGGTGTGCGTACGCGCCCCGCGGCGCGGGCGACGGGTCGAACGCCTCGTTGATCCCGCCCAGCCAGCGCAGGAAGAGCCGGCCACCGGCTCCGAGCTGTTCCGTGTGCCGGCCGAGACAGTGAAGCAGGTACTGGGCCCGGTCGAAGGACCGCCTTGCCTGCCGGGCGGGGTCCGCGCCGGTGATCGGCCCGTACCGGCCGGCCAGTTCCTCGTGCCTCGCGGCCACGGTGGAGTGGAACAGCGCCAAGGTGGTGTAGACGTGGCTCACGGTGAGGGCACGATCGACCGGCCAGCCCTCACCCGCCTCCGGCCTGGCCCTGTTCCAGTGCGGACGGACCAGCGGCGACACCGCCGCGTCGTAGCCCTCCTCCAGCAGGGAGTGGGTGTGCTCGAGGTCGGTGAACTTGACGTGCATCGCCTCGTGGAGGAGATACTCGGCGGCCTGCCACGCGTCGCCCAGCACGGCGGCCGACAGGAAGATCACCCCCGGGATGCGGGGATGGGTGAGCGACGCGAACCCGGGCGACGCGGAGCCGGGTGACGCGGACTCGGGCGGCGATTCCTTGCCGGCGACGACGACCAGGTGCACGTGGCTCAGCGCGCTGCGCGCGAGCTTGGGGCAGAGCTCGTGCAGCAGCTCCGCACCCCGCAGGAGCGTCTCGCGCACGCGGCCCTCGGGGCTCGTCAGGGTGAGCCCATGCAAGCTCGCGGAGAAGACGCGGCGGAAGAACTCGCCCAGCGGATCCACCTCCGCCCGGGGCTCGGACCACACCCACGGCCAGGCGGCCTCGTGCAGCCTCACCAGGTCCGCGGCGCCCTCGGCCAGCGGCGGCACGGTCACGCGAGGACTCTGAGCGGCCGCGGTCTCCAGGACGGTGTCCAGCTCCTGCTCCGACCAGGGGAGCTCACGGCCGCCGAGCACGGCGCTCAGCCAGGTGTCCGTCGCCACCCGGACCGCCGGGTCGCCCAGCACCTGGTGGTGCCGGTCGTCGGAGGCGTCCTCCTGTGCGGCGAGCAGCAGATGCGCGCCCTTGGAGTGCTCCTTGAGCAGAAGCAGACGGTGGCGGTAGTGCAGGCGGGTGCGCTGACGGATGTAGTCGCAGTCGCCGAACGGGCGGTCGCCGGCGAGGATCTCCTCCATCTGCCGCCTTGCTTGAGCGGTGTTCACCGGCGGTCTCAGCGCTGGAGGCCGGAGTCGTACATGGCGGCGCAGTACAGGACGGGGCATCTGACCCTGGCCAGGCCGGCGGCTCCCTCGCCCTTGTCGCTCAGCGCTCTCATATCGTCCTCGGACAGCTGGCTGTCGACGATCTCACCCTCGGTGATGCGCAGGACCATCGGCCCCTTGATGCTCTGCCCCATCGGTACTCCCCTCATCGGTCTCATCGGATCGATGCTGGTCCTGCTCGACGTCGGGCAAGCGAGAACCATCGGCTTATTCAAGGTTCTTCCGTCCGGGCGCCGGCCTGCGGAAATCCGATGTGCTTCACGCCGCGACGCCCACACCAGCAGTGGGTGTGGGCGTCGCGGGTAGGGCCGCATCGTGGGCCGTCAGCCGGCGACCCTGCCGAACAGGTGGTTGGCGGGGGCGTCCGGGTCGTTGCCGTAGAAGAACTCCGTGACCGCCTGATGGAATTCGGCGCGGTCCAGCACGCCAGAGCCGTCCCGGTCCAGGGCGGCGAAGACCGCGGCGCAGTCCTCGCCGGGAACGCCGCCGACCGAGTCGAACATCTGCTGGAACTCCGCCTGGTCGATCTTGCCGTCCCCGTTGAGGTCGGCGAGGTCGAAGAAGTGGTCGGTCACCGGCTCGATCTGTTGCGGGTACAGGGCGGGGTCGGTCAGGGCCCGCCTGAACCCTTCGGTCATCTCCCGCAGATCGACCTTTCCGTCACCGTCGTTATCCATCGGGGCGATCACGTTCGCCCAGAACGTGTCCATGCTCTGGGTGAGCAGGCGGGCGGTCTCGGAGTCCGGCGCGGCGCCGCGGGCGGCGATGTAACGCTCGCTCATCATTCGGACGTCCCGCTGGGTGATGAACCCGTCGCCGTCGACGTCGGCGCCCCTGAACCACCGGCCGTACTTGAGGTTTTGAAGTGCAGTCACGGTTACGCAAAGTATTCGATTGATTACGGTAAAGCAAGCGGCTCAATGCTCGAGGTGCGGTGGGGTGAAGGCGAGCACATCGGGATGAGGGCCGTCGTAGGGCTCGACGTCGACCAGCGCGCTGAGAGCACTCGGTCCTTGGGACAGACGCGAGCACGGCCGATCCGCCGTGAGGACATTGGGATTGCCGTGGCGGTCCAATGTTCCGCTCAGGCCCGGCTGGACCGGATCCCACCACGCTCCGGTGGACAGTTGTACGACGCCCGGCATGACGTCGTCCGACAGGACCGCGCCCGCCAGACAGCTGCCTCGGTCGTTGTGGACACGTACGATCATGCCGTTCTCGATGCCGCGCGAGGCGGCATCCAGCGGATTGATCGTCACGGGCTCACGGCCACGGATCTTCGAATTGAGGCTGTGGCCACCGTTGTCGTACTGGCTGTGCAGGCGCGAGGCGGGCTGATTCGAGATCAGGTGCAGCGGGAATCGGCCCGACAGATCGGCGCCGAGCCACTCCACTGGTTCGAACCACATCGGATGCCCGGCACAGTCGTCGTAGCCGAACGAGTCGATCTCCTCGGAGAAGATTTCGATCCGGCCCGACGGCGTCGGCACGGGGAAACGCTGCGGATCTGAGCGGAGCGCCTCGAAGCTGCCGGGAAACGGTCCGGTCAACGCCGGCAACTCAGCGGTGGAGCTGTCCCAGAAGTCCTCGAAGCTCGGCAGGGCGGCGTCGTCGCCGAGGTTGGCCCTCGTCTGCTCGTACAGGTGCCGGACCCATTCGATCTCGGAGCGCGACTGCGTGAACTCCTGCTCGTATCCGAGCCGGGAGGCCAAGGCGGTGAAGATGTGATGGTCGGTGCGTGACTCTCCCGCCGGCTCGCGGACCTTGGGCATCGCGACGAGGTGAGGATCGGAGAATCCGGCGGCGAAGTCGTCGCGCTCCAAGCTGGTGGCGACAGGCAGGACGATGTCCGCGAACTTGGCCGTGGTGTTCCACCAGGCTTCGTGAACCACCACCGTGTCAGGGGCCTGCCAGGCTCGGGCCAGCCGATGGAGATCCTGGTGGTGGTGGAACGGGTTCCCGCCGCACCAGTAGATCAGGCGAAGCTCCGGCAACGTGAGGCGCCGGCCGTCGTAGCCGATGGTCCTACCCGGATGCAGCAGGGTGTCGGCGATCCTCGCGACAGGGATGAAGTCCGGGACGGGGTTGGGGACCCCGGGTATCCCAGCCACGCTGGGGCGGCCTCTGGCAACGCCTGTCGCGTCCATCGTCGCGTAACCTGCTCCCCAGCCACAGCCGGGCCGGCCCATCGATCCGGCCATGGCGGCCAGCACGACAGACATCCAGATCGGCTGTTCGCCGTGGTCCGCCCGCTGCACCGCGTAGTTGACCATGATGAGAGAACGTCGCTCGGTGAGGCGGCGAGCGAGGTCGATGATCGTCTCGCGACCGATACCCGTGATCCTCGCCGCCCAGGCGGCATCCTTGGGGACGCCGTCGAGCTCGCCGGTCAGGTAGGAGGCGAAGCGGTCGAACCCGACGCAGCACCGGTGGAGGAAGTCCTCATCGTGCCACCTGTTGACCAGCATCGTGTGGGCGATGCCCAGCATGGCGGCGGTGTCGGTGTTGGGGATGACGGGCAGCCACTCGGCGTCGAGGAAGTCGGCGACGTCGCTGCGGATGGGGCTGACGTTCACGAACCGCACCCCGGCCGCACGGCACTGTCGCTGCAGGTTCTGCGTCTGGTGCCTGGCCAGCCCACCCGGGTTGATCTGGCTGTTCTTGAGGGCCAGCCCTCCGAACGCCACCACCAGCTCGCAGTTGTCGGCTATCTCGTCCCACATCGGCATCCGCGACTGGTAGCTCCACGGATGCCCGCCGATCACATGGGGAAGGATGACCTCCAGCGCCGCAGTGCTGTAGGTGTTGCGAGAGTCGGTGAAACCCCCGCCCAGCGCCAGGAACCGGTGGAGCTGACTCTGCGCGTTGTGGAACACGCCCGCACTCGCCCAGCCGTAGGACCCGCCGAACACCGCGCTGTCTCCGTGCTGTGAACGCACTCGACGGAGTTCATCGCTCACCAGCGTGATCGCGTCGTCCCAGCTCACCTCCACGAAGGTGTCCGCGCCTCTGGCCGCGTCGTGGGTGCGCGGCTCGCCGTTGAGCCAGCCCTTGCGCACCGCGGGGCGCAGCACGCGAGCGCCGTCGTCGGCGGCTGTCACCATTCCGGGGCCGATGGGCGACGGCACGGGGTCTTCGCGCCTCGGCTCAATTCGTACTAATCGCCCGGAATCGACCACCGCGATGAAGCTGCCCCAGTGCGTCGCAACCGACATGCGTCGTTCCACCATGCATCAACCCCATCCCTGAAGCTCCCCCTGCTTTCGACCAGCGGTTGCTTGCGTCGCAGGGGGCTCCACCTCAGTCGGCGGCCCGCAGGACGGAGACTTTCCCCCATGCCCTGCTGCTCAATCCCGTCAGTGCGCACCGGCTCGTTCTGCACCTCGCGCGGCGTCTCCGGTTGAACGCGGCCCTTCTTGCGGCCCCCCGCGGGGAGCAGGGCAGGAGGCCACGTCAGAGGGCCTGCGAGGTGGCTGATGCGTGCCGGAGTGGCCGGAGGACTTCCGGTCGGCGCCGTGTGCGAGATCCCCTCGCACCGGTGAGGTCAGGCTGCGGCGTCGTCGTCTGCGCGGTCCGGGTGTGGACGGTGGTCTCGGTGCAGACGGTTCACCAGCCGACAAACAGATCATGCTGGCACGGTGCCTGGCGCCGGGTTTCGGCAGCCAGGCCGTCCAGTGGCTCCTGCGTCTTCACCGGGCCGCCTTGTCCGGCGTCCGGGCCAGCAGCTCGGGTTCGGTGATCATCGGCCAGTGCCCGGCGTCCAGCGTGATCACCTCCAGGCCCGGCAGGTGCGGCGGGCCGCCCGGGTCGCCCGCGCAGGCGATGTAGGTACGGGGCAGCCCCTGCGCCGCGCTCAGGTCGGCCGGCGCCGGGTCCTGGTAGGTGCCGATGGGCTGGCCGACGCCGCGTACCCGCAGCCAGGTACTGTCCTCGGGGGTGAGGCCGTGCTCGCCGAAGTTGGCGTCGATGACCTCGTCGCTCATCACCGCGTTGATCGCCGTCACCTCGGCGACGGCAGGCCCGCTGACCCCCGAACCACACCTGGCGCTGACGCTGGCCGCGGCCGTCCACGCGCGGCACACCGTCCGGATCGAGCACACCCGCGGCGCACGCGAGGTGGACCCGTACGGGCTCGTCGTGCACGCACGCCGCTGGTACCTGGTCGGACGCGACCATCTGCGTGCCGCCATCCGCATGTACCGCGTGGACAGGATCGGCGGCGCCGCCGAACTGCCCGGCACGTTCACCCCGCCCGACGGTTTCGACCCTGTCACCCACGTGCTGCAGGCGTTGACGCTCGGCGCCTGGACCCACCGCACCGAGGTATGGCTCGACATCGACCTGGACACCGCCCGCGACCATCTGCCGGCCACCTTCGGCGACCTGCACGCCTGCCCTGACGGCGGCGTGCTCCTGGTCAGCGGCACGGAGGACCTGCCCGCCATGGCGCGCATCCTCGCCGAGCACGTCACCGCGCTCACCCTGGCCGTCGCCCGCTCCCATCCGGCACCGTAACCGCCGGCGCCTCTCACCCCGCTGCCACGGTGGTCAAGGTCGAGATGCCTGGGTGAACCGGACGGTGATGGACAAGCCGCCTTCGGGGCGTGCGCCGGCGGTGAGGGTGGCGCGATGCGCTTGCGTGACGGCGTTGACGATGGCGAGGCCGAGGCCGTAGCCGTCGCCGCGGTCGTGACGATCGGACGCCAGTTTCTGGAAGGGCCGGCAGAGGCGCTGGAGGTCGTCGCCGGGGACGACCGGCCCGCTGTTGGTGACCGTGAGGGTCACCTGCGTGCCGGAGGTCTGGGTGGTGACCTTCACGTGCCCGTCCGGGTGGTTGTGGCGGATGGCGTTGTCGACGAGGTTGGCGACGAGGCTCTCGATCAGTCGCGGGTCCCCGGCCGTCACCGCGGGCGCCAGGTGCTCGGCGAGGTCGATGCCGCGTTCGGTGGCCTGGCGGCGGCGGGAGGCGAGCACTCCCTCGGCGATGTGGGCCAGGTCGAGGGTGTCCCAGCGGGTGACGCCGCGCTCGCTGGTGGCCAGGGCGAGCAGTGCCTGGACGAGCCGCTCCTGGTCTCCGTTCAGGGCGAGGGCCTCCTGGCAGGCCGAGCGCAGGCTGTCGGTGTCCGCATCGGGGTCGGCGACGGCGACTTCAAGCAGGGTGCGCTGGCCGGCCAGAGGGGTGCGCAGCTCGTGGGAGGCGTTGGCGACGAAGTGGCGTTGGCTGTCGAAGGAGGCTTGCAGGCGGGCGAACAGGTCGTCGAGGGTGCGGCCGAGCTCGGTCAGCTCGTCCATGGGTTCGCCGAGGTCGAGGCGCCGGTGGAGGCTTCCGGTGGAGATCGTCCTGGCGGTGGCGGTGATGGCGCGCAGCGGGCGCAGGAACCGGTCGGAGACGAACCAGCCGAGGGCCAGGGCGACGGGAATCAGCAGGATCAGGGCGACGGCGGATCCCGTGAGGAGCTGGGGCAGCCTGATCCCCGGCCCGGACTCGATGATCGTGCTCGCTGAGGGCCGGCCTACGGGTGTGGCCGCGTCGATGCCGGCGAGCGGGACGGCGACGAGGACGAGCACGAGCACCCCGGCGGCGTAGAAGCCCGCCGCGTAGGCGAGCGCGAGCCGCGTCTGCAGGGATCTCCTGGCGAGCCGCTGTGAGGTCATGACGGTCCGATGCGGTAGCCGCCTTCACGGACGGTCTCGATCACGGGCGGGTCGCCGAGTTTGGCCCGTAACCGGTGCATGGTGTGCTTGACGGCGCTGCTGAAGGGGTCGGCGGCCTCGTCCCAGGCGCGCTCGAGCAGTTCCTCGGCGGAGACGACCAGGCCGGGGACGGCGAGCAGGCATTCGAGCAGGGCGAACTCCCTGGGGCTCAGATCGAGGCGCCGCCCGGCCCGGAACGCGGTACGGCGGGCCGGATCGAGGGTGATGTCCCCGCAGGCCAGGGTCGGCGGGAGCGGCGGGGTGGCGCGGCGGCCCAGGGCACGGACGCGGGCGACCAGTTCGGCGAACGCGAACGGCTTGGGCAGGTAGTCGTCGGCGCCGAGGCTCAGCCCGTCGACGCGGTCCTCGATCGTGCCGGAGGCGGTGAGCATCAGCACGCGGGTCGCGCAGCGGCCGTGGGCGAGTCGCCGGCAGATCTCGTCGCCGTGGACGCCGGGCAGGTCGCGGTCGAGGATCACCACGTCGTAGCGGGTGGCGGCCAGGCGATCGAGCGCGGCGGTGCCGTCGAGGACGACGTCGACGGCCATGCCCTCGCGGCGCAGCCCGGTTCCGACGGAGCGGGCGAGGACCTCGAAGTCCTCGACGACGAGGACCCTCACCGCCCCTCACCGCCGCTCGTCGTGCGAGGAGGGCGGACGTGGCGGCCGAACCGGCCGCCGGGTCGAGAAACCATGGGGCAACGATGCCAGATCCCCGGTCGCAGCCAGGTCGCGGCGGCCGCGACCCGGCTGGAACCGCGGGCCGCGTACAACCGTCGCCATGAGTTCATTCATGCCTCACCGATCCGGCCGGCCGGGCGGGCGGGACGGCTTCCCTCAGTTGCTGCGCGCGGAGTGGGCCAGGTTCCGTTCCGCCCGGGGCCGGCTGCTCGCCGTGGCGGCCTGCGTGCTGGTGACCGTGTCGCTCGGACTGCTGATCGCCGGAGGCGTCCGCACCTCCTGCGTGACCGGGACGGGCGAGGGCCCCTGTCCCGCGCCTCTGGTGGGCCCCGACGGCACGGCGGTGAAGGACAAGTACTTCTTCGTGCACCAGCCGCTCAGGGGGAACGGCAGCATCACCGCCCGCGTGTCGGACATGACCGGTCAGATCCGGCTGCCGGACGCCATCCCCGGGGTGCGCAACGTCAAGGAGGGGGTGGTGCCGTGGGCGAAGGCCGGCCTCCTGGTCAGGCCGAGCCTCAAGCAGGGCACACCGTACGCCGCCGTCATGCTCACCGGAGATCACGGCGTGCGGATGCAGTACAACTACGTCCACGACGTGGCCGGCGGTCCGCACAACGGCCCGCAGTGGCTACGGCTGACCAGGTCCGGCGACACCGTCACCGGCCAGGAGTCGGACGACGGCAGGACGTGGACCGAGGTCGGCACGGTCAGGATGGCCGGGCTGCCGGAGACGGTCGAGATCGGGCTGTTCGCCACCTCGCCGGGCGTCTTGTGGGACATGGCCAAGGCGTTCGCCAACGCCACCGCCACCTTCGACCAGATCAGGCTGCAAGGGGCGAACGGTTCGTGGCGCCGCGACGACGTCGGCGTCTCCATGGAGTCCGACGGGAAGACCCCGCACCACCCGGGCGGGGTCGTCGAGTCCGGCGAGAAGCTCATCGTGACCGGGGGAGGCGACATCGGGCCCGCCACGGTGGAGGGGGGTCTGCGCGCCGACCTCATGCTGATCGGCGGGGCCGTGGGGCTGATCCCGCTGTTCGTGGCGGCGGCCACGTTCCGCACCACCGGCCACCGGCGCAAACCGGCCGGGGCCGGCCTGACCGAACACCTTCGAGAACCGGCCGGAACCAGCCCGACCGCACACCTTCGCGAACCGGCCGGGACCGGCCCGACGGCTGGTTCGCATTCGGCGTGGTTGCCGGCGGCACAGGCCGTGGTGGTCGGCGCGGTCGGGTTCGCGGCGGGGCTGGTGACCTCGGGGGTCGTGATCCCTGCCGGGCTGGCGCTGTTGCGTGCCCATGAGAACCCGATCCAGCCGATCACCCTGGGCACCGAACTGCGGATGATCGTCGGCTACGCGGCGCTGACCGCGGCCGCCGCCGTGCTGGCTCTCGGCCTGGCCGCGCTGGTCAGGCGGGCCGTCGTCGCCGTCGGGCTGGCGATCGTGCTGGTCGTCGTGCCGTACCTGCTGGCGACCGCGGGGCTGGCGCCATGGCTGCTGATGATCACCCCGGCCGCCGGGTTCGCGATCACGCAGAGCATCCCGACGTTCGCGCATGTGGACGTGGACCCGTCACTGCTGGGGGGCCACTACCCGCTCCCACCATGGGCAGGCTTGGCCGTGACCTGCGGATATGCAGCGTTCGCCTTGGGAGTGGCGATCGCCGCACACCGCGGTCACGGCGATCTCCCGCTCGCCCGCTGAGCCGGTACGCCGGGGAGCGCGCCCGTGCCCGCCGTCGAGCGGGCACGGGCCGGCCCCCGCGTCCAGGTCAGAACGTCAGAGACCAGGAGTCGACGAGGCCCGTGTCGAAGGTGTAGACGTCGCGCACCTGAAGCTTCCAGGTCCCGTTCCGATCCTCGGCAGTGGTGTTCACCGCGAAGGTCTGGTGCACGCCGTCAGCCGATCCGATGCCGCCCGCGGGCTTCAGGCTGTAGACGGCCCCTCCTGGGGCCACCAGGTCGATGGCCAGGTCGCCGGTGTAGGGATGCACGATGTCCACCCGCACGGAGGTGGCGGCGGAGCCCTTGCCGGGGCAGCCGGTGATCGTGACGGCGCTGGAGACCGATGCTCCCGCGTCCGGGATGGGCACGTCCGTGCCGTTGGTGCCGCTTCCGCAGGTCGGCGGCTGGCCGTCGTTCATGAACGAGATGTTCAGCAGCTTGTTCGGCGAGCCGGTGCCGGCGTTCTTGACGACGCCGGGTGTCGCGTTCGCGGTCAGCGCGGCTGCGACGTCGGCGGGGGCGGCTCCGGCGTGGGCGCTCAGGTACAGCGCCGCCGCGCCGCTGACGTGCGGGGTGGCCATCGAGGTGCCGTTCATCACCGCGGTGCCGCCGGAATTGGAGGTGGAGGTGATGTTCGAGCCGGGGGCGAACACGTCGAGGCAGCCGCCGAGGTTGGAGAAGGAGGAGCGGTTGTCGGAGCTGTCGGTCGCGCCGACGGTGATCGCCTCCGCGGTACGGGCGGGGGAGTAGTTGCACGCGTTCGCGCCGTTGAAGTTGCCCGCGGCCACCACGGTGGTGATGCCGGCCGCGACCGCGCGCCGCACCGCTTCGTCCAGGGCCGGGTCGGGGTCGCTCTGGATGCTCATGTTGATCAGGGCGGGCTTCGCGGCGTTCTGGATCACCCAGTCGACGCCCGCGATGATGTCGGAGTTCGGGGCCGAGCCGTCGCAGCCCAGCACGCGGACGCCCACCAGGCGCACGCCCTTGGCCATGCCGTACGTGGCGCTGCCGATCGTGCCCGAGACGTGCGTGCCGTGCCCGTGGCAGTCGTTGGCCACCGGGTCGTCGTCGATGAAGTCGTACCCGTCGGCGGCCCGGCCGCCGAACTCGGGGTGCGTTCGGTAGATCCCCGTGTCCAGGACGTACGCGGTCACGCCGGGGGCCTTGCCGGGGTAGGTGTAGGAGGCGCTGAGCGGCAGGTTCGCCTGGTCGACGCGGTCCAGCCCCCAGGTCGGGTTCTGCTGGGTGTCGGCGATGCGGGCCTGGCGGTCCGGCGTCACGTACGCCACGGCGGGGTCGGCGGCGAGCCTGGCGGCGTCCTGGGAGGTCAGCCGGGCGGCGAAGCCGCGCAGGCCGGCGCTGTAGACGCGGGTGACGCCGGCCCGGTAGGCCGAGGCCAGGTCGCGCGTCCTGGCCCTGGTCACCTCCGCCCTGGCCGTGCTGTCGCGCAGCACCACGATGTAGCCGCCCGCGGGGCCGGCGCCGGCGGCCGCCCGCGCGGGCAACGCGGCGAACGGGCCGAGCAGCGTTCCGGCCAGCACCCCTGCCAGCACGGCGAGGTAACCGCCATACCGCCATGAGCCGGGCGCGGCGCGGAATCCGCCGTACGGCCGGGCGGCGGGGGCGGCGCCGCGGCACTGGCGGGCCGCAGGGTTGCGGGATCCGAAGAGGATCGTGGGGGGTCGATCTGTCACGGGTTACTCCGTTTCGTGAGCTGGTTCCCGCAGAACCCTCCGTCGCTCCCCGTTAGGGATCAATCCGGAAAACGGTAGGTATCGTCCGTGTGAATCATCCACAGCCACGCGTAGCATGTCGGGCGCGAAGAGTGTCCGACATGGGCAGGTGCATGCGATTGACCAGGGCCGCGAGGAAGACAACGCACGCGACGCCGCCCCTGCTGATCGGCCGCTCACGCGAGCTGGAGGCGCTGACCACCGCCCTGACCCGCCCGCCGGCCGTCGCCATGATCGAGGGCGAGGCCGGCGTGGGCAAGACGCGGCTGGTCCGCGAGCTCACCGCCCGTCCCGAGCTGCGCCGCCATCACCTGCTGACCGGCCACTGCCAGCCACTGCGCGAGCCCTTCCTGTACGGCGCCCTCCTGGAGGCGCTCGGCCACCTGTCCGGCCTCGCCCCGCGCGGGCTGAGCCCGGTCACCGGCGTGCTGCGTCCCCTGCTGCCCGAGCTGTCGGGGGCGCTGCCCGAGCCGCCCGAGCCCACCGGCGACCCCCGGTCCGAGCGCCACCGCATGTTCCGCGCCGTCCGCGAGCTGCTGGCGGCCTGCGGCCCCGCGCTGCTCGTCGTCGAGGACCTGCAGTGGGCCGACGACGGCACCCGCCACCTGCTGCGCTTCCTCATGACCGACCTGCCCGCCGGCCTCGGCATCGTGCTCACCTACCGCCGCGAGGAGGTCCCCGGCGGCGTGCCGCTCGGAACGGCCTACCGCCCGCCGCCCGGCGCGGCCAGCGTGCTGGTCGGCCTGGAGCCGCTGGCGCCGGCCGAGGTGCGCGCGCTGGCCGGCGCGCTGCTGGGCCGCTCCCACGTCTCGGCGGAGTTCGCCGCCCGGTTGCACGAGCGCACCGCCGGGCTGCCGTTCGTCATCGAGGAGGTCCTGCGCACGGCGCCTGGCCAGGTGCTGGAGAACGTCGAGGTGCCGGTCCTGCTGCGCGAGTCGATGGCCGAGCGGCTGGCGGCCATGCCGCTGCCCGCCGTACGGCTCGCGCAGGCCGCCGCCGTGCTTGCCCTGCCCGCGACCGCGGAGATCCTGCAGCAGGTCGCGGCGCTGACCGGCGGGCGCGCCAGGACCGCGCTGTCGGCCGCCCTGGCAGCCGGGGTCCTGCACGAGACCGGATACACCTACGGATTCCGCCACGCGCTGGCTCAGCGGGCCGTCTACGACACCCTGCCCGGCTTCGAACGCCGCCGTCTGCACGAACGAGCCTTACGCGTCCTGGAGAAGCAGCACCCCAGGCCGCTGGTGCAGCTGGCCGACCACGCCCACAGAGCCGGCCTGGAGGAGGAGGCCCTGGTCTACGGCGAGGAGGCCGCCGACCGGGCCACCGAGGTCGGCGACGCCAGCACGGCCACCCACCTGCTGCGCCGCGTCCTGCGTTCACCCGCGACCACCGCCCGGGACGTGGACCGGCTGGCCATCAAGCTCGGCCAGGTCGCCCACACGGGCCTCGACCAGCTCGACCCCACCGCCACCCTGGAGGGGCTCCTGCGCGACCAGCGGCTGTCCACCGCCGTGCGCGGCGAGGTACGACTGTTCCTCGGCCTGCTCCTCATCCGCCAGCGCGACGGGCTGACGGCCGGCCGGGCGGCCATCGAGGCGGCGCTCGACGAGCTCGAGGAGCGGCCCGACCTGCAGGCCAAGGGGGTGGCCGTGCTGGCCCAGCCGTATTTCGGCACCACGCACGTCCGTGAGCTGCGCCCCTGGACGCGGCGCGTGGCCGGCCTCGTCCGGGCCTCCGGCGGTGAACTGCGCATGTCGCTGCTGGCCAACCACCTGGCCTCGCTGCTGCACACCGGCGATCCGGCGGTCCTGGCCGACCTGTCCCTGCCGCTCTCGCCCACCCAGCCGGGGGCCGAACGCCGCCAGCACGCCCGCGCGCTGTGCAACCTGGCCGACGCCTGCACCTGCGTCGGCCACTTCCGCCGGGCCAGGAGCCTGCTGGACGCGGGGCTGCGGCTGGGCGCAGAGGCGGGTGCGGCCTTCGTGGTCAGCACCGCCCGCTCCACCGGCGTCCGGCTCGGCTGGTTCCTCGGTGAGTGGGACGGCCTGGCCGCCCGCGCCGCCGACCTGCTCGACGAGTACCACGACCTGTTCCCCGTGGCCAGCGAGCTCTCCCTGGTCCTCGGCCAGCTCGCGATCGCCAGGGGCGACTGGGAGGAGGCCGCGCGCCGGCTGGCGGCCACCGGCGTGGACAACCCGGACGACGCCATCACCCCGGTGGTCCTCGGCGGCCACGCGGCGCTGGCCGGCCTCGGCCTCGCCCGCGGCGAGCCGGCCCAGGCGCTGGCCGAGATCGACAGAGGGCTGGCCGTGGCCAGGGGCAAGGGTGTGTGGGCCTGGACCGGCGAGCTGGTGCCCGTGGCCGTCGCCGCGCTGACCGGCGCCGGACGCACGGACGACGCGACCGGCCTGCTGGACGAGCTGGAGCGCGGCCTCGCCGACCGGGACGCGCCGCTCGCCGCCGCCGCCCTGGAACTCGGCCGGGCCCACGTCCTGCAGCACCGCGGCGACCAGGCGGGGGCGCTGCTCCGCTACGAGCGGGCCCGCCGTCTGTACGCCGGGATGCCGGCCCCCTACCTCCAGGCCCTGGCCGAGGAGCGGATCGCGCTGTGCGGCGGCAACCCCGAGCACCTGGCCGTGCTGGCCGGCACCTTCGCCGCCATCGGCGCCACCCGCGACGCCGACCGCTGCCGCCACCTGCTGCGCGGCTACGGCGTGCCGCAGAACTCGCGGCGCGGCCGGCGCGGCTACGGCGACCTGCTCTCCCCGCGCGAGCAGGACGTCGCCCGGCTGCTGGCCCAGGGCCGCACCAACAAGGAGATCGCCGAGGTGCTGTTCCTGTCGCCGCGCACCGTCGAGCAGCACGTGGCGCGCGTGCTGCGCAAACTGGGCAAGGAGACCAGGGCCGACCTGCTGGAGGGATGAGCCGGGGGGCCAAGATGCCGTACCCCTACGGATGACGTCCCTTATTGTTCGGCCTCGGCGCGAGCACCGACAGTAGTCCGCGACACCCCCTGGGAAAGGACTACAGTGAACCCCCCACACCTACGGCGTCTTCTCCCGCTCGTGCTGGCCGCGCTGCTCGTGCCGCTCGGCCCGGTCACGGCTGACGCCGGCCCCACGCGGCCGGCGGCCAACTTCGAGGGCGACACCGTCCCCGCCCGCGACCCGCGTGCCGGCGTCGCCTTCTACAACGGCCAGGACGCCACCGTCGCCGAGTTCCCCGCGATCGTCGCCGGGCTGCGCGAGGGCGGCAGCCGTCCGCAGGGCCAGTCCTGCACCGGCTCGGTCATCGCCCCGCGCAAGATCCTCATCGCCGCCCACTGCGCCGACGCCGAGGGCCGCAAGACCTTCCTGTACGGCCTGGACGACCTCAACGCCGCGGGCGGCTTCAGGACCGACGTCGTGGAGTACAAGAAGCATCCGAAGTACGTGAACTTCGACCAGGGGTACGACGTGGCCGTCGTCACCGTCGCCGACGACATCCCGGTCCGGGACGGCAGGTACGCCGCCTTCGCCACCTCGGCGGACGCCGGCCTGGAGGCGCCCGGCAGGAACGGGCTCGGCTTCGGCTACGGCAAGAAGGACTTCGACGACGCCACCCGCGACGTCACCCTGGACAAGGCCACCCTGCCCATCGTCGACGGCCGCCAGTTGTGCCAGGGCGTCGGCGCGGGCTTCAAGCCGGCCACCATGATCTGCGCCGGTTACGCCGACGGTCACGTCACGATCCTGCCGGGCGACAGCGGCGGCCCGCTCGTCGTGGACGGCAAGGTCATCGGACTGGCGTCGTGGAGCCGCAGCGACTTCAAGTGGTACAGCGTCTACAGCAGGCTCACCAACGACATGGGGGACTGGGTCAAGGAACAGCTCGGGCCGCAGCAGCCCGGCCGGTTCGGCGTCGGCGTCACTCCGTCCGCGCTGAAGGTGGCCGCCGGCGCCTACATCTCGGCCACGGTCACCACCACCGCCTCCGGCGCCCCCGAGAGCGTGAACCTGACGGCGTCCGGACTGCCCGGCGGAGCCGGGGCCACGTTCCAGCCGGCCTCCGTCCAGACCGGCCAGACCGCCAAGGTGACCTTCCAGACCTCGGCCACCACCCCGCCCGGCGACCATCGGGTCACCGTGACGGCCACCGACTCCGCGGGCGAGAGCGCGACCGCCACGGTGACGCTCACCGTCGAGGGCGACGCCCCGTCCGGCGACGTCAAGGTCACCGTCAGCCCGGCCGAGGCCACCGTCAGGCAGGGCTTCTCCACCACCCCGTCGATCACCGCCACGGGCGGGACGGGCGACCTCAGGCTCACCGTCTCGGGTCTGCCCTCCGGCGCGCAGGCGTTCCTCACCCCGCAGACCATCCGGCAGGGCGCCACGAGCTCCGCGCTCCTCTTCACCGGCCTGCAGACCCCGCCCGGCGTCTACCCGCTCACCATCAAGGCCACCTCCGCGGACGGCAAGGTCGGCACCACGACCTTCCTCCTCACCGTCGCCAGGTTCGGCTCCTGACCCGAACCCCGACGGCCGAGGGCCCCGGCGATCCCGGGGCCCTCGGCATGACCACCGAGGCCGCCAAGCGGTCCGCTCGGCTTCTACCTGGTCGCCTGAGCGGCCGACCGGCGATCGCCCCAATGGGCCGTGCTCGGCGAGGGCGGCTTCGGGGTGCGTGAGCAGGCGCCGTGCCGGAGGTGGGGCACGATGGCGGGTGCCAGGGCGAGGGGGTGAGATGGGATGATGAGCCCGCTATGACCGCCTCCCTGCCGTTCCGTCTCGCCCGTGCCGCGGTGTTCGCCGTGGTCTGCGTGGCGCTGAGCGTGCTGGCGCATCTGTTCGGCGGGGGATCGGTCACGGGGCCGGTGACGGCCGGCGGGCTGCTGCTGGCGTTCGGGGGCGGGGTCGTGGCCTCGGCGCGTGAGCGCACGCTGGCGGTGATCCTGCCGTTGCTGGCCGGCATGCAGGTGGTGCTGCATGTGCTGTTCTCGCTCAGCCATGCTCCGGACGCGTACGCCGCGCTCGTCCACGGCCATTCGGGGCTGGTGCCCGGCGTCGGCATGCTCGTCACGCATGCCGGTGCCACCGGGCTGACCGCCCTGTGGCTGGCCCGTGGCGAGGCCGCTCTGTGGGGGCTGCTGCACCGCTTGGCCGCGCGGCTGTGCCGGGTCCTCCTGGCGCTCTTCCCGCATTCGCCGCACGGGCCGGTCGTCGTGGTGGCGGCGCCCGAGCCGGGCCGGCTGCGCTCGGCGGTGCAGGCGCATTCCGCGCCCACGCGCGGCCCACCGTTCACGCAGGTGACCGCTCTCTCCGGCTGACCTCCATGGTGCGGCTGGAGTACGTCGTCATGCCCGGCTCCGGCCGGGTCCGCGTGGCCGCCGACGTCGCGGCCGCGTCAAGCGCCCCTGCCTGATCTGCCTCCGGCGCGGTGGGAAACCCCATCGCGCGCCGAGGCCTGCCTGGAAAGGCCCACCATGCACTCTCTCCGTTCGCGTTCCCCGCTTCTTCCCGCCGCGGCGCTGGCCGTGGCCGTGCTCGTGTCCGGTTGCGGCGGCCCGGGCACGACCTCGACGACCGCGTCGGCGTCACCGGCGGCGGCCGCCGCCACTGAAGCCGCCACTGCCACCGCTGCCCCTTCGCCCGCTCTGACCATCACCGACCCCTGGATCAAGACCGGCGGGAAGGGGATGACCGCTGCCTTCGGCACCCTGGTCAACAACACCGACGCGGAGCTGACGGTCGTCTCCGGCACCTCGCCGCTGTCTCCGATGGTCGAACTGCACGAAGTGGTGGACTCCGGGGGCAAGATGGTGATGCGCCCCAAGAAGGGCGGATTTGTGGTTCCTGTTCGCGGTTCTCACCAGCTCGCGCCCGGTGGCGATCACATCATGCTGATGGGTGTCACCGGGAAGGTGGAGCCAGGAGCCGAGGTGCCCTTCACCCTGACCCTCGCCGACGGTTCCACCGTCGAGTTCACCGCGATCGGCAAGGACTTCGCCGGTGGCAAGGAGAACTACCAGCCCGGCGAGGGCAAGCACTGATGGACGCGCACACCGGCAGCAGGTCACGCCTGACCCGGCGGGGCCTGCTGGCCTCGACCGCGGCCGCCGCGGCCGGCGCGCTCGCGACGCAGGCCGCTTCGACGGGCCCGGCCGCGGCGCAGCCCGCTCCGCCCGGCTCGGCGGTGGAGCCCTTCCACGGCCCGCACCAGGCCGGGATCGCCACCATCCCGCAGGCCCACGCCGTCTTCGTCGGCCTGGACCTGCGCGACGGCGTCGGCCGTGAGGCGGTGGCCCGGATGATGCGGCTGCTGACCGACGACGCCCGCCGCCTGAGCGCGGGCGGTCCCGCCCTGGCCGACACCGAACCGGAGCTGGCGGTGCTGCCCGCCCGGTTGACCGTCACCTTCGGGTTCGGGCCCGGTCTGTTCGACGCGGTGGGCCTGGCGGACGCGCGCCCGTCCTCGCTGAAGGCGCTGCCCCGCTTCTCCATCGACAAGCTGCAGCCCCGCTGGAACGGCGGCGACGTGCTGGTACAGATCTGCGCCGACGACCCGCTGACGGTGGCGCACGCCCTCCGCATGATCATCAAGGACGCCCGCGCCTTCACCCGCGTCCGATGGGTTCAGCGCGGGTTCCGGCGGGCCGCCGGAGTGCAGGCGTCCGGGCTGACCCAGCACAACATCATGGGGCAGCTCGACGGGACCGCCAACGCCGTCCCCGGGAGCCCTGTCTTCGACCGGGTGGTGTGGGCCGGCGCGGACGCGCCCGCCTGGCTGCACGGAGGCACCACGCTGGTGCTGCGGCGGATCCGGACCGAACTGGAGACCTGGGACGCCGCCGACCGGGTCGCCAAGGAGTTCACGGTCGGACGCCGCCTGGACACCGGCGCCCCGCTGACCGGAACCGCCGAGCACGATCCGCCCGACTTCGCCAAGCTCACGCCCGTGGGGTTCCCGGTCATCTCCGAGTACGCCCACATCAGGCGGGCGCACAGCGCCGACCCGGCCAAGGGCATCTTCCGCCGCCCCTACAACTATGACGAAGGGCTCACCGCGGCCGGGCACTCCGACAGCGGCCTGCTCTTCGCCTCCTACCAGGCCGATGTCGGCGCCCAGTTCCTGCCCATGCAGCGTCGGCTGGCCGAGGCCGACCTGCTCAACGAGTGGACCACGCCGATCGGATCGGCCGTGTTCGCCATCCCGCCGGGCTGCCTGCCCGGCGGCTGGATCGGGCAGGGTCTGCTGGCATGACGCGAGGGACCGCTGACCTGGTGCGACCTGGGTGTCAGGTCAGCGGTCCTCCGGTGACAGGCGGCGCAGCAGGTACGTGTCCATGATCCAGCCCTTGCGGTCACGGGCCTCCGCGCGCAGCCGCCGGATGCGCTCACCGACCTCGGACACCGGTCCCGACACCAGGATCTCGTCCGGCGTCCCGAGGTAGGCGCCCCAGTAGATGTGGAAGTCGTCGAGACCGGTGAAGGAGGAGTGGGCGTCGAGCATGACCACCACGTCGTCGGCGGTGGGGCCCCGCTCCACCAGGCGGCGGCCGGTGGTGAGGTGCGTGGGCCGGCCGACCTGGGTCAGGCCGATGCGGTGGCGGGCGGTGAGGGCGGCCACGCTGCTGATGCCGGGGACGACCTCGACGTCGAAGGTGACGCTCCCGCGTCGCTGGATCTCGTCGAGGATGGCGAGCGTGCTGTCGTAGACGGCCGGGTCGCCCCACACCAGGAACGCGCCGGTCTCGCCGGCGCCCAGTTCGTCGCGGATGAGCTCTTCGCAGGCGAGCGAGCGGCGCGAGCGCCAGTCCTCGACGGCGGCGGTGTAGGCGGGAGCGGTGCGGTCGCGTTCCGGGTCGCGGGCCTCGGCGATCCGGTACGGCTCGCGGCCGTGCTGGGCGATCAGGTCGAGGCGGAGTTGGACCAGCTCGTGCTTGGTCTCGCCCTTGTCGACGATGAAGAAGACGTCCGTGGCGGCGATGGCCTTGACCGCCTGCAGGGTGAGATGGTCGGGATCGCCGGCGCCGATCCCGATGACGAGAAGCCGTTTCACCCGCCAAAGTCTGCCAGATAGGCAGATATACGATATCCCTCGCACTTTGCCATAGAGGAGGATCGTGAAGCTGGCCGAGCGGGGCGACGCCTTCGCCGCTTTCCGGCAGGAGCGGGTCGCCGAGGAGACCCGGCTGACACGGGGTAACGCGTGATCACGGTCGTCGGGATCGGTGCCGACGGCTGGGACGGGCTGGCCCCGGGCTCGCGCCGGGCGGTGGAGGCCGCCGACGTGCTCATGGGCAGCGTGCGGCAGCTCGACCTCGTGCCCGCGACGGCCGCCGCGCGCGTGCCGTGGCCGTCGCCGCTGCTGCCCGCTCTGCCCGCGCTCATGGACCGGTACGCGGGCCGCGAGGTGTGCGTGCTGGCCAGCGGCGACCCGATGTTCTACGGCATCGGTTCGACGCTGGTCCGGCTGCTGGGCGCCGAGCGCGTCCTGGTGCTGCCGCACGTGTCGTCGTTGTCGCTGGCCTGCGCCCGGCTGGGCTGGCCGGTCGAGCAGGTCGACGTCGTCAGCCTGGTGGGCCGCCCGCCCGCGGCGTCGGCCGCCGCGCTCCAGCCGGGCCGCCGGGTCGTCGTGCTCGGCGCGGGGCCTGACTCGCCGTCGGTGGTCGCCGGTTTGCTCGTCCGGCACGGGTACGGCCCGAGCCCGATGACGGTGCTGTCGGACCTGGGCGGCCCGCGGGAGTCCGAGCGGCGGGGTACGGCGGAGAGCTGGACGGACGGCCAGGCGTCCCCGCTCCACGTGATCGCCGTCGAGTGCGTCCTCGCCCAGGACGCCGAGCCCCTGGCCAGGGTGCCGGGGCTGCCCGACAGCGGGTACGAGCACGACGGGCAGCTCACCAAGCGGGAGGTCCGTGCCGTCAGCCTGTCCCGCCTGGCTCCGATGCCCGGCGAGCTGCTGTGGGACGTCGGCGCGGGGGCGGGCAGCATCGCCGTCGAGTGGATGCGCAGCCACCCGTCGTGCGCGGCCGTGGCGATCGAGAGCAGGACCGACCGGGCCGCCGCCGTCCGGCGCAACGCCGAGCGGCTCGGCGTGCCGTCGATGCGCGTGGTCGAGGGCAGGGCCCCCGGGGCGCTGGACGGGCTGCCCGAGCCGGACGCGGTGTTCGTCGGCGGCGGCGCGACCGCCCCCGGCCTGCTGGAACGCTGCTGGTCGGCGCTGCGCCCCGGCGGCCGGCTGGTGGTGAACGCCGTGACCCTGGAGTCCGAGGCCGTCCTCGCCCACTGGTACGGCAGGCTCGGCGGCGACCTGGTGCGCCTGGGCGTTCAGCGGGCGTCGCCGGTCGGCGGGTTCACCGGCTGGCGGGCGGCGATGCCGGTGACCGTGTGGTCGATCACGAGGAAGGACCAGCCGTGACCGGGTGGTCGATGACGGGAGAGGACCGGCCGTGACCGTGTACTTCGTCGGAGCCGGTCCCGGCGCCGCCGACCTGATCACGCTGCGCGGCCTGCGGCGGCTGCAGACCTCGCCGGTCTGCCTGTACGCCGGGTCGCTGGTGCCGCGCGAGCTGCTCGACGCCTGCCCGCTGGGGGTCAGGCTGGTGAACACGGCGGACCTGACGCTCGACGAGATCGTCGCCGAGCTGGTCGCCGCGCACCGCGACGGTCTCGACGTGACGCGGCTGCACTCGGGCGACCCGTCGGTGTTCAGCGCCGTGGCCGAGCAGATGCGCAGGCTGGACGCCCTCGGCGTGCCGTACGAGGTGGTGCCGGGGGTTCCGGCGTTCGCGGCGGCGGCGGCCGCGCTGGGCCGGGAGCTGACCGTGCCCGGCGTCGGCCAGACGGTCATCCTGACGCGCACCTCCGCCCGCGCCACCCCCATGCCGGACGGCGAGGACCTCGGGACGCTCGGCGCGAGCCGGGCCACGATGGTGCTGCACCTGGCCGTGCAGCGGATCGACGCGGTGGTCGCCGAGCTGCTGCCCTCCTACGGCCCGGACTGCCCGGTGGCCGTGGTGGCGCGGGCGAGCCGGGCCGACGAGGTGATCCTGCGCGGGACGCTGGCCGACATCGCCGGGCAGGTCCGCCAGGCCGGGATCCGGCGGACGGCCGTGATCGTCGTGGGCCGGGTGCTGTCGGCGACGCAGTTCCCCGACAGCCATCTCTACAGCGATGCCAGGGACAGGGCGTGCGACGGGTCCTGATCCTGGGCGGCACGGCCGAGGCACGCGCCCTGGCCGCCGAGCTGGCCGCCGATCCCGGGCTGCACGTGGTGTCCTCGCTGGCGGGACGGGTGAACAACCCGCGGCTTCCCGTGGGCGAGGTGCGGGAAGGCGGGTTCGGCGGGCCGGCGGGCCTGGCCGCCTGGCTGCTGAAGGAACGCATCGACGTGCTGGTCGACGCCACGCATCCGTTCGCGGAGCGGATGACCGCCTCGGGGGTCGCGGCCTCGTCGGCGACCGGGGTGCCGCTGCTGGTGCTGCGGCGTCCGGGGTGGCGGGAGGGGCCGGGCGACGCGTGGCTGCGGGTCGGCTCCCTCCCGGCGGCGGCCGGGCTGCTGACCACGGCCCGGTGGGGAGCGGCCGGCCGGGAGAGCCGGATCTTCCTCACGACCGGGCGCCGGAGCCTGCCGGTGTTCGCGCCGCTGCCCGGCGTGTG
The DNA here is from genome assembly GCF_040631115.1 of Nonomuraea sp. NPDC005692. Lineage (NCBI taxonomy): Bacteria > Bacillati > Actinomycetota > Actinomycetes > Streptosporangiales > Streptosporangiaceae > Nonomuraea > Nonomuraea sp. NPDC005692. The sequence continues at coordinate 36,278 of NZ_JBEXYU010000028.1, read as the reverse complement.
GCTGCTGGCCAGGTCGGTGGACCCGCCGGAGGGACCCGTGCCGGCGAACGTGCACGTCCTGCTCGACCGTGGACCGTACACCGTCGAGGGCGAGCGCGCCCTGATCCTGGAGCACCGTCTGGACGTGCTGGTGACCAAGGACAGCGGCGGGAGCATGACCGCGGCCAAGCTCGACGCGGCGCGTGAGCTCGGCCTGCCAGTGATCATGGTGGACCGGCCGCCGCTGCCGGCGGGCGTCCGGGCGACGGACAGCGTGGCGGCGGCGGTGGCCTGGGTTCAGGGGTAGCGGCGCGGGGTGTAGACGACGCCGCCTTCGGTGGCCCGGGTCGTGGACGAGCCGATGATCAGCAGGCAGCGCATGTCCACCTGGCCGGGGTCCAGCTCGCCGAGCGTGGTGACCGTGACGCTCTCCTGCGGGCCGCCGACGTCGCGGCCGATCACCACGGGGGTGTCCGGCGCGCGGTGCTCCAGCAGCAGGTCCCGGGCGGCGGCGACCTGCCACGTACGGCTGCGCGAGGCCGGGTTGTAGATCGCCAGCACCAGGTCGGCCCGCGCGGCGGCGGACAGCCGCTCGGCCACCACCTCCCACGGCTTGAGCAGGTCGGACAGCGACAGCACGCAGTAGTCGTGGCCGAGCGGCGCGCCCGCCCTGGCCGCCACCGCCTGGGCGGCGGTCAGTCCCGGCACGACCCGCACCGGCACGTCCGGGAAGTCGGCGGCGGCTTCGAGCACGGCGCTGGCCATGGCGAACACGCCCGGGTCGCCGGACGACACGACCGCCACGCGGGCCCCGTCCCGGGCCAGCTCAAGGGCGTGCCTGGCGCGTTCGGCCTCCACCCGGTTGTCGGTGCGGTGGCGGCGCTGGCGCGGGTTGGGGGCCACCCGGTCCACGTACGGGCCGTAGCCGACGAGGTCGGTGGCAGCCGCCAGCGCCTCCTGCGCCTCCGGCGTCAGCCACGGCCGCCCCGCCGGGCCCAGGCCGACCACGGCCACCTCGCCTCTCCCCTCGTCCATCGGGCGCTCGGGGACGAAGGTGCGCTCGGCCGGACTGGCGAGCAGGGCCAGCGAGAAGTACGGGACGCCGTCCGGGTCCACGTCCTTGAGCGGGGCGACCCGCTCGGCGCCCATGGTGGCCCGCTCGACGTACCAGGCGTCGTCGAGGCGGCCCGCCTCGGCCAGCGCGTCGCGGACCTTCCCGAACGTGCGGCCCAGCTTGAGCACGGCGGCCGAGTCGGTGTCGCGCAGCCGCTCGGCCAGCACCTGCGCGGGCAGCGTGCCGGGCAGCACGGTCAGCACCTCGTCCCGCTCGACCAGCGGCCGTCCCAGCACGGCGGCGGCGGCGCTGACCGAGGTCACGCCGGGCACCACCTCGGTCGGGTAGCGGTGGGCGAGCCGCTTGTGCATGTGCATGTAGGAGCCGTAGAACAGCGGGTCGCCCTCGGCCAGCACGACCACGGTGCGGCCCGCGTCCAGGTGGGCGGCCAGGCGTTCGGCGCAGTCGGCGTAGAAGTCGTCGAGCGCCCCCTGGTAGCCGCCGGGGTGGTCGGTGGTCTCCGTGGTCAGCGGGTAGAGCAGCAGCTCCTCGACCTGACCTTCGCGCATGTACGGCAGCGCGATCGAACGGGCGATGCTGCGGCCGTGCCGGGCGGCGTGGTACGCGATCACGTCCGCCTCGCCGATCAGCCGGGCCGTCCTGACCGTGACCAGCTCGGGGTCGCCGGGACCGAGGCCGACCCCGTACAGGCGTCCTGTCATCGTCCTCACTCCGTCTCGTTCGCGATGGCGTTGATCGCGGCCGCCGTCATCGCACTGCCGCCGCGGCGGCCGTGCACCACCAGGTACTCCAGGTCGCTGTCGGCCAGCGCCTGCTTGGACTCGGCCGCGCCGATGAAGCCGACCGGGATGCCGAGCACGGCCGCGGGGCGTCCCGCGCCCTCGGCCACCAGCTCCAGCAGCCGGAACAGGGCGGTCGGCGCGTTGCCGATCGCCACCACCGCGCCCTCCAGGCGGTCGCGCCACAGCTCCAGGGCCGCGGCGCTGCGGGTGGTGCCGAGGCGTTCGGCCAGCTCGGGCACGCGCGGATCGCCCAGCGTGCACAGCACCTCGTTGCCCGCCGGCAGCCTGCGCCGGGTCACGCCGGAGGCGACCATCATGGCGTCGCACAACACCGGCGCACCGCCGCGCAGCGCCTCCCTGGCCCGCGCGACCACCTGCGGGGACCAGGCCAGGTCGGTCACGAGGTCGGTCATGCCGCACGCGTGGATCATGCGCACCGCCACCTGGGCGACCTCGGGCGGCAGGCCCGTGAGGTCGCTCTCGGCGCGGATGGTCGCGAACGAGCGCCGGTAGATCTCGGCACCGTCGCGGATGTAGTCGCTCACTCCTGGCGTTCCTCGTATCCCTTGATCGTCGCGATCATCTGGCGGACCGGGCCGCGAGGCAGGCCGCAGCGCCGCTCGCAACCGGCCCAATGGACGGGCGTGGCGGGTGCGCGGCCGAGGCCGCGCACCCATAGCCGGGCATCCGCCCGCACGTCGGCGAGCGCCTTCGCGCAGCCGGGACGGCCGGTGCAGGCGGTGACCCCGGCCCAGGGGGAGTCCGGGTCGGTGTCGAGCCCGATGGCGGCCAGCGCCCGCTCGACCCGGTCCGCCTCGCCGGGGGAGAGGTCCGGCAGGACGACGGTCCGCCAGGGTGTCAGGCGCACCGGCCGCCCGATGTCCGCGAGGGCTCCGGCCTGGGCGGACGTCAGACGGCCGAGCGGCACGAGGGCCTCGATCGCCACGCGGCCGTCCCGCTGCGCGATCCTGCCCGCGGACGGGCGGCGCGCGGCGGCCGGGGCGGGCGGTGCGTCCGTCCGGCCTGGTTGGCCGTCGCGCAGGCGGGCGGCGATCCTGACGGGGCCGTCCGGCAGCTCGCGGATGCGCCAGGCGCGCGGGCCGTCGGGGGACAGCTCGTCCAGGAACGCCTCGGCGGCGTCGATCATGAGCGGGACGGCCGCGTCCGGGGCGACGGTCAGCCCGGTGTCGGCGCCGGCGAGCAGCAGCCGTCCGGTCGCCACGTAGGTGACGTCCGCGCCGAGCCCGGCGACGTCCCGCGTGCCGTCGTCCAGGGCGAACAGGAAGCGCCCCGGCAGGGCGGCCAGCCGGGGCCGCGCGCACAGCGCCCGGTCCAGGGCGTCCGCCATCGCCAGCACGTCCAGCAGCCCGTCCGGCCCGCGCCCGCTCAGCGGCGAGGCCAGGATGTTGCGCACCCGCTCGTGCGCGGGCGACGGCAGCAGCCCGGCCGCCGCGATCCGCCCGGCGAAGACCTCGGGCGAGCGCAGCCCCCGCACCTGGACGTTCGCCCGCGACGTCAGCTCGATCACACCCGTTCCCAGCTCGTCCGCGCACCCGGCGAGCACGCGGAGCCGCGCGGCCGACACCGCGCCGCCGGGCAGGCGCACGCGGGCGAGCGGGCCGTCGGCGGCCTCGTGCACCTGGAGCGCCCCCGGACAGGCATCGGGACGCGTACGTCCAGAAGATTCACCTACGGGCACGAAGGGATCGTAACGCCACTTCTGGGACGGGTCGCTCCTGTCGTAAGCTTCGGCGTAGGCGATGGCAATGGGAGGAAGCCGGTGCGAAACCGGCGCGGTCCCGCCACTGTGACCGGGGAGCGAACCCCACCACGAGGCCACTGCCCGGAGACGGGTGGGAAGGCCGGGGTGAGCGTCGATCCGGGAGCCAGGAGACTCCTGCCGTCGTGTCACCCGCGACCGGGGCGAGGACCCCGAGGGAGGAATGCGCCGTGCCTGGCGACAGCCGTACCGTTCTGCTGCTCTCCACCTCCGACACCGATCTGCTGAGCGCTCGCGCCTGCGGCGCGGGCTACCGTCTGGGCAATCCCGCCCGGCTGACCGCCGAGGACGTCCCCGGCCTGACGGAGGGGACCGACCTCGTCGTGGTGCGCCTGCTGGGCGGGCGGCGGGCCTGGGCCGAAGGGCTCGACGCGCTGCTGGCCGGGCCGCGCCCGGTGGTGGTGCTGGGCGGGGAGCAGGCTCCCGACGCCGAGCTGATGGAGCTGTCCACGGTCAGCGGCGGGGTGTGCGCCGAGGCGCACGCCTACCTGGCCCATGGCGGCCCGGCCAACCTGGCCCAGCTGCACGCGTTCCTGTCCGACACCGTCCTGCTGACCGGGCACGGGTTCGAGCCGCCCGCCCCGGCCCCCACCTGGGGAAGGCTGGACCGCCCTGCCAGGACCACCGGCGGTCCCGTGGTGGGGGTGCTCTACTACCGGGCCCACCACATGGCCGGCAACACCGCCTTCGTCGAGGCGTTGTGCGACGCCGTCGAGGACGCGGGCGGGCAGGCGCTGCCGGTCTTCTGCTCGTCCCTGCGCGCGGCCGAGCCGGAGCTGCTGGACACGCTGCGCGCGGCGGACGCGCTGGTCGTCACGGTGCTGGCGGCAGGTGGCTCCCGTCCGGCCACCGCCGGAGCGGGCGGCGACGACGAGGCATGGGACGTCGGCGCGCTGGCCGAGCTCGACGTGCCGATCCTGCAGGGACTCTGCCTGACCACCACCCGGCAGGCATGGGAGGAGAACGACGACGGGCTGTCGCCGCTGGACGCCGCCTCCCAGGTCGCGATCCCGGAGTTCGACGGGCGGATCATCACGGTGCCGTTCTCGTTCAAGGAGATCGACCCCGACGGGCTGACCGTCTACGTCGCCGATCCCGAGCGGGCCGCCCGGGTGGCGGGCATCGCGGTGCGCCACGGCCTGCTGCGGCACACCCCTCCCGCCGAACGGCGGCTGGTGGTGATGTTGTCGGCGTACCCGACCAAGCACTCCCGCGTCGGCAACGCGGTCGGGCTGGACACCCCCGCGAGCACCGTCCGGCTGCTGGCCCGCCTCGCCGAGGCGGGTTACGACCTGGGCGACGGCTTCCCCGGCGTGGCCGACCAGGACGGCGACGCGCTCATCCACGCGCTGATCGCCGCCGGCGGCCAGGACCAGGACTGGCTGACCGAGGAGCACCTCGCGGGCAACCCGGTCCGCATCTCCGCCGCCTCCTACGAGCGGTGGTACCGGACGCTGCCCGCGGCCCTGCGCGAGGGGATGGAGCGCCACTGGGGGCCGCCGCCCGGAGAGTTGTTCGTGCACGAGGGTGACATCGTGCTGGCCGCGCTGCGGGCCGGGAACCTCGTGGTGATGGTGCAGCCGCCGCGCGGCTTCGGGGAGAACCCGATCGCCATCTACCACGACCCCGACCTGCCGCCCAGCCACCACTACCTGGCCGCCTACCGCTGGCTGTCGGCCGAGTTCGGCGCGCACGCGATGGTGCACGTCGGCAAGCACGGCAATCTGGAGTGGCTGCCCGGCAAGTCGGCGGGGATGTCCGCCGCGTGCGGCACCGACGCCGCCATCGGCGACCTGCCGCTGATCTACCCCTTCCTCGTCAACGACCCGGGGGAGGGCACGCAGGCCAAGCGGCGCGCGCACGCCGTGCTGGTGGACCACCTGGTGCCGCCGATGGCCCGCGCCGACACCTACGGCGACATCGCCCGGCTGGAGCAGCTGCTGGACGAGCACGCCACGATCGCCGCCATGGACCCCGCCAAGCTGCCCGCGATCCGGGCGCAGATCTGGACGCTGATCCAGGCCGCCCGGCTGGACCACGACCTCGGGCTGGCCGACCGGCCGCACGACAGCGAGTTCGACGACCTCATCCTGCACGTGGACGGCTGGCTGTGCGAGGTGAAGGACGCGCAGATCCGCGACGGCCTGCACGTCCTCGGCCAGGCGCCCACCGGCCAGGTGCGGGTGGACCTGGTGCTGGCCATGTTGCGCGCCCGGCAGATGTGGGGCGGCAGGGAGACGCTGCCCGGCCTGCGTGAGGCGCTCGGCCTGGCCGAGGACGGGACGGCGGGGCTGGGTGACGTGGACCGCGCGGAGACGACCGCCCGCGCCCTGGTCGAGGCCATGGAAGAGCACGCCTGGGCCCCGGAGGCCGCCCCGGGGGTCGCCCGCGCGGTGCTGGACGGGACGCCCGGTGTCGCTGCCACCTCGTCGGGCCGCGCACCCGGGGAACGGGTGGAGCTCGTGGCGCGCGTGCTGGGCTTCGCCGCCACCGAGATGGTGCCGCGCCTGGCCCGCACCACCGACGAGCTCGACCACGTCCTGCACGCCCTGGACGGCGGCTACGTGCCCGCCGGCCCCAGCGGCTCCCCGCTGCGCGGCCTGGTCAACGTGCTGCCGACCGGCCGCAACTTCTACTCCGTGGACCCGCGGGCGGTGCCCAGCCGCCTGGCCTGGGAGACCGGCCAGGCGATGGCGGAGTCGCTGCTGGAGCGCTACCGCGCCGACACCGGCGAGTGGCCGCGCTCGGTCGGGCTGTCGGTGTGGGGGACCAGCGCCATGCGCACGGCGGGCGACGACGTCGCCGAGGTGCTGGCCCTGCTCGGCGTCCGCCCCGAATGGGACGAGGCGTCGCGTCGCGTCATCCGCCTGGAGCCGATCCCGCTCGCCGAGCTGGGCCGCCCGCGCATCGACGTGACGGTCCGCATCAGCGGCTTCTTCCGCGACGCCTTCCCGCACGTGGTCGGCATGCTCGACGACGCCGTACGGCTGGTCGCGTCGCTGGCGGAGCCGGCCGGGGACAATTACGTCCGCGCCCACGTGGCCGCGACGGGCGGCGACGAACGCCTGGCCACGATGCGCGTCTTCGGCTCCGCGCCCGGCGCGTACGGGGCCGGGCTGCTGCCGCTCATCGACAGCCGCAACTGGCGCGACGACGCCGACCTGGCCGAGGTGTACGCCGTGTGGGGCGGCTACGCCTACGGCCGCGACCTCGACGGCGTCGCCGCCCGTCCCCAGATGGAGGACGCCTACCGCCGCATCGCCGTCGCCGCCAAGAACGTCGACACCCGCGAGCACGACATCGCCGACTCCGACGACTACTTCCAGTACCACGGCGGCATGATCGCCACCGTGCGCGCGCTCACCGGCAAGGCCCCGGCCGCCTACGTCGGCGACAGCACCCGTCCGGACGCCGTGCGCACCCGCACCCTGTCGGAGGAGACCTCACGGATCTTCCGCGCCAGGGTGGTCAACCCGCGCTGGCTGGCCGCCATGCGCCGCCACGGCTACAAGGGCGCCTTCGAGCTGGCCGCCACCGTCGACTACCTGTTCGGCTACGACGCCACCACCGGCGTGGTCGCCGACTGGATGTACGACAAGCTCACCGAGACGTACGTGCTCGACCCCGAGAACCAGGCGTTCATGGCCCGCTCGAACCCCTGGGCGCTGCACGGCATCGCCGAACGCCTCCTGGAGGCCGCCGAGCGCGGCATGTGGCAGCACCCCGACCCGGAGGTCCTGCGCGGCCTGCAGGAGGTCTACCTCAAGACCGAGGGCGACCTGGAGGACGACACCAGCCGCTGAGCCAGGCGCGGCGCGCCCGCCCAGTGAAGATGCAGGTAGGACGCGGTCACGCCGGGGTCGCCGTACCCGTCGTGGCCGCCGTCCCAGCGGAACAGCGGCTCACCCGCGTACGTGACGGCCGTCCGGTGGAACTCGTGCCCGCGCAGCCGCTCGCCCGCCCTGGTGAGCGGCGAGCGCCGCAGCGCGACGGCGTCCCGGTAGCCGAGCGTCAGCCGGGACGTCATCCGCGCCCGCCCGGGGACGCGCCCGCACATGCGCTGACCGTCCAGCTCGTCGCACAGGTACAGCAGGCCCGCGCACTCGGCGGCGATCGGGCCGGGGAAGGCGGCGACCTGCTGCCGCAGGGGCTCGTTGGCGGCCAGCTCGGCGGCGTACACCTCCGGGAAGCCGCCGCCGATCACGATCGCGCCGGTCCCGTCCGGCAGCCGCGCGTCGCGCAGCGGGTCGAAGACGGCCACCTCCGCCCCCGCCGCCCGCAGCAGCTCGACCTGCTCGGCGTAGCCGAAGGTGAACGCCGCCCCACCGGCCACGGCCACCACCGGCCGGCCGCGCGCCCCACCGGCCGTCTCCGGCCGGCCCCCCGTCGCGCCGGGCGCCGGCGGCGTCCAGGAGGGGCCGTCCAGCGGGGGAGCGGAGCGCGCCAGCCGCAGCAACGCGTCCAGGTCGCAGGAACGCGCCACCAACGCGGCCAGCCGGTCCACGGCGGCGACCGCCTCGGTCCGGCGCTCGGCGGCCGGCACCAGCCCCAGATGCCGGGAGGGCGTGGCCACGGCGTCGTCGCGGCGGATCGCCCCCAGCACCGGCACGCCCGCCGCCGCCAGCGCCGACCGGCACAGCTCCTCGTGCCGGTCGGAGCCCACCCGGTTGAGCACCACCCCGCCCACCCGCACGTCCGGGTCGAAGGTGGCGAACCCGTGCACCACCGCCGCCACCGACCTGCTCTGCCGGGCCGCGTCCACGACCAGCACCACCGGCGCGTCCAGCAGCGTCGCGACGTGCGCGGTCGAGGCGAAGCCGGTGTCCCCCCTGCCGTCGAACAGGCCCATCACGCCCTCGACCACCGCCACGTCGCACCCCGCCGCGCCGTGCAGGAACAGCGGGGCGACGAGCTCCTCCCCGACGAGCCACGGATCCAGATTGCGACCGGGACGGCCGGCGGCCAGCGCGTGATAGCCCGGGTCGATGTAGTCCGGCCCCACCTTGTGCGGCGAGACCCGCAGCCCGCGCGCCCGCAACGCCGCCATGAGCCCCGTGGCCACCGTCGTCTTGCCGCTGCCCGACGACGGCGCGGCGATCACCAGCCGGGGAACTACCACTCGATGCCCTTCTGTCCCTTCTGTCCGGCATCCATGGGGTGGCGTACCTTGCCCATCTCCGTCACCAGGTCGGCGACCTCGATCAGGCGTTCGGGCGCGTCCCTGCCGGTGATCACGACGTGCTGGCTGCCCGGCCGGTTCGTCAGCGCCTCCAGCACGTCGTCCAGATCCAGCCACCCCCACTTCAGCGGGTACGTGAACTCGTCCAGCACATAGAACCGGTACGTCTGCGCCGCCAGGTCGCGCTTGATCTGCTCCCAGCCCTCACGGGCGTCGGCCGCGTGGTCCTCCTCGCTGCCGGGCCGCTGGATCCACGACCAGCCCTCGCCCATCTTGTGCCAGGCCACCGGGCCGCCCTCGCCCGTCTCGCCGAGCACCTTGAGCGCCCGTTCCTCGCCGATGCGCCACTTGGCCGACTTCACGAACTGGAACACCCCGACCGGCCAGCCCTGGTTCCAGGCCCGCAACGCCATCCCGAAGGCGGCCGTGGACTTGCCCTTGCCCGGTCCGGTGTGCACCATCAGCAGCGGACGAGTCCGCCGCTGGCGCGTGGTCAGGCCGTCATCGGGCACGACAGCCGGCTTTCCCTGAGGCATGTTCAGACCGCCTTCCTGTGGTCACGGACGACCGAACCGAGATCGGCCAGAGAGTCGAGAGGCACGAGCCGCGCGCGCAGCCGGGCGGCCAGCCGGACGGCCAGGCCGAGCCTGACCGGCCCGCTCTCGCAATCCACGACCACCGACGCGGTGCCGGCCAGCAGCGCGGCGGCCCTGTCCACCTCACCACCGGCCGTGGCCCGTCCGTCGGTGACCAGCACCAGCAGCGGACGCCTGGCGGGGTCGCGCAGCCGTTCCACGCGCAGCACCTCCGCCGCGCGCACCAGCCCCGCCGCCAGCGGCGTGCGCCCGCCGGTGGGCAGGGAGCGCAGCCGGGCCGCGCCCGCCTCCACCGACGAGGTGGGCGGCAGCGCCACCTCAGCGCCGGCGCCCCGGAAGGTGATCAGTCCTACCTTGTCCCGCCGCTGGTAGGCGTCGAGGAGCAGGCTGAGCACGGCCGTCTTGACCGCGGTCATGCGCTTGCGCGCCGCCATCGAGCCGCTCGCGTCCACCACGAAGAGCACGAGGTTGCCCTCCCTGCCCTCGCGCACCACCTCGCGCAGGTCGTCGCCGCGCAGCACCAGCCCGGGGCCCCTGTGGCCGCGTTCCCGCTGGTGGGGCGCCGCTGCCAGCAGCGTCGCGGGCACATGGAGGTCGCGTACGGGGCCGTGCGGGCGGCGCGCGCCGGCGCTCCGGCCGCGCCGGGTCCGGGACCGCGACCGCCGTCCCACCGCTCCCTCGCCGACCCCCGGCACCTCGAGCAGTGGCACCCGGTACGGCGCAGCCACGCCCGCCACCTGCGAGGCCGCCTGGGGCCCCGCCGCCTGGGAGGCCGCCGCGCCCATGTCCGGCGCCGTGTCCGGAGCGGGCTCCCCGGCCACCGGTGGCGCGTCCGCACCGGCGGCGGACGACGGCGGGTCGGCGGCGGCCGTCCGGCCATCGGCCTGGGGCTCGGCGCCGGTCGGCCGGTCCCGCGTGCCCGGTCCGGAGCCGTCGCCCGGTGGCGGCGTTCCCGCAGGTCCGCCGGCACCGCCGGGCCCGGGGGCGTCGGGACCGCCGTCGGGACCGCCGTCGGGACCGCCGTCCGGGTCGTCGTCGCCGGACGTGCGTTCCAGCAGCTCATCGAGCAGCGCCTCGTCCAGCCCAGGAGCGTCGAACGGATCCCGCCGCCTGCGATGCGGCAGCGACAGCCGGGCCGCGGCCCGCACGTCCTCGGTCGTCACCGTGTCGCGGCCCTGCCAGGCGGCGTGGGCGATCGCCGCGTTCGCCGTCACCAGGTCGGCACGCAGGCCGTCCACCTCGAAGGCCGCGCACACCGTCGCAATCTGCCGCAGCCGGGCGTCCGGCAACCGCACGCCCGGAACCCGGGACCGCGTGGCGGCGATCCGGGCCGACAGCGCCGATTCCTCCCCGGCCCATCGATCCGCGAACGCCGTCGCGTCCGCCTCGAAGGCCAGCCGCCGTCGCACCACCTCGGCGCGCTCCCCGGGGTCGCGGGACGCCCTGACCTCGACCGTCAGCCCGAACCTGTCCAGAAGTTGCGGACGCAGCTCGCCCTCCTCCGGGTTCATGGTGCCCACCAGCAGGAAGCGGGCGGCGTGGCGCACCGACACCGACTCGCGCTCGACGTAACACGTGCCCAGTGCGGCCGCGTCGAGCAGCAGGTCCACGAGGTGGTCGTGCAGGAGGTTCACCTCGTCCACGTACAGGACGCCGCGGTGGGCGGCCGCCAGCAGCCCCGGCTCGAACGCCTTCACCCCCTCCGTCAGCGCCCGCTCCACGTCGAGGGAGCCGGCCAGCCGGTCCTCCGACGCGCCGACCGGCAGCTCCACCAGGGCGGCCGGCCGTTCCGCCCCCTCGCCGCCGGGCTCGTGCGGCCCGTCCGGACACTCCGGATCGGGTACGGCGGGATCGCAGGCGAACCGGCAGCCGGGCACCACGGCCACCGTCGGCAACTGGGCCGCCAGCGCCCGCACGATCGTGGACTTCGCCGTACCCTTCTCGCCGCGTACGAGCACCCCGCCCACGCGGGGCGACACCGCGTTCAGCACCAGCGCCAGTTTCAGGTCGTCGAGCCCGACGACGGCGCTGAACGGATAGGTGACGATCAAGACTCAGGCCTTCCGGTTGACGTGGACCACCCGCCAGCCGTCCCGCGCGACGGTCAGCTCGGTGGTGGACAGTGGAGCCAGGTCGAAACGGGCCGCGCGCAGCGGATCCAGCCCCAGGACATGGCCGAGCGCCGCTCTGATGGCGCCCGCGCCGCAGACCACGACGGCTCGCGGCTCGTCCCGTACCGAATCGAGCCAGCGGGCCACCCTGGCGGCGAGCGCGCTCAGTGACTCACCGCCGTGCGGAGCGGCGTGCGGGTCGGCCAGCCAGCTCGCCAGCGCGTCCGGCTCCTCCAGCGCGACCCGCCCGTACGGCAGGCCCCGCCACCGGCCGCAGTCCGCCTCCGCCAGGGCGGAGGTCTCGCGTGCCGCCAGCCCCATGGCGGCGGCCGTCTGCCGCGCGGCCCTGCCGGGAGCGGCCCAGGCCGCCGACGCCTCGACGGGCCGTGACGCGGCGGCCCTGGTCAGGCTCGCCGCGTCGGCGTCCTCATCGGCGGGAAAGCAGCCGGCCCGCATCCCCGGTGTCGTGGCATGCCGGACGAACAGCACCTTGCTCAGCTCGGCGCCGCGACCAGCGGATGAGCCGCCGCGCGTCGCTCCGCCCGGTCGCTCGCCCAGCCGAACAGCACGCCGAACACCGCCCAGAAGACGAGCTGCGTGCCGATCGAGGCGAGCCGGAACTCCCACAGCAGCGTGGCGGGGAAGCCCTCGGGCACCTCGTCGACCGCCGGCAGCAACCACCACGCGGCGACGACGGGCACGAGGAACGCGACCGCCGCCGCCGTCCAGCGCGCCCACGGGTCGCCGTCGACCCGGCGGGCCGTCGCCACCGCGATCGCCGTCGCCGCCAGCCCGACGAGGATCATCACCACGTAGAGCAGCGTGCGGCTGTCGATGGTGTCCGGATCACCCACCGCAGGCGGGTTGGCCGGATATTTCACGAAAGGCACGAGGATGATCGCGGCGAACGCCGTACCGGCCGCGGCCACTGCCAGCCGCCCGTCGGAACGCGGGGCCGCGGCCACTGCCAGCCGCCCGTCGGAACGCGGGCCGACCCGCCCGCGCAGCCCGGCGAACACCAGGGCGAACACCCCGCCCACGGCGAGCCCGTAGAGCCCGGTGGCCAGGAACAGCCCCGCCTTCTGCACGGGCCTGCCGACCGCGGCCTCCTCGCCGTGGCTGTGCCCGGCTGTCTCGGCTGTCTCGGCGTGGCCGTGCTCGGGTCCCTCGGCCTGGGCGGCGGCCTCCTCCAGGGCGATCGCGTGGTCCACGCGAGGTTCACCGAAGGCGAAGGCGAAGGCGCCCGCGATCAGTCCGGCCAGGAGTCCGATGAGCAGACCTCTGGCCAGGAAGGTGCGTACCATGCCCGGCCCTCAGTGGCAGGGCACGCCGAGCAGGTGGCGCCCGTCGTGCATCAGCTCGTGCAGGAAGGTGCCGGTCTGGGAGATGGCGCCGTTGTCCATCAGAACCAGGTAGGCCACCAGCAGCAGCACGGGCACGGCCAGCAGCAGCCAAGGGCGCAGGCGCGGAAAGGGAATCGTCGAAGGGGTGGACAACCCACTCATGTCAAGCCTCCTCAGGGGTCACGCGTCCCATGTCACGAGGTCACGGCTGCCAAGCGACCTGGCTCCCGGGATCTACGTCCCGGATACAGTGGCGCGTCCGCACCGGCATCTCACCGGATTTCCCTTGGACAACCGTGAAATCTACCGGAACGTATCCTTTCCTCACGTTCGCGTCAATATGCGAACGATGGCCCCCGGGTCACCGGCCGGGTGCGCCCCGTCCCGGGTTCACCGCCACCCCGCTCCGTGCCAAGGCAGTCAGGACCACGGATCTAGCATGCGTTGGTAATTCGACCGCATATCGGCAGCCAGGGTGGGCATCGAGCGATTGGGAGGGGCCGGTGCCATGAATGTTGCCCGCGAGGTGCGCGACCGCTATACGGACGCGTTCAACGCTCACGATATGCAGGCGCTGCTTCGCACTTTCAGCCCGACCGGGGTGTCCATCAGCCCCGAAGGCGTATCTCAGGGACACAGCGAGCTGGCCTCCTATCTGGAGGAGTTCTGGGCGGCATTCCCCGACGTCCGGGCCGTGATCACGGAGTCCTCCGAAGGTGAGGCCACAACCGTCGACGAGCTTCTCATGGTGGGCACCCACCGAGGGCCGTACACCATGCCCGACGGCCAGGTGCTTACCGCGACGGGTCGCCCTGTTCGTTTGCGATGCTGTTATGTCTGCACGGTGGAAGACGAACTCATCACGAGTTTGCGCCTCTATTTCGATCAATTGGAGCTGCTCACCCAGCTCTCCGGTTCTGTGACTCTGCGCCGTCCTTAGCGGATCGCGGCCGCTCGTCCTGCACCTGACAGATGTACCTTCAGCAGGGCTCTGGTTGATCTTCGTGGCCGGCCGCACTCTGGCCGCATGACGACGGAAACTCATGACACGACGGCCCGGGACGCGACCGCCCCTGACCCGACGCCGCGGCTGTTGATGCCGCTGTTCGGACGAGCGTCCGACATGGTGGGCAGGCGCCGGTTGTTCGTCATCGGGGTGGCGGCGCGCGCGGGACAGGGCGTGGCGGCGGCCATGATCGGCCCGACCGCGCTGGCGCTGATGACCGGCACGTCCCCGGAAGGGCCGCAGCGCACCAGGGCGCTGGGCGTCAACGGCGCCCTGCTGTCACTGGGCTTCGTCATCGGGACGATCGGCGGCGGCCTCATCACCAGCGGCCTGAACTGGCGCTGGACGATGCTCCCCGCTCGTACCGCTGCGGCTGCTGCGCCGCAGGACGGTCAAGTGGGGCATGACGGTCGGGCTGGTAACCTTCGGGATGTGCGGCGGCGCGGCCCTGGTCGCGGGCAGTTTCGCGGCCAGGATGATCAGCGCCCGGGGGACGGCGGCGACCGTCGTCACCGGCCTGACCGTGCAGGCCGCCGGCACCGCCGCCATGGTGTTCCTGCCGGCCCAGGGCGGCCTGGTCCTGCTGCTGGCGACGTCGGCCGCCATGGGGTTCGGGCACGTCCTGACGGTGGTGGCCGCCGTCACGACCATCACGTCCGGTCTGGGGGAGACCGACCAGGGGGTGGCGGGAAGCCTCGCCCAGATGCCCACCTTCGTCGGCGGCGCCCTCCTGCGCCGCCCCGCCCCGGCCGCGTGACCCGCCCCTGAGGCTCTACGGTGAGACGGCGGCGGCCAGCTCGGCCGGCCGCCGCAGCCGTTCCTCCGACGGCGAACCCGCCTCGGCCTGGAAGACCGTCACGCCCTGCCCTTCGTCGTCGGGCGTGCGCAGCAGCTCGGCGGTGAGGGTCATGACCCCCACATCCGGATGCCGCTAGTCGCGCGAGATGGAGGACAGTTGCTCACCGGGTGCTCGGTCCACATCGCACGGAACTCCGGGCTGAGCGCCAGCAGCTCGTCGACCAGCGCGTTCAGCCCTTCGTCGGTGGGGAACCGGCTCAGGGAGCCCTCCAGGCAGGCGATGTCGTCGCGGGCCTGTCGGTGGAGGCGTCGACCATCAGCCTGATGCCGGGACGCAGCTGCTCGGGCCTGGCCTTCGCCCCGGCCCGAGCGGCCCTGGCCAGCCGGTGCAGGTGGGCCAGCTCGTCGTCGTCCAGCCGCAGGACGCGGGCCACGGCGTCCAGGACGTCGTCCGAGACGTTGGGGCTCTGCCCCTGCTCCAGGCCGGGGCCGCAGCCGGGCCCGTCGGGACCGCAGGAACTCGCCAAGTGCAGAACCGGGATACATGGCACCAAGACTGCAAACCCCACGGATGCCGCGAACTGCTCACCGAACGCCCCTGAGCCGGGTGCGAATGCGCACGGTCGCCGTGGTACGGCCGGCGATCGGGGTTTCGGCGTCCTTCGGCGACGTCCGTGTCCGGGGGAGGACGAGACAGGTGAGGGCCAGGCCGATCAGGCTCAGTACTGCGCCCGCCAGGCCGGTCCACCGCAGGGCGCCCGCGGCGACGATCGCGCCGCCGATGACCGAGCCGGCCGCGGCCCCGAGGTTGAAGGCGCCGACGTTGGCGGAGACCGCCAGGTTCGGGGCGGCGCCCGCGTGGTGCAGGATCAGTCCCTGCAGCGGGGCGATGGTCGCGGTGGCGAGCAGGCCGAGCACCAGGACCGCGGCCACGGCGGTGGGCTGCCACACCACGGCGAACGGGACGAGCAGGAGCGTCCCCGCCAACCCGCCGAAGACCCCGCGTACGGTCGCGCTCATCGACCTGTCGGTCAGCCTCCCGGCAGTGAGGTTGCCGATGAAACTGCCCGCGCCGTAGGCGAGCAGCAGGCCGGAGACCGCCGCGGCGGAGAAGCCGGAGACGCGGATCAGCAGCGGGGCGATGTAGGTGAACACCGTGGCGACCCCGGAGAAGCCCACCGCGGTGGTGGCGATGGCGAGCATGACCGGCCGGCGCGTCACCACGCGTACCTCGTCACGCAGTCGCGTGGACGGCGCCTCCTGCCGGGGCAGGACGGCGGCCAGAAGCATGGTGCCCACCAGGGACAGAACGGTCAGTACGGCGAAGGGAGCCCGCCAACCGGCGCCCTCCCCGAGCAGTGCCCCCAGGGGCACCCCGAGCAGCGTGGCCACGGTGAAGCCGGAGGCCACGGTGGCGATGGCCGAGCCCGTCCGCTCGGCCGGGACCACCCGGGTCGCCGTCACCAGCGCCAGAGCCAGG
The DNA here is from genome assembly GCF_040631115.1 of Nonomuraea sp. NPDC005692. Lineage (NCBI taxonomy): Bacteria > Bacillati > Actinomycetota > Actinomycetes > Streptosporangiales > Streptosporangiaceae > Nonomuraea > Nonomuraea sp. NPDC005692. The sequence goes on along the minus strand of NZ_JBEXYU010000028.1, from coordinate 20,149 downwards.
AAGGCGGCGTGGCTGAGCGAGGACACCACGCGGCCCACCAGGAGCAGGCCGAACGACGGCGCCACCGCGCTGATCGCGCTGCCCACCGCGAACAGCAGCATCAGGCCGACGGCGAGCCCCTTGCGCGGCAGCCGCGAGGTCAGCAGGGCCATGAGCGGCCCTCCGGCCACCACTCCGAGCGCATATGCGGTCACCGCCTGACCGGCGGTGCCCACGGAGACATCAAGATCAGCTCCGACCTGGGGCAGCAACCCGGCGATCAGGTACTCCGAGGTGCCCACGACGAAGACGCTTGAGCACAATGCCACGAGCGTCGCGAAACCCTTGTCCATCTTCATGCCGTAGACGCTAAAGTCTCACATCGGTATGAGAGTCAAGGCGAGCGGGGTGTCGTTGTGCGCATCGGTGAGCTGTCCCGGCGGACCGGCGTGGCCGTACACCTGCTGCGCTACTACGGTGAACAAGGTCTGCTCCACCCCCAGCGGCGCCCCAGCGGCTACCGGGAATACGTCGAGGAGGACGTCGCCGTCGTCCGCCGCATCCGCAGCCTGCTGGCCGCCGGCCTGAACACCTCGACCATCACCACGGTCCTGCCGTGCCTGCGGGACACCGGCGACCGCCTCGTCCCCACCTGCGCGGACCTGCTCGCCGACCTCCACCGGGAGCGCGACCGCATCGCCCAGGCCATCAGCGACCTCCAGACCTCCATGGACGCGCTCAGCGACGTCATCGCCGCGGCCCCGGCCGACGTCACCCGCCGGGCCCTGGCCGCACTCGACGCCTGAACGGCGCCCACCACACCGGCCGCGGCGTGGCCCCCAGGGGTGGCTCGGCCCCTGCCGATGAGTTCCGGCTCCCCGCAGGCTGTGGTGAGTGGACGTCGTGAACACTTGTCCCGTGATCGGTGAAGAACCGGTGTGAACCCAGGGATCGAGAGGTGACCTCGATGTCACGCGCGCTGCCGGCCCAAGCAGCGGACGCCGTGATCATCGAACAGTCCAGGCGGGAGCCGGAGCGCTTCGCCGCCATATTTGACCGCTACTACCCCGAGATCCACGGCTATGCCGCGCGCAGGTTAGGCGCGGGCCTGGCCGACGACGTCGCCGCGGAGACGTTCCTCATCGCCTTCGACAAACGGGCAGGTTACGACGTCTCCCGCGCCGACGCGCGGCCCTGGTTGTACGGCATCGCCTCCAACCTCATCGCCCGCCATCATCGTGCCGAAGTACGCCAGTACCGGGCCCTGGCCAAGGCGGGCGCCGACAGCCCCGTGGAGGACCACGCCGACCAGGTCGCCGGGGCCGTGGACGCGGGAGCCCGCACGTCCCGGCTGGCCGAGGCGCTCGCCGAGATCGCCGATCGCGATCGGGACGTGCTGCTCCTGGTCGCCTGGGCGGAGCTGACCTCGGAGGAAGCGGGCAGCGCGCTCGGCATCCCGGCCGGAACGGCCCGCTCACGACTGCACCGGGCGCGCAGAAGAATCCAAGCCGCACTGGAAAGGGACGGATCATGAACGACCTCGAGAGGCTGCGCGAGGACTGGGCGCGCCCGGCGCCGCCGGCCCCCGACGTCCAAGCCGCAGCGCGGGCGGCTCTCCTGGCCCGCGCCGGCCGTCCACGCTCCAAGCGCGGATGGGCGATCCGGGCGCTGGCGGTGGCCGCCGCCGCCGTGACCATCACGACCGGGGTGAGCGTGGTCCAGGGAGAGCGCACGCTGCCCGCCGCCAACGCTCAGGTGGTGCTGACCAGGATCGCGGCGGCCGTACAGGAGAAGGAGTTCGTGCCGCCCCGCGGCGACCAGTGGATCTACACCGAGAACCGTGACGTGGGCTGGGACAAGGGGATCGACCAGGGCGAACGGCTCACCCCGCGGACACCGCTGCCGGAGACGCTCGAACCGTTCTGGACCCGGGCCGACGGCAAGCGGGTGGGCTATCTGGTGAACGGCAAGCTGCAGACCTCCGATCCCGGTGAGAGGGAGCCGGAGAACACCTACGCGTTGCTGGCCTCGCTGCCGACCGACCCTGACGCGCTCCTGGCCAAATACCGTGAGCTCTACCAGAGGCAGGTCCCTGCCGGCGACGAGTGGATCTTCCTGCGCTTCGCCGTGACCCTCAGCCAGAACCTCGTCTCACCGGAGCACGAGGCCGCGATCTTCCAAGCGATAGCCAAGCTGCCCGGAGTGACGGTGGACGAGACGGCGACCGACACCGAGGGACGCCCGGCGCTGTCGGTCTCTCAAGTCGCCGAAGGCTGGCGCAAGGTCGAAATCCTCCTGGACCCCGTGACCTACGCCTACCGGGCGCGGCGGGAGACGGCGATCGTCGACCATGAGGAGCGTTATCCCAAGCCGAACGGCGTCCTGATGTTCACCTTCAAGGACGGCAAGCAGGTCCCCGTTCCTCCTCATCTGGAGTGGAGCATCGAGAAGGGAACAACCTGGTCGATCTCCACCCGCGTCGCGATCGGCGTCGTGGACCGGGCCGGGGAGCGGCCATGACCCTCCTGGGCCTGGACAGCCCCGACACCACACCTCGGAGGCCGTCGCCGCGATCAACCGCACCACCGCGGGCGCACACGGGAGACGCGCGTCAGGGCGTCTCCCGTCTGGTCCATGCGCGCACGTGCGAGACGTCGAGGAGTTCGGCTCCCGTCTCCGAGCGGCAGCGCCCCGGAGGCTCTGCCCTCGACGTACCGGCCGAGGAACGCCAGCGTCAGCGCGCCCACGAGGTGATCCTCATTTCCAGCCGGGTGAAAAGAGGCACGACGGAGCCGCCGCGATGATCTCCGAGGGGGTGCTCGATGCGGCCGGCGCTCCGCCGCTCGCGGCGTACGCGCTGCACGTTCAGTCCGTACGGCGGGCCGGCGTGTTCGCCACCCGTTCCGGAACCGTGCTGTCGGGCACGGCGCGGATGCGCGTCACCGTGTACGGCAAGGGCGGCCACGGCGCCGTGCCGCGGCACCGCCATCCCCGCCTCGGCCTTCTTCGAGGCCACGATCCGCAGCTACGCCGAACGCAGTCGCGTGTCCGCCCGCCGCCTTCTGTGCGAGCTCGTCACAGGAATAGCGGCGGCGCACGGCACCACAGCGGAGATCGACTACGACGCCGAGCTGCCGGTCACCGTCACCGACCCCGCGGAGACCGCCTTCGCGAGCGACACGATCGAACAGCTGTGGGGCGCGCAACGGCTGGCCGCGATGCTCCACCCGCATCCCGCCTCCGAGGACTTCTCCCGCGTGCTGGCGCGGGTGCCCGGGGCCTTCGTGTTCCTGGGCGCCCGCCCGGCGCGTCTGAGCCGGGACGAGGCGGAGGAGAACCACTCGCCACGCGCGGAGTTCGACGACGTGGTGCTGGACGACGGCGCACGGCTGCCGGCCGAACTCGCGGTACGGCGACTGACCGCGTACGCGACGAACGCAGCGAGGTAGCGAACCCACGGCGTCGTGCCTGATTTCAGCCGATGTCGTGCTGACACGGCACGCGGAAGATCGTGAAGATGTACGCATGAGTGCATCGCAGCCCTTCGCCGGCCCCGGCTCCGCCCCGGATCACCGCTACCTGCTCGACAACGCCCGGGCGGAGGCGGGCGAGCGGTTCACCTGGCTGGCCGAGCTGTTCGACGGTGTCACGCTGGGGCACTTCGACCGGCTCGGGGTGAAGGCGGGCCGGCGTTGCTGGGAAGTCGGCGCCGGCGGCCCCAGCATTCCCGAGGCACTCGCCACGGCCGTCGGGCCGACCGGTCACGTGCTGGCCACGGACATCGATCCGGCCTGGCTGGACCCGCACGGCGGGTACGAGGTGCTGCGGCACGACGTCGTCGGGGACCCGCCGCCGCAGCCGGGCACGTTCGACCTGGTACACGCCCGGCTCGTGCTGGTCCACCTGCCCGACCGTGCCCGGGCGCTGGCCACGATGGTGGCGGCGCTGCGCCCCGGTGGCTGGCTGTTGATCGAGGACGCCGACACCGAGCTGCAGCCGCTGGCCTGCCTCGACGAGGCCGGCCCGGCACAGCAGCGCGCCAACCGGCTGCGGCGCGCCGTCCGGGAGTTGATGACCCGCCGCGGCGCCGATCTGCGCTTCGGCCGTACGCTGCCGCGGGCGCTGCGCGCGGCCGGCCTGGTCGACGTCGCGGCGGCCGGCTGCTTCCCGGTCGGCGGGGTGGCCTGCGACCGGCTGGAGGCCACGACGGTGCGCATGGTCCGCGCCGAGTTGCTCGCCGCCGGTCTGGCCGACGACGCCGAGATCGACGCACACCTGGCCGCCGTCGAGGCCGGCGAGCTCGACCTCACCCTCGCGCCGCTGATCTCGGCATGGGGACGCCGCCCGGAACAGCCCGCGGCGCCCGGACCCCGCTGAGCCGCAGGCCGCTGAACACGCCGCCGGGCGGGACGGGGACGACGCCGCTGACGTGCTCTCCTCCCGGCGGCTCCCCGGTGGTCGTCAGGCGAGGACGGGAAAGTTGCTGCGGAAGGTGCCGCGGGGGTCGCGGGACCGCTTGACGTCCCGGAGGCGGGCCAGGTCGTCCGGGGCGAAGGCGGCGGCGGCACGCTCGCCCGGCGCGAGGAAGGTGAACGGTTTGCGCCCCGACGTGCAGGGCACCAGCGCCCTCGTCAGCCGGTCCATGCGCTCGCGCACGGCGGCGCCCCCGTCCTGCCCGGGGATGCCGAACAGGTACAGCGCGTACGGCTCCGCCAGGTGCCCGGCAGGGAGGCCGGAGGGCCGGGCCAGCGCGCCGCCCAGGTGCCGGAGCTGGACGCTGAGGAGCGGGGCGATGGGCTGCTCCAGCAGTGCCGCGGCCACTTCGTCGGTCAGCCCGGTCAGGAGCTCGGCGCGGGACATGCCGGGGCCGGGGTCGGTGGGTTCGGCGGTGATGCCGCCCAGTCCGGCGACCGGCAGCACGGCACGGGAGTCGGACAGCCGCCCCGCGACCTTCTCCAGCGGCCGCATCAGCGTCTCGGCGTCGCCGCCCGCGCCGAGGTAGGTGGCGTCCACGGCCACCAGCGGGGCGGCGCCGGGGAACTGCAGCAGGTCGTACCAGAGGGTCAGCTCGTCGGGTGCGGTGGCGGTGATCTCCCGATAGACCTCCAGGACGGCGGGCGCCATCGCGGCGGGCCACAACATGCGGCCGCCGTAGAGGTCGGGGGCCGGGTGCAGGTCGAACTCGATCGCGGTGACGATGGCGAAGTCGCCGCCGCCGCCGCGCAGGGCCCAGAACAGTTCGGGGTCGTTGTCGGCGGTGATCCGGGCGCGCGTGCCTGTGGCGTCCACGATGTCGAGGGCGCGTACGCTGCCGGCCGCCCAGCCGTGTGCGCGGCCGAACCAGCTCAGGCCGCCGCCCAGGGTGTAGCCGGTGACGGTCACCGCCGGGCTGCTGCCGGCGAGTCCGGTCAGCCCGTGCTCGCTCGCGGCCTCCTGGACGCGGCCCCATTTCACGCCGGCCCCTGCGCGGGCGACGCGTTCGGCGGGGTTCACGTGCAGGTGGTCGAGGCGGGTGGTGCGCAGCAGGATCGCCTCGCCGGTGTCGCCGGTGGCTCCGTGGCCGCTCGGCTGGGTGGTGATGGTCAGCCCTGCCAGGTGGGCGTGCCGGACGAGCGCGGCCACGTCCTCGGCGTCGGCGGCTTCGACCACGGCCTGCACGGGCTGGTCGATCGCCAGGTTCCAGGGGGGCCTGGCCTGCTCGAACCCTTCGTCGCCGGCTGCGAGCACCGTGCCGCGGACCACTCCGCGCAGTTCGTCCCCGATGTTCATGTTCATGCCTTTCGCAGCTGTTTCCTGGTCGATGGCTCCACTTTGCCGGGCGGGGGCTGGGGTCGAGCTGGGATCGAGTTGAGGTGCCGTAGGGTGGGGACGGACATGGCAGGGTTGGAGTTTCGGCTGTTCGGGCCGCTTGAGGTCACCGGCGAGCAGGGTGCGCTGGATCTCGGTACGCGTAAGCAGCGTGCCCTGGTCACGATGCTGGCCCTGGAGCCTGGCCGGGTGGTGTCGCTCGACCGGCTCATCGACGAGCTGTGGGCGGGGGAGCCGCCCGCCGGGGCGACCCGTACTCTTCAGGCGTACATCGCCCACCTGCGCCGGGTGCTGGAGCCCGGCCGGCCGCCGCGTACCCCGCCGCGGGTCCTGCTCACCCGTGAGCCGGGCTATCTGCTCGCCGTCGCGCCCGGTCAGGTGGACCTGTGGCGTTTCGCCGCCTGGGCCGGTGAGGGCCGCACGGCGCTGGCGGGTGGCGCGCCCGGCCGGGCCGTCGAGTTGCTCGACCGGGCGCTCGGGCTGTGGCGGGGCGAACCGCTGGGGGAGTTCGCCGGTCAGGAGTTCGCCCAGTCGGTCGCCGCGCGGCTCGCCGAGATACGCGTGACCGCTCTGGAGGACCGTTTCGACGCCCGCCTGGCTCTGGGGGAGGACGCGCCCTTGATCCCCGGGCTGGAGGCGCTGGTCGGGGCGGAGCCGTACCGGGAGCGGGCCTGGTCGCTGCTCGTGCGCGCGCTCTACCGGGCCGGACGGCAGGCCGACGCGCTGGCCGCGTTGCGCCGGGTGCGTGAGCGGTTGTCGGCCGACCTCGGGCTGAGTCCCGGCCCCGATCTGCGGGAGCTGGAACGCGCGGTGTTCGACCAGGCGCCCGAGCTGCGTCCGCCGGTGCCCGAGCCGGTGGCGCCGTTCGTCCCGGCCGCCCCCGAACCGGAGGGCGAGCTGCTCATCGCCCGCTCGGCCGAGCTGGAGCTGGTGGCGCGGCGGCTGGGCGCGGCGCGGCGCGGCGACGGCGGGGCCGTGCTGGTCATGGGGGAGGCGGGCATCGGCAAGACCCGGTTCGTCCGGGCCGCCGCCGACCTGGCCGCCGCGCGTGGGTTCCGAGTCGCGTGGGGGCGTTGCGCCGATCGCGCCGCCTCGGCCTTCTGGCCCTGGACGCAGATCCTGCGCGAGGCGGGTGATGCCACCGGGTTGCTGTCCGGCCGCACCCGTGACCCCGATCAGGATCTGTTCGGCCTGTACGAGCAGGTCCTGGACGTCCTGGCCCGGCCGCCGGCGCCGCTGACCGTCGTCTTCGAAGACCTCCACTGGGCCGATGTGTCCTCGCTGCGGCTGTTGGAGTTCGTCGCCGAGTCCGCGTTGCGGCGTCCGCTGCTCGTACTGGTCACCTGCCGTCCCGAGCCCGGCGACCACCCCGATGAGCTGCGCGGGACGCTGGCGGCGCTGACGCGGTCGGGCGAGCGCCTGGAGCTGCCGCCGTTCACCTCCGGCGACGTGGCCGCCTTCCTGCGGGCCAAGCAGGTCACCGACGAGCCGGGCCTGGTCGGCGACCTGCTCGACAGGACCGGCGGCAACCCCTTCTACCTGGGCGAGGTGTTGCGCCTGCCGCGCGGCGAGCGTACGGTCCCCAGCGGCGCCCGCGACGTGATCGAGCGGCGCGTCGCGCGCCTGCCCAAGGAGACCGGTGTCCTGCTCGCCGCCGCCGCCGTGGCCGGCCGTGACGTGGACGCCGGCCTGCTGGAAAGCGTCACCGGCAGCACCGCCGAGCAGGTGATGGCCGCTCTGGAGCCCGCCGTCGCCACCGGCCTGCTGGTCGAGCCGCCCGCCGGCCCCGACTACCGCTTCTCGCACGCCCTCGTCCAGGAGGCCCTGTACGCCGGGCTCGGCAAGCTCGACCGTTCGCGCCTGCACCTGCGTACGGGCGAGGCGCTGGAAGGCGTCCTGCCCGAGTCGCGGTCGGCCACGCTCGCCCACCACTTCTCCCAGGCGGGCCGCCTGGACGTCACGGGCAGGACCCTCAGGTACGCCTCCCGCGCCGCCCGGCACGCCGGCGCGCAGCTCGCCCACACCGAGGCGGCCGGTTTCTGGACGCTGGCCCTGTCGGCGCTCGAACCCGGCCGCGACGCCGAACGCGCCCGCCTGCTCACCGAGCTCGGCCACGCCCACCGCGCCGCCGGTCGGCCCCAGGACGCGCACCACGACTGGGCGGAGGCGATCGGCCTGGCGAGAGCCGTCGGCGACCGGGAGGCGCTCATCTCCGCGGTCACCGCCATCGGCGGCCCGGCCCTGTGGAACTGGCGCCCGTACGGCGTCGTCGACTCCGACCTGGTCGCCGTCATCGAAGAGCTGCTCGACGGCCCGCTGCCGGACGCCGACCGCGCCGGCCTTCTGGGCACCCTCGCCCTTGAGCTGCACTACGGTCCCCGCGGCGCCGAGGGCGAACGCCACGCCACCGAGGCGGTCGCCCTGGCCAGACGGACGGGCGACATGCCGCTCCTGGCCCGCACGATGAACAACTACCTGCTCGCCGCGTTCCGCCCCGGACGCAACGCCGCGCGGCGCGCGATGGCCGAGGAGCTGGCCGGTCTGCCCGGCCTGCCGGTGAGCGGCGAGGTGCTGGCGCGGGTCTCCCTCATGTCCTGCCTGCTGCGCGACGGCGACCTGCCCGGCTGGGACCGCGAGCTGGCCCGCTGCGAGGCGCTGCTGGCCAGGTCGCCGAGCCCGGAGCTGGAGTCGATGGTGCGCATCGCCCAGACCCCCCGTGCCACCCTCGACGGCCGGTGGGAGGAGGCCGAGGACCTGCTCGCCCGGTACGGCGACATGCGGTTCGCCCCGACCGTGTGGGGCCGCCGGTTCCATCGGCTGGTGACCACGTTCACCTGCCGGCGCGGCCAGGGACGGGTGGCCGAGGTCCTGGAGGAGCTGGTGGCCGCCGCGGAAGAGCCGCGGTTCGTGCCGCTCCGGCCCGTCGCCGTGCTCGCCGCCGTCGAGTCCGGCCGCCTCGAGCTGGCGCACGAGCTGGTGGCGCGCTGGGGGACCGACGTCCCCGACGACTGGGTGGCCGACTTCCTCGTGCCCGTCTGGGGCCTGGTCGCCGCCCGCCTGGGCGTGCCCGATCCGCGTGCGCTCTACGACCGGCTGCTTCCGTACGCGGACCTGTTGGTGGTGGCCGGCATGGGCACCGCCTGCTGGGGTTCCACCCATCTCGTGCTGGCCGAGCTGGCCCGCCGCCTCGGGGACGAGGACACCGCCCGCGCCCACGCCGCCGCCGGTGTCACGCCTCCGACAAGCTAGGTCGCTTTTTCTTCAACTGTTCCGTGAGAAAAGCGAGCTGAGTTCGCCTCCGGAACAAGCCAGAGACAGCATCCGCGCAAGAGAAGAGCTGGTGAATTACGTCATGCGTGATCCGAAGTGTTTCAGCAGTGAATCGTTCAGCGCCGCCGCCCGGACGCTCGCCTCGACGATCAGCGAGCATCTCGACGAAGCGATTTCGCTCGATGACGCCTCGGATTCGCCGGCCGATGTGTCATCGAGAGAGGCGCTCATCCGAGCGATGCGCAGATATTTTGCCGAATACTCTGCTCTGACTGGAGAAGACCTGCTCGCCTCCATCGAAGAGGCTGACGCGGGAGAGCCGGAGGGCCTCGACAGCGGGGGCGGAGGAACGGTCTCCATCCTGTCCCGCATCGATTACCATATCGAAGATTTCGGTCAACTTATCGAAGAGGGGCGCAGGTCTTATCGGCAGATAGAGCCTGACGCGAGCCTGGAACAAGTGAATGACGCTGTGCCTGACTTGAGCAGTGCCATTTATGAGATCATGCATGTCAATGGCGATCGAATTCCTTTCCCCTTCCCCTCCGGGATGCCGATCGCGGGCATCACATGGTTTCTTGAAGTTGACGAGGCGATGGGGAAAGACGCGGAGCGTTGGCCCGACGAGCCCTTTGAAATCGCCTGCAACATAGAAGGCGGCGAACTCATTTATCGGCATCGGGACATCTATCACCTGACGGCAGAGGCCTTGAAGTCAACAGGAGAGCACGACCTCCATCTCGGGGAATAAGCCCGGAAATGTGGAAGCCGAGGGTGCACGTCCCGCCTCCAGGATGGCCACCCGCCCCCGGCTCCACCTACGCCGACGGCCTGTCCTGACGATCGTGGATGCACGGCCCGCCGACGAACCAGGCCGCCGCCACCGACCTCGCGGACGCCCATCCGCACCGAGAACGTCACCCCGACGAGCTCGCCCCATGACCACGGCCCGCCGTCGGCGAAGATCGCTTCCCGGCGGCGGCGTGCCAGTATGCCGTCATGGCTGAGGGTGTGGTGAAGGTCTGGAGGATGGAAGAGGGACGGGGGGCGATCGCCTCATCCGAGTTGCCCCAAGGGCACGATGCATGGGTGCACTAGGGCAGCGTAGAAGACTGTCAGGTGATCGTTTTCCAGCAAAAACCCTTTCGCCGCCAGATGGCCGATCTCTCTACGCTGATCCCGTGACGTGGCGTTGCGTGCTGGATGAGCGGCCCGAACTGGGTGAGCGGTGGCAGGCCCTCACTTGGGCCGGAAGCGGATGCCGCCGTCGAAGTGCACGGCGTACGGGTGAGGGTTACCGGCAGAGGGCCGCCCTCCGTCCAGCCGGGAGCGCTCCCGAGCTTCGCCGGGATGAGGGACTTCGCCAACGGGCAGGGTCTAGACGACTCAAGACTTACTCGTCCCAGCCGACGCTTCCGCTCATCATCAGGGCAGTCCAGCAGTGCCCACTGGAGCGGACTGTCCCCTCTCGCGAACGCGGAAACCTCGTTGGCATCGGGGACAGGACACAGCGGCAGCACGGGATGACCAGCCCGACGCCCCATGGTCAGATGCGCTGCCACATCCTGTCGTAGGCCGGCCAGCTTGGCGCAGCGTTCGGCGAGCAGCTCGTCCATGTCCATCACGATCAGTCCGTCGGCCGCGCAGAGGAGGTGCGGTGGCATCCATCTGGCCGATGCTTGCCAGTCGGCCATTGGCTGCCACCTGGTTGAGGGATGGCTGAGACGCCCAAGTGGAGCAAGCTCCACGATCGGCGAACCTCCGGCGGCACAAGAATCGAAACAGCCGCTTACGGGCGGGTACGTTGGATCGCCGCTACGGTGAGCGCGGTTCGGGGGTGAGGCCGGCCCGCGCCGCAGGCAGCGGGCCAGGGGATCAGCGGGCCAGGGGGATGACCCTGCGGAACTTGCCGCCGGCCGACTGCTCCGGCGGCTCCTCGGCTCGTTCCAACGTGACGTGCTCGGCCCTGTGTTCGGCCAGCAGGCGCGAGATCTCCTCGCGCACGGTCCGCCACACGTGATCGGGGTCGGCGCCGTCCGCCTGCTTCAGCCGCACCCGCAACGTGGCCGGCGCGCTCTGCACGACCTGGAACTGTGCGATGCCGGGGACGCGGTCCAGCAGCGTGCCGAACGCCATGGGGGAGATGTTGACGTGTCCGCCGTCACCGGCGGGGAACGCGAGCATCTCCGCCGCGCGGCCCTGCACCTGGACGGCGGGCAGCGGACTGCCGCACGGGCAGGCGTCGGGCCGCACCAGGACGTTGTCGCCCAGGTCGTAGCGGAGGATCGGCTGGACCCGGTTGGCGAGGTTGCTCAGCAGGACGGTGTGCGACGGCTGACCCGGCGGGATGGGCCGGTGGTCGGCGTCGACCGGCTCCAGCACCGCCCAGTCGGTGTTGACGTGCAGCCAGTTGTGCGCGCAGCCGTAGGCGAGGAAGCCGCACTCGGTGGCGGCGTAGGCGGAGCGGACCTCGGCTTGGAACGCGGCGGCGATCCGGGCGCGGTTCTCCGCGGTGAGCGCCTCGCCGCCGGCGATGACCATCCCCGGGTGGATGCGAAGGCGACCGGCCTCCTGCTCGCCGGCAAGCAGCCCGAGCATGCCGGAGAAGCCGGCGAGCGAGCCGGGGTTGTATCGGTTCAGCCCGACGGCCAGTTCCGGCAGCGGCTTGTGGATGGAGAACTCCCGCAGCATCCAGCCCAGCCGCGGGTGGTCGCGCCGGAACCGTGCGGCCCCGGCGACGGTGGAGAAATGGCCGGCCGGCGCGGAGACGATGGCGGTGCGGCCGGCGCCGCGCATGAGGCGCACGAGGGCGCCTAACCCCAGCCCGGCTCGCGCGCGCTGCCCGACCGCGTTGCCCACGGCCACGCTCCGTTCGTCCTGCAGGAAGATGCCGCGCAGCCCGCTGGTGCCGGACGTGGTGGCCACGAGGTACCGCCCCTGGAAGCGCTCGCCCACGAGGGCGGGGTCGGCGACGAACTCCCGGGCCTTGGCCAGCGTCACGTCCCGGTCGGTGACCCAGTCGTCGAAGCGCGCCATGAGCGCCTTCTTGTCGGTGACCGGGAGCCGCGCCGGGTCGTCGATCTCGTCGGGCAGCGCCCGGTACAGCTCGCGGTAGTAGGGCGAGTGGTCGCGGGCATAGGCCACTGCCTCTGCCAGGCGGGCGCGCTGCCGCCGCGCGATCCCCTCGGCGCCCTCGCGCAGCGCCCGCCGCGCGTCGCGGGCGAGGCTCCGTTCGTTCTCTGTCATGACGGGTCGTTCCCTTCTGAAGCGTCCGCGTGGATCGAGAGCAGGCCGCGCGCGGCGACGTCGAGGCCGTGCCGCGCGGCCCGCCACAGTTCGTCCTGTGACCGGTCGAGCTCGACGCTCGCCAGGCTCGCCTGCTGGACGGCGCCGATCAGGGCGCCGGTCATCGCGGCGGCGGTGATCGGATCCAACTGGTCCGGGAACGCCTTCAGCAGTTCGCCGGCCATCCTGCGCTGCAGGTTCAGCATCAGGTACAACCCCTTGGCCTGCAGCGCCGGCGTCGTCATCATCAGGCGGACCCCCGCAGACAGCTCCTCGGGCTCCTTACGGGGTACCTCGGGGCGGCGCCGGGCGGCGTACTCCTGCACCGCCCTGACCAGCAGCTCGCCCGGCCCCTCCTGCGGCCGCGGCGCTGCCAGGGTGCCGAGCAGCAGGCCGAAGATGTGCTCGGCGTCGGCGAACACGGCCTCGTCCTTGGCGCGGAAGTAGTTGAAGAACGTCTTGGGGTCGACGTCCGCCGCCACGGCGATCTGCGCCACCGTGGTCTGCTCGTACCCCTGCTCGGCGAACAGCCTCATCGCCGCGGCGATGATCCGCTGCCTGGTCAGCCGCTTCTTGCGATCACGGCGCGATTCCTCCATGCGTAAAATATACATTACATAGAACTTTCCAGACACTGGAAAAATGGGCCAGGGTCGTCGGGGTGGACCGGGTGGCCTTCGGCGGCGGCGTCGGTGATGTCGCAGGCGGTGGAGTAGATCACGCAGTCGGTCGGCAGTCGCAGTCGCTCACGTCGCCGACCGCGATCCCCTACGCCGCCGGAAGCGAGGCGCCACCGAATGAGCTCCGGCGTGGTGCGCTACCGCTGATTCCCGCGGACTTCTTCCTCGCCCCCGTCCATAGCGGATCTACATCGGATCCAAAGCGGGGCAGCACATAGTGAGTCATCGCCCCATCCGGTCGGACACCGCGATTGATCACCCGGCACGAGCAAGAACCATCCCGCCGACGACCACGGCGGGCGTGTTCCTGCTCGGGCCGGAACAGGGCGAAGGCGCCGGCACCGCCTTGTGCGCCGACGGCCGTGTCCGGCAGGGGCTCGACTTCACATGGAGATGGACATGCTCAGGAAATGCCTCATCGGTCTGACGGCCGCCGTCGGGCTTGTCGCCGTACAACTGGCCCTTCCGGGCGCCGCTTCGGCGGATCCCGCCAACTGCTCGTCCTGGCCGAACCCGGTCAACGCCACCAGCACATACACGGTCGCCTCGGTGAGCTTCAGCCGCGCACGAGCCGAACTACGCTTCGGGAACATCAACGGACGGCAGGCCGGCTGGGCCCGGCTCGCCGGCGCCTTCAACAACGGCGACCAATACTGGCTGGACGTTTCCAGCACCAGAGGAAATGGCTGGATCCAGTGCGGCCCCTTCACCTACACGGGTGACGGCGGCGGCGACCCCAGGAACTTCACACCGGCGCATTACACCAGTTCAGATCCCAACCTCGTCTTCCGGGCATGCGGCAAGACCGCGGGGTCGAGCGCCTCGTGGTGTACCGGCTGGCAGTGACGTGACTCCGGCGAATCACCGCTGGGGATGTGAGCGGAGGCCGCTCCCGCGTCGGCCGGCCGTCGGGCTCAGGTGGAGGGGACGGTCGGAGGGGGCCGCCCTCGCTGTCGTGATCACAGGTGGATCCGAGAGCCATCTGTCGGTCGGTTCGAGAGCCACTTGCTGATCAACTGCATGGGAGTGTTGGTGACGATGAGAGCCATGCCCGTCGGTCTGGGCATGGCTCTCGTGACGCTGTGTGAGCGTTCTCGGCGAGCACCTGGCGGGCGGTTCGCAGGTATTCGGTGGTTTCGTCGAGGATGCTCGGATCGTCCGTGCGGGTGACGTCCTTGTGACCGGCGGCCACGGCGGACGGCCGCAGCGCGCGCACCCGTGTCGATGGCGCGGAGCGAGGCGTCGATGCCGCCGTCGGCGAGATACTGATGCACGTTGTTGTAGGCGACGTCGCCGGCGATGTCCAGTCCGAGCGCCGGCACGTGCAGCACCGTGGAGTCGTCGCAGTCGCTGTGCCCGACCTCGATCACATGCGGCAGGTGCCCCTCCAGGGTGAGGCCGTCGGACGGGAGCAGTCTCGCCGGGTGGCCCGGCTCTCCGGCGTACGGGCCGTGCCCTGCTCATCGGCACGGTCGAAGCCGGCTATTCCCTGCCGTATCAGCTCTGGTGCACCATCTTTGCTTAGAAGCCCTCCAAGTGGGCGGTGGCGGTCACACCCGGCGACACACGCGAACGGTCGGGAGGAATCTGATTGAACGCACCCCATGACCCTGTCGGCTCCGCCAGGTCATCCCCGGGTCCGGCGGCGACCGGCGCGTCACCTCCCCGCATCGCGGCACCGACCCAGGACGAACTGGACGGGCTGTCGGTCGAGAAGCGCCTGGAACTACTGGAGGCTCAACGGCAGCGCGATGACCAGGCGCGCGAACGCCGACGCCTGAACCGCCACCAGTGGTTCAACAGCGTAGGGATCCTGCTGGGTGCCCTCTTCACCGCCGGCAGCCTGATCATGACCGCGGCGACGTTGCGGAACGGGCAGGAGGAGCTGCGAACCGCACGCGAGGGACAAATCACCGACCGGTACACCAAAGCGGTCGAACAACTCGCTTCACCCGCGACCGATGTGCGGTTCGGCGCGATCTATGCCTTGCAGCGGATCGCCGCCGACTCCCCGAAGGACCGCCTCACCGTACGCAGCGTGCTGGCGGCGTTCGTCCGCAACCATGACCTGTGCACGCCACGGCCCGCGCCACAGTGCACCGCTTCGATCGCCGAACTCGCCGTGGTCCGGACCATCGCAGACCTGCCGCCAGACGTCCACGCGGCCCTCACCATCGCCGCCGGCCTGACTGTTCCGGGAGACCCGCTCACCGATTTCTCCCAGGTCCGCTTCCCCCGCGCGGCGCTCAAGGGCATCCGGCTGAGCCGTACGGACCTGCAAGGGGCCGATCTGACGTGGGCCGGGTTGTGGAACGCGGACCTGAGCAGTCTGAACGCGCCGGAGGCGTGCCTCACCTACGCACGGCTACGCGGCGCAGACCTGAGCAGGGCGAATCTGAGACTTGCCGAACTGTCCGGAGCCGATCTGACCGGAGCGAACCTGTCCGGGGCCGATCTGCGCGGCGCCGATCTGCGGGGCGTGAACGGGATGACCTCGGACCAGATCCGGGCCGTCGCCAGCACGGACTCCGCGACCCGGTTCGGAGAGAAACGGGTCAAACCACAATCATGCGGACCGCCCAACAAGCTCGGCGGCCCACTCGACCAGAACCCCGAGCCCCTCCACCCCGGATAGGGCCCGGTACTCGGGGCGACGCCACCAGGGGAGAGTGACTCTGCGTGACGAGAGTGACAGTGCGCGGGCTCGCGGAAACGGGGCGGTAACGCCTCATCGTGGGTCTCGTTGCCTTTGACCGCCGCCATTGGTGAAACCCGTGCCATGCTCGGTGATCGGTGGTGAGGGCGTCCCGGGCGGCCGCAAGCCCGCCCCGCACCCTGCGTGCGGGGGTTTGATCGACAGTGGCGTTCCCCGCGCCTCACCTTCGGCGGCAACATCATCGAGGCCGGCACCGACTTCTACCACCTCACCCACACCCGCGCAGCCCAGCAGACCTGACCAACGGCCAGGCTCCGCCGGTGAGGGTCAGGTCTCGCCGAGGTCGGTGCAGTGTGTGATCGTCGCATCGTCCGCCGCCACCGCGTGGCGCGCCTCCGCCTGCCGGACACGACGGATGATTTCGGCGGGCCCGCTCGACGCCATGACGG
Organism: Nonomuraea sp. NPDC005692; assembly: GCF_040631115.1. Classification (NCBI taxonomy): domain Bacteria; kingdom Bacillati; phylum Actinomycetota; class Actinomycetes; order Streptosporangiales; family Streptosporangiaceae; genus Nonomuraea; species Nonomuraea sp. NPDC005692. The sequence goes on along the minus strand of NZ_JBEXYU010000028.1, from coordinate 4,022 downwards.
CCATGACCTCTGGCCAGTCGGCGAGCTGGAACTGGTCCACGATGCGGCTGGCTCCGTTGCTGAGCAGGACGGCACCGATCAGCTCGGAGATCGGGCAGCTTCCGGTGATCGCCTCGCCCGCCGCCCGAGGGTCGTCCTTGGCCAGCCAGAAGCCGCCCGGCTGGTTGCGGTTGGCGCGCAAGTCCCGCAGGAGTCGGTGGTACTCGTCGCTCCCCTTGGCGGCGGCCTCGATCGCGGGCTGGTAAGACCGACTGATGATCACCTCCCGGGGGTCGGAGATGACGAGCGGCGCATCGTCTGCTCTGTCGAGCACGAGGAACGAGTCGCCGAGCACCAGGTACTCGATGAAGCCGCCGGACAGGCGCAGGATGGCCACGGTCGCCGACGGACTGATGGGGTCGGCGACGTCGCAGGTGTCCCGGTGATCGTCCGTGACCTGCTCGATGGCCTCGGCGAGCAGCGCAGAAAGGCCGCGGTCCGGTACGAGCGACAAGAGGCTGAGGAGGCAGCCTCCCAAGCGAGCGGCATACCAGGCCACGCCGTGCCGGCAGATCGATTCGGTGCCGGGGATGCCGGCGCCGTCGAGCAGCACTGCTGCCGTTGGTACCGCGCCGGTGAAATCCTCGTTCGCACGGTCAGCCCGTTTCGCAGCACTCGTCGTCGTCACCCGCATGTTCTGTCGCCGCCCTCCCGTCGATCAAGGCGTCGACCTTACAGCGGCCGCCCTACCTGGAGCACACGTCTGCCGCTGGGCAGACGCGTCGGGCCCATGGTCCGGTCCTTGACCTTGATCGGTATTGGGATTCACCGCGAGCCGATCCAGGCGGAGCTCGTCACCCTCGCGACTCGGACGGCTGGGGCGACCGGGCGGAGACCGGCGTCCGCGGTGGCGCCGATCTGAGCGGCGCGCGCTGAGCCGGCCGGTCCCGCCGTGAGGCCGGACGCCGTCGAACCACCCGCGGTCACGGGCAAGGAGCGCTCCTGGATCTGACCTTCCCTGGCCGACGGCCAAGGCAGGCGACCTTCCCCATACTTCGACGGTCGATATATGGTCGGGCCGTGATCGGCATGACGGAGGCGACGTACTTCATCCTCGTCGCCCTGATGCAGGAGCCACTCCACGGATACGGGATCATCAAGCAGGCCCGGACCCAGTCGCTCGGCGAGGTCGATCTCGCTGTCGGCACCCTGTACAGCGCGCTCGACCGGCTCTCTGAGACCGGCTGGGTGCGGCTGGACCGCGAGGAGACCGTCAACGGGCGTCCGCGGCGTTACTACCGGATCACCGACGACGGCGCGCGCGCCGTCCGTGCGCAGGCGGCCCGGTTGCAGCGCGCCGCCGCACTCGTCCTGCGGCCGGGCGGGGTGACGAGCGCATGAGCCACGTTCTCGAAAAGCGGTACCGCCGCCTTCTGCGCGCCTACCCCGAGGACTACCGCGCCGAGCACGGCGAGGAGCTGATCGGCACGCTGCTGGAGGCGGCCCGGCCCGGGGCCCGGCGGCCGTCGCTCCGCGAGACGCTGCCTCTCCTGGCCGGCGGGTTCACCGTGCGGGTGCGGGCCACCCGGGCGGCGGGCGTGCCGGGGTGGGCCGACGGCCTGCACCTCGGCGCGCTGGTCGTGGCGGTGCTCACCTTCGCGCAGCTTCCTGTCCTGCCGTACTTCAACCACAAAGTGTGGACGGCGCTCGGGGTCGTTCTGATGGTGGCGCTCGTGCGGGGATGGATGCGGGTCGCGGCTCCTGTCGCGGCGTTCGCCGCGGTGTGGACGAGCCGGCCCATCGTCGGGGGAGGGTTCTACGTCCCGGTGCTCGATCTCGGCCCGCTGTACGGTGACCTCGCGCCGGTCGCACCCTACTGGGTGGTCGCGGCCGCGTCGGCGGTCCTGGCCGTTCGGCGGACCGGGGCGGGCCGCACGTCGGGGCAGGCTCGATGGTGGGGCGCGACGATGCCCGCCCGGTCGCCGTGGTGGCTGCTCGTGCCGCCGGCCGGCTGGGCGCTGCAGCTCACGCAGGTGCCGATGTGGGAACCCGTCTGGGGCGTCTCGCGGGCCGGCGTCGAGGTGGTGGCCCTGTTGCTGGTGCTGGCCGCAACGCTGGCCGTCCGGGACGGCCGCTGGGCGCTGGCCGCCGCCGTCTATCTGGTTCCCGGCCTGGTCTACCTGGCTGAGAACCTGCTGATGACGAGCGCGCGCGGGTTCCTGTACTGGAGCGTGCTCACCGTTCTCGTGGTGGCCTCCTTGGTGGCGGCCCGGCGGGTGCGCGCCAGGGCGTGACCGTCGCCTGCCGCTGACTCCAGCGGTAGGTCACCGGCTTCGTCCGCTCGCCGGGGAACAGGCACGTCGGGTCGAAGGCGGGCCGGGTCGTGCTCGGTGGTGATGCGGGCGCGGCGGAACTCCAGGTCCAGGTCCTTCACGTGCAGGGACAAGATCTCCTCTGCTCGGGCGGCCGTCTCGGCTTGGAGCACGCATGTGCCCCCAACCGGTTCTATTCGGTAGACAGTGCCATCTCCGGTAGGTATCTTCTCCGGGTCCCGCCCGACCTGTCCGAAGCCGGAACCGGCGCAGCCTTCGCCTCCGAAGTACGCGTCAGGCCAGGTGACCGCGCCCCGTACGCAAGGAAGACGCTTCGTGACCGACATCGTGCCGCTGCGGAAGAACGTGCGTTTTCAACTGCTGTGGGTTGGTAGCGCGGTCTCTGAGCTGGGGTCGGAGCTCACCAGGCTCGCCATGCCGCTTCTGGTGCTGGCGATCACCGGCTCGCCCGGGCTGGCGGGCGTCGTCGCCGGAGCTCGTACCGTCGCCTTCCTGGCGGTCCAGATGCCGGCCGGCGTCTGGGTGGACCGGTGGGACCGCCGCCGTACCCTCATCACGGCCCAGGGCCTCCAGACCGTTGTCTCCGCGCTGCTGACGGCGCTGATCATCACCGGTCATGTACAGGTCTGGCAGTTCGTCACGCTGGCAGTGCTGGACGGGCTGTGCGTCGCGTTCATCGGTCCCGTCCAGGAGACGGCGCTCCGCGGCATCGTCCCCTTGGGCCAGCTGCACAGCGCCTACGCGCAGGAGGAGGCCCGTACCCACGCGGCCGGGCTGATCGGCCCACCGCTCGGCGGCCTGCTGTACGGCCTGGGCCGGGCAGTGCCCTTCGTCGTCGACACCATCACCTTCCTCGCCGCCACGCTCTTCTACGCTCTCGCCAAGGTGCCGCGCCGCCCGGCGGACGAGCCGCGCCCCTCTGCCCGAGATCATGGCGAGGAGCAGCGGCCGATCCGGCGGAGCATGCGCCGGGAAGCGGCCGAGGCCATCACATGGCTGTGGCGCCGGCATGGCCTGCGGGAGGTCACCGCAGCGGTGATGATCCTCAACCTGCTCGGCGGAGCGTTCCTCATCCCGCTGATCGTGCTCGTCGGCGAACGCGGCGGTGATGCCCGCATCACCGGCACGGTCCTGGCCGGCCTCGGAATCGGCGGACTGACCGGCGCGCTGCTGTCGGGCCGCATCAGCAAGCTCCTGCCTCCCGGCAGGCTCCTGCTGGCCGTCGTGACGGTCTTCGGTGCCGCGCTGGCGGCCACGGCACTGCCCTGGGGGGCGTGGTGGCCGATGATCCCACTGGTGTTCATCACCTTGTCGACGCCCTCACTGAACGTGGTGATGAACGTGGTGGTCGCACGAATGGTGCCCGAAGCGATGCTCGGCCGGATGGGCGCGATCCTGAGCATGAGCGCGATGGCGCTCAAGCCCCTCGGGCCGGTCCTCGGCGGGGCACTGGCTGCGGCACTGGGCGGCGCGGCGGCACTCATCGTGCTGGGCGGGCTGCTCGGCCTGACCGCCGCTGTCGCCGCGCTCAGCCCGGAGCTGCGCCGCTTCACCGGAGAAGCCTCCACGGCCGATGACGACACTCCAACCGATGGCAAGGTCTCGCGCGCGCCCGCCTAGAAGACTTCTGAAGATGTTGCTGGTCGGGCTTCCGATCTTGTAGGTCGAGGGTCAGGCTGGGCAGCATGATGGGGCATCGTCCCGAACAGC
>NZ_JBEXYU010000027.1:0-159000 GCF_040631115.1 Nonomuraea sp. NPDC005692 | reverse complement strand
CGATCTCACCCAGCAACCCGTCGGCATCCTCGGGCAGACGAGTACGGAAATCACCGTCACGGACCGCCGTCAGCCCGCCGAGCAGCTGACGCAGCCGAAGCTCGCCGACCTCGGCGCCCCCGGACGCGGAACGGGAGCCACCGGTCATCGCTTCGCTCATGTCACCCTCGTGTCCTACGACGTGTCAGGACTGTCCTGCCGGTGACCTCGCGAACGGCCCCAATCAGGAGGCCATGATCGAGGTCACTGACGGAACAGTCGTGGTTGTTGGTCATCCGGATTCTAGAGCCGGCACTCATGATCTTCAGTCCCGAACGCCGAGATGCGGCGCGGGCCACTCACGACGACTCGCGGAGACTGCCGGGGCGCTGCGCGCCCATCGCGGCCACGGCGTCGCCCACCTGAGCGTGGACGGTCAGCGAGGACCACACGCCGGTGACCTGGAGCACACGCGCGGGCAACTCCTGCACGCCGGCCAGGCGAAGGACGCCGCCCCCTTCGAGCACCGCGGCGTTGAGGCGTAACAACACGTGCAGGCCGCGGCTGTCCATGAAGGTCAGCCCGCCCAGGTCGAGCACCATCCCCGCCCCGGGCCGCAGGTGCCGTTCGGTGAAGGACTCCAGCCGCGGTGAGCTTGAGGAGTCGAGCTCGCCGATCACGGTCACCAGCACGCCGCCGGGCAGGTCGCGGCAGCTCATGCTCAGAGGCGTCACGCTTTCACCGGAGGCCGGGCAGCACGAAGGCCCGTCCGGCCGGAACGGCAGGCGGACGGGTGTGGCGGCCGACGAAGGAGGTCAGGCATCACAGACCGGCGGTGGGATCGGCTCGATCACATGTCCGACGCGGTCGCCCGGAGGGCGCGGCCACCCCGACTGTGCTGCCTCTCGATCGCCTGGCCTGCGGCTATGCCCTCGCCGCGGACGCGCCATGTCGCCGCTACGGCCGGGACTCAATCGCGATCATCTCCTCCGTGCCGCGGCGATCGGTGCTCGCCTCCAACCCTTGAGCCTTCAGCGGTGGCGGGTCAGCACATGAGACGAAGAATCCGGCTCACTCCTGTCCATAGAACGAAACGGGCACCAGAGGATCAATCGCGGCGAGGCTCGGCCGAGGAGCGGAGGGTGTCGCCGGGCGAGCAGCCGAAGGCGGCCCGGTAGAGCTGGGCGAAGCGCCCGGGGTGGAAGAAGCCCCAGCGGGCGGCGACGGCGGTCACCGTGGTGGCGGGACCGCCGGCCTTCAGCTCGGCGTGCGCGCGGGCCAGCCGGGCCTGGCGCAGGTATCCCAGCGGGGTGGTGCCGAGGTGCCGGCGGAAGGCGTACTGGAGGGCGCGGGCGCTGACCCGGGCGGCGGTGGCGATCTCGTCGATGCCGATGGGCAGGTCGGCGTGGTCGTCGATGAAGGCCGTCGCCCGGCGCAGCGCCTCGGGACGGGTGGCGCCGGGGGCGGCGTCGTCGGCGTTGGTGGGCAGGGTGGTGAGCACGCTGGCGGCCAGGAGCTGCCCGGCGGTGGAGACGACCAGCGGCTCGGCGGCCAGCTCGGGGGCGGCCAGGACGTCGTCGCGCAGATAGGCGAGCGTGCGCCGCAGATGGCGGCCGGCGGCGGCGGAGACCGGGCGGTGCCCCACCAGCCGGACCGGCTCGGCCCGGCGGCCCGGCAGCGTGCCGGCCACCTGCTGCAGCAGCGCGGGGTCGAACATGATGATGTCGTAGCGCGAGCGGCGGATCTCGCCGGCGTAGGGCAGGTCGTGCGGGGCGAACAGCACCGTGTCGCCGGGGCCGAAGAGCTCGTCCGGCCCGCCGGCGACCTGCTGGGCGATGGTGCCGGTCTCGACCGCGCACAGGCACACCTTGCCGAGCGGGTTGACGTCGTAGCTCATCGCGTATTCGAGGTGGAGCCGGTCGATGCTGACCGAGCCCATGACCTGGCGCGAGATCCGGGTGCGGGGGTTCTTCACGTCGGAGCCGATGCGCATCTTGGCGTATGCCTTGCTGAGGAACTCCTCCGTCTGGCCGATGTCACGGCTGTCGAAGACCTCTGGGTCCATCGGACCACCTCTTTCCGGTCGGTGAGACCGCGCCTGCCGCGGCCCGTGCCGATTTTCGCAGGCACCTACGACAACGGCTGGACGAGGACGGGACAGGGCCCTCTGCCAGGGACGATCCGCTTTTGGTATACCATTTTCCGGGTGACTTCCTGGACGATCTCCAACGTGCGCCCCTGGGGCGGCGCCCCCGTGGACCTGACCATCGACGGTACCCGGATCGCCGCCGTGCTCCCGGCCGGGACCACCCCGCCCGCCGGCGAGCTGATCGACGGCCGCGGCCTGCTGGCCCTGCCCGGCTTCGTCAACGCCCACGCCCACGTCGACAAGAGCTGGTGGGGCCGGCCCTGGGTGTCGTACGGCGGCGTGGCGACCACGCAGGGCCGCATCGAGCACGAGCGCGCCGAACGGGACAAGTACGGCATCCCCGGCGTCGACGGCACGGTGGCGGTGCTGCGTGAGTTCCTGCGGCACGGCACCACGGCCACCCGCACCCACGTCGACGTCGACCTCGGGGTCGGGCTGCGCGGCATCGAGGCCGTCCGCGAGGCCGTGCAGCGGCTCGACGGGGCGATCGAGGTCGAGATCGTGGCCTTCCCGCAGGACGGCGTCATCCGCCGGCCCGGCGTGCTCGACCTGCTCGACCAGGCGGCGCAGGCGGGCGCCACCAGCATCGGCGGCATCGACCCCGCGACCATCGACCGGGACCCGGTCGCCCAGCTCGACGGCCTGTTCGAGATCGCCGAGCGCCGCGGCGTCGGCCTGGACATCCACCTGCACGACGGCGGCGAGCTCGGCGCCTTCCAGTACGAGCTGATCATCGACCGCACCCTCAGGACCGGCCTTCAGGGCAAGGTCACCGTCTCCCACGGCTTCGCCCTCGGCGACCTGGCCCCCGAACGCCGGCGCGGCCTGCTCGACGACCTCGCCGCGGCGGGCATCTCCTGGGCGACGGTCGCGCCGGTGCGCACCGCGCCCCTCCCGTGGCGGGGCATGGCCGAGCGCGGCATCGGCCTCGGCCTCGGCACCGACGGGATCAGGGACCTGTGGTCGCCGTTCGGTGACGGCGACCTGCTGCGCATCGCCCTCGGCTTCGCCCGGCTGCACGGGCTGCGCTCCGACGACGAGCTCACCGCCGCCGTGGAGCTGGCCACGAGCAAGGCGGCGCCGTTCGTGCACCGGGACCGGCACGACCTCGTCGCGGGGGCGCGGGCCGACGTCGTGCTCGTCGACGCCGAGAACGTGCCGGACGCGCTCGTGCGGGTGCCGCCGCGGGCGCTCGTGGTCGCCGGCGGCCGGGTGGTCGCCCGCGACGGCGAAGTGCTCCTGGGCGCCTGACTTACGCGGGGTCAGGGACCGCCGGATCGCCGCCGGTCGGCGTGCTCCCTGATGAGCCGGCCGCTGGTCGCCCCGTGCCGGGCGACCAGCTCGCCGACGCGGGTCACGTCGCGGGCGGCGATCGCCTCGAAGAGCTCGCGGTGCTCGTCGGCGACCACCTGGAGGTCGTCGTGCCGGCCGAGCAGCCAGCGCATCCGGCTGCGCAGCACCTGCCCCAGCTCGACCAGCAGGTCGTTGCCCGCGATGGCGGTGGCCGTCTCGTGGAAGTCGGCGGCGGCCCGCCGGGCGCGGATCGCGTCGCCGGCGCGCGCCGCCCGCAGCTCCGCGTCGAGGTCGGCGCGCAGCCGCCGCAGGCCCTGCGCGTCGTGCCGCCGGGCGGCGAGCTGGAAGGTGACGGCCTCGAACGCCGAACGCACCTCCACCAGGTCGGCGACGTCGCGGGCGGTGAACTCGCGCACCACGGCCCAGGTGCGGGGCCGCAACGTCACCAGCCCTTCGGCGGCCAGGGTGGCCAGGGCGTCGCGCACCGGCACCCGGCTCACGCCGAGCTCGGTGGCCAGGTCGCGCTCGACGAGCTTGCTGCCCGGCGGGCGGACGCCGTCGAGGATGTCGTCGCGCAGCCGCCGGATGACGCGTACGGACTCGGGCTCGAACCCGGCTCCTGCCACCATGCCCCTCAGTCTCCCACCGGCGCCGGGCCGTCGGCGTCGTCGGCGTCCTGCCCGGTGTCGAGGCGCCGTGCCTGCTGCTGGAGGTGGGCGAGCATGACCTTGCCCGCGGGCGTCAGGGCGCGGGCCCCGGGCAGGGTGGCGCCGACCGAGCGGCGCACCGACGGCAGCGGCACCTGGAGTTCGAGGAGCTGGGGGTCTGTCCTGACGAAGAGCGCGGGCAGCGCGGCGATCATGTCCGTGCCGAGCAGCAGGGAGCGGATCGTCAGGATCGAGGTGCACTCGGTGCGGTCGGGTGGCAGCGGCAGCCCGTTGCGGTGGAACACCTGCTCCAGCTCCCGCCGCAGCGAGGTCTGCTCCAGCGGCAGGATCCACGGGTAGTCCAGCAGGCCGGCCAGCGCGCGGGCGTGCGCCGCCGGGTGCCCGGCGCGGGCGACCAGCAGCACGGGCTCGTTGTAGAGCGGGATCTGGCGCAGGTCCGGGCGGTCCTCGATCGGGTTGAGCCGGCCGAGGATCAGGTCGAGGTCGCCGCCGGTGAGCTGGGGGGCCAGCGAGTCGAACGTGCCCTCCTTGACGATCACGGTGATGCCCGGCCGCTCGGCCTTGAGCGCGGCGATGGAGCGGGGGAGCAGCACGTTCGTGGCGGCCAGCAGGGTGCCGACGGTGACCGTGCCGGCCGTGCCGTCGGCCAGGCCGGCGATGCGCTCGCCCGCGCGGCGCAGCTCGGCCTGCACGGCGCGGGCGTGTTCGATGAACGCCTCGCCGAAGAGGGTGGGGGTGACGCCGCGCGATCCGCGGGTGAACAGCTCCACCCCGAGGATCTGCTCCACCTCCCGCAGCCCCCGGGTCACGGCGGGCTGGGCCAGGTGGAGGTGCTCGGCGGCGCGCAGGACGCCGCCCTGCTCGGCGATGGTGGTCACGAGCACGAGATGCCGCAGCTTGAGCCGGCCGCTCAGCAGGTCCAGCGGACGAGATATCACGAAATCATCATATGACCAGGGCTAACCTGCCCTATTTCGCTATGTCGGCGGCAACCGGCTGGTCACCCAGGCGTTCGGCGTCGTTGCGGGGGATCACCAGGGCGGCGACCAGGCTGATGACCGTCACCACGGCCAGGTAGGCGGTGATCGACAGCGAGGTCCCGGTCGAGGCGAACAGCGAGGCGGCCACCAGCGGCGTGATGCCGCCGCCCAGCAGCGAGGCGAGCTGGTAGGCCACCGACGTGCCGGAGTACCGGATCGCGACCGGGAAGAAGCTGGCGGTCAGCGTGCCCTGCGGCGCGTGCGTCATGGCCAGCACCGCGCCCATCACCACCATGAACAGCGCGATGAAGGGCTTGTTGCCGGTGTTGACGACCGGCAGGATCGCCAGGGCGCCGGCCAGCAGCACCACCGAGCCCCAGGTGAAGACGGAACGCAGCCCGTGCCGGTCGCCGAGGTGGGCCCACAGCGGCGCGGTCACCAGCCACACGGCGGCGCCGCCGATCACGCAGCTGAGCAGGAACGTGCGCGACAGGCCGGCCGCGGCCTCGCCGTAGCCGAGGATGTAGACCATGAAGATGTAGGCCACCGCGCTGTTGCCGATGATCACGCCGATCGTGTGCACCACCTCGCGCCAGTGGTCGCGCAGCACCACCGCGATCGGCAGCTTGACCGGCTTGCGCCGCTCGACCAGGTCGGCGTAGTCGGGGCTCTCCTCGATGCGCAGCCGCAGGTACAGCCCGACCGCCACCAGCACGATGCTGAGCAGGAACGGCACCCGCCAGCCCCAGGCCATGAAGCTCTCCTCGCCCAGCAGCGAGGACGTGCCGAGGAAGACGGCGTTGGCGCACAACATGCCCGCCGGGGTGCCCATCATCGGGAACGCCCCGAACAGGCCGCGCCGCCCCTTCGGCGCGTGCTCCATCGTCAGCACCACCGCGCCGCCGAGCTCGCCGCCCAGGCCGATGCCCTGGGCGATGCGCATCACCACGAGCAGCACCGCCGCCCACACGCCCAGGCTGTCGTACGTCGGCAGCACGCCGATCAGCGTGGTGCCGATCCCCATGATGAGCAGCGAGACGACGAGCGTGTTGCGCCGCCCGATCCGGTCGCCGAAGTGGCCGAAGACGATGCCGCCGAGCGGGCGGGCGAGGAATCCCACGGTCATGGTGCCGAAGGAGGCGATGGAGCCGGCGACCGGGTCCATGGCGGGGAAGAACTGCTTGTTGAAGACGAGGGCCGCAGCGGTGCCGTAGAGGAAGAAGTCGTACCACTCGATGGCGGTGCCGATGAAGGCGGCCCGCGAGACGCGGCGGGCGGCCAGGCGGCGATCTGTGTCCATCTCTCTGTGCCTTCCGAATGAGGGTACGGAAGAGGATGCACGCTGGTGGTATGCCAGAACGAATACCTATTCGGTCGGCAGGCATAGCAGAACCGACATATAACGAAATAAAGATAGCCAGGCGATATTTCGGTATTGGACTGTTATGGCGAGCTATCAGCAGAATGTCGACCATGAAGCCCGCGCACTACGTCAACGGCGTCTTCACGACGGCGGGGACGGACTTCCCCCTCATCTCGCCCGTCGACGGCCGTACCGTCGGGGCCGTCCCCGAGGCGTCCCGCGAGACCGTCGACGAGGCGGTCCGGGCCGCCCGCGCCGCCCTCGACGGCCCCTGGGGAGCCACCTCCACCGAGGAGCGGTGCGCGTACCTGCGCCGGATCGCCGACGGGATCGAGGCCAGGTTCGAGGAGTTCGTCGACGCCGAGGCCGCCGACACCGGCAAGCCGCGCGAGCTGGCCGCGACGGTGGACATCCCGCGCGCCGCCGGCAACTTCCGCGCCTACGCCGACCTCGCCTACGGCCGCCCCGAGCGCGCCTACCCCACCAGCGTCCCGGCCTGGAGCGGCAGCGGGCAGGCGCTCAACTACACCGTGCGCCGCCCGCTCGGCGTGGTCGCCGTCATCTCGCCGTGGAACCTGCCGCTGCTGCTGCTCACCTGGAAGGTCGCACCGGCCCTGGCCGCTGGCAACGCCGTCGTGGCCAAGCCGTCGGAGGAGACCCCCTCCACCGCCACCCTGCTGGCCGAGGTGATCGACGCGGCGGGCCTGCCGGCCGGCGCGTTCAACCTGGTCCACGGCCACGGTGCGGGGGCGGCCGGCGAGCACCTGACCGCGCACCCCGGCGTGGACGCCATCGCCTTCACCGGCGCCTCGGCCACCGGCAGCGCCATCATGCGCAACGCCGCCGCGCACGTCACCCCGGTCTCCTTCGAGCTCGGCGGCAAGAACCCGGCCCTGGTCTTCGCCGACGCCGACCTGGAGGAGGCCGTCGAGGGCACGATCCGCTCCAGCTTCACCCACTCCGGCCAGATCTGCCTGTGCACCGAGCGCGTCTACGTCCAGCGCCCGATCTTCGAGGCGTTCACCCGGGCGCTGGCCGAGCGGGCCAGGGGCCTGCGCGGCTACGGGCCGATGATCTCGGCGCAGCACCGCGACAAAGTGCTGTCCTACTACCGGCTGGCCGTCGAGGAGGGCGCGACGGTGCTGGCCGGGGGAGGCGTGCCGGAGTTCGGCGACGCCCGCGACGACGGCTTCCACGTCGAGCCCACCGTGATCACCGGCCTGCCGCCGCACGCCAGGACCGTCCGCGAGGAGGTCTTCGGCCCCATCTGCCACGTCGCCCCCTTCGACGACGAGGACGAGGCCGTCCGGCTGGCCAACGACAGCCCGTACGGCCTGGCCGCCACCGTGTGGACCACCGACCTGTCGCGCGCCCACCGCGTGGCACCCCGGATCCAGGCCGGCATCGTCTGGGTCAACTGCTGGAACCTGCGCGACCTGCGCACCCCGTTCGGCGGCGTGAAGGCCTCCGGCATCGGGCGTGAGGGCGGCGAGTACTCGCTCGACTTCTTCTCCGAGCCCGTCAACGTGTGCGTCAAGATATGAGGACAGAAGTGACAGACAACCATCGCGCCGCCGCGGCGCGGCTGCTGGAGGCGTACGCGTCCGGCCGCCCGTGCGAGCCGGTCCGCGACCTGGTCGACGGCCTGGAGGCGGCCTACGCGGTGCAGAGCCTGCTCACCGAGCACTGGCTCGGCGAGGGCAGGCGGATCACCGGCCGGAAGGTCGGGCTGACCAGCAAGGCCGTGCAGGCGCAGCTCGGCGTCGGCTCGCCCGACTTCGGCGTGCTGTTCGCCGACATGGCGGTGCCCGACGGCGCGGAGATCCCGGCCGGCGCGGTGCTCCAGCCGCGCGCCGAGGCCGAGGTCGCGCTCGTGCTCGACCGCGACCTGCCGCACGAGCGTCACACGGTCGCCGACGTGATCGCCGCGACGGCGTTCGCGCTGCCCGCGATCGAGGTCGTCGGCAGCCGCATCCGCGACTGGGACATCACCCTGGCCGACACGGTCGCCGACAACGCCTCCTCCGGCCTGTACGTGCTCGGCACCCGCCCGGTCCCGCTGCGCGACGTGGACCTGCGGCTGGCCGGGATGGTCATCGAACGGCGCGGCGAGCAGGTCTCGACCGGCGTCGGCGCGGCCTGCCTGGGCCATCCGCTGCACGCCGCGGTCTGGCTGGCCGACACGCTGGCCGCGCTCGGCCGTCCGCTCCAGGCGGGCGACACCGTGCTGACCGGGGCGCTCGGTCCGGTCGTCCCGGTGCGGCCGGGCGACGTGCTGGAGGCCCGCATCGACGGGCTGGGCGACGTGCGCGCCGCCTTCGCCGCCGACGACGAGAAGGAGGAGCGGTGAACGCGCTCGCCGAACGCCTGGACGAGGCCACCCTGACCGGCCGCGCCATCCCCCGCCTGACCGACGCGGCCGACCTCGACGTGCCCGCCGCGTACGAGGTGCAGCGCGCCCTGATCGAGCGGCGGCTGGCCCGCGGCGAGCGGCTCATCGGCGTCAAGATGGGCTTCACCAGCCGCGCCAAGATGGCCCAGATGGGCGTGGACGACGTCATCTGGGGCCTGCTCACCGACGCCATGCTGGTGGAGTCCCGGCTCGACACCGCCGGCCTGATCCACCCGCGGATCGAGCCCGAGATCGCGTTCCTGCTGGACCGGCCGGTGCGCGGCACTGCCGACGTGGCCTCGGCCGTCGGCGGCGTCGCGGTCGGGTACGAGGTGCTCGACTCCCGCTACGAGGGCTTCAGCTTCACCCTGCCCGACGTCATCGCCGACAACGCCTCGGCCAGCGGCTTCGGCGTCGGCCCCTGGCGCCGCCCGAAGGACGCCGGCGACATCGGCAACCTCGGCCTGGTCATGGAGATCGACGGCCGCCAGGTCGCCGGCGGCTCGTCGGCGGCCATCCTCGGCCACCCGCTGCGCGCGCTGACCGCGGCCGCCCGGCTGACCAGGGCCGCCGGGATCGAGATGGAGGCCGGCTGGATCGTCCTGGCCGGGGCGGCCACGGCGGCGGTGCCGCTGCCCGCCGGGGCGCACGTACGCGTCGCCGCCGCCGGCCTCGGACACGTGGAGGTGACCACCCGATGAGCGACGCGCTGCTGGTCGAGGGCAAGGCCCGGCCCCGCGGCCGGTTCCCGCACGTCAAGCGGGCCGGCGACTTCGTGTTCGTGTCGGGCACCAGCTCGCGCCGCCCCGACGGCTCCTTCGCCGGGGCGAGCGCGGACGAGCTGGGCACCACCAGCCTCGACATCCGCGAGCAGACCAGGGCGGTGATCGAGAACATCGCCGACCTGCTGGCCGCCGCCGGAGGCGGCCTGGACGACGTGGTGAACGTGACCGCGTACCTGGTCAGCATGAACGACTTCGGCGGCTACAACGAGGTCTACGGCGAGTACTTCGACGAGAGCGGCCCCGCCCGCACCACGGTCGCCGTCCACCAGCTCCCGCACCCGCACCTGCTGATCGAGATCTCCTGCACCGCCCTCATCCCCCAAAGGAGCCAGGCATGATCCCCCCCTTCAACCTGAACAAGTGGATCGACGAGCACCAGGACCTGCTCAAGCCGCCGGTCGGCAACGCGCAGATCTGGAAGGACGCCGACCTCATGGTGACGATCGTGGGCGGGCCCAACCAGCGCACCGACTTCCACGACGACCCGATCGAGGAGTTCTTCTACCAGCTCAGGGGCGGCATGGTGCTGCGGGTCATGGAGGAGGAGGGCAAGCCGCCGGTGGACGTGCAGATCGGCGAGGGCGACGTCTTCCTGCTGCCGCCGCACGTGCGGCACTCGCCGCAGCGGCCGGTGCCCGGCTCGATCGGCCTGGTCGTGGAGTTCGCCCGCCCGCAGGGCGCGCTGGACGCCTTCGAGTGGTACTGCGTCAACTGCCACCGCCTGGTCCACCGCGCCGAGGTGCAGCTCCAGTCGATCGTCGACGACCTGCCGCCGGTCTTCCGCGCCTTCCACGAGGGCGACCGCACGTGCCCCCACTGCGGCGCCGAGCACCCCGGCAAGGACTGGCCGGACCACCTGCGGCCGGTGGTCCGGTGACGATGATCGACGTGCACGCGCACGTCTTCCCGCGGATCTCCCGCGAGGAGGCCAGGACGCTCGCCGGGGCCGGTGAGCCGTGGCTGCGCGACGGCATGATGATGAGCGGCGAGGACGACTACCGTCCGGTCACGCCGGAGCTGTGGGACGCCGGGGCCCGCGTGGCCGCCATGGACCGCACCGGCGTGGCCGTGCAGGCGGTCTCCTCGACCCCGCTGCTGTTCGGCTACGCGGCCGAGCCGGCCCGTGCCGCCGAGTGGTGCGCCATGGTCAACGAGCGCGTGCTCGACCACTGCGCGCAGGCCCCCGACCGGCTGCTGCCGCTGTGCCAGGTGCCGCTGCAGGACGCCGCCCTGGCCGCCAGGACCGTCACCGAGGCCAAGGCCGCCGGTCACCGAGGTGTGCACATCGGCAACCACGTCGGCGAGCGCAACCTGGACGACCCCGACATCGTCGCCTTCCTCGCGCACTGCGCCGAGCTGGACATGCCGGTGCTCGTCCACCCCTGGGACATGCTGGGCGCCGACCGCATGCGCGGCCACATGCTGCCGTGGCTGGTCGGCATGGCGGCCGAGACCCACCTCGGCATCCTGTCGCTGATGTTGTCCGGGGCGTTCGAGCGGCTGCCGAGCTCGCTGCGGCTGTGCTTCTGCCACGGCGGCGGCAGCTTCGCCTACCTGCTGGGCCGGGCCGACAACGCCTGGCACCAGCGCGACATCGTCCGCGAGCACTCGCCCAGGCCGCCGTCGGCCTACACCGACCGCTTCTACGTGGACTCGGCGGTGTTCGACCCGCGCGCCCTGCGGCTGCTGGTCGAGGTGATGGGGGCCGAGCGGGTCATGCTCGGCACCGACTTCCCGTTCCCGCTGGGGGAGCAGGAGCCGGGCGCGGTGGTGCGCGCCTGCGCCGAGCTGGACGAGCAGGGCCGCGCCGCCGTCCTGGGCGGCAACGCCGCCGCCTTCCTGGGGCTCGGGGGATGACGGTCGCCGAGACGCCGCTCGGGGCGTTGCGCGGCGTCCGGGCCGGCGGCGTGAGCACGTTCAAGGGGGTGCGCTACGCCGCGCCCGCCCGCCGGCTCGCCGCGCCGGAGCCCGCGCGCCCCTGGCCGGGCGTCGCGGACGCCCGCACCCCCGGCCCGCCCGCCCCGCAGCGGCCCGGCCGCATGGCCTGGGTGCCGGGCCTGGAGATCGACCCGGCCACGTCGGCCGAGGACTGCCTGTTCCTCAACGTCTGGACGCCCGCCACCGAGGGGCGCCGCCCGGTGCTGGTCTTCCTGCACGGCGGCGCGTTCGTCTTCGGCTCGGGCTCCCAGGCGATGTACGACGGCACCGCGCTCGCCCGTGACCACGGCCTGGTCGTGGTGACCGTGAACTACCGGCTCGGCCTGCCGGGCTTCTGGCACGGCGACGGCGTGCCGGCCAACCTGGCGCTGCGCGACCAGATCGCGGCCCTGGAGTGGGTGCGCGCCAACATCGCGGCCCTCGGCGGCGACCCGGCGAACGTCACCCTGGCCGGGCACTCGGCGGGCGGCACCTGCGTGCTGGCCCTGATGACGTGCGCGCCCGGCCTGTTCGCCAGGGCGGCGGCGATGAGCCCCGTCCCGTACGGGTTCCGCACGCCCGCCGAGGCCGCCGCCTGGACCTCCGTGGCACGCTCGGCGCTCGGCGGCGACCCGTACGCCGTGCCGCTCGCCGGGCTGCTGGCCGCCGAGGAGGCCGCCGTACGCGCCTGCGCCCCGGCCGCGGGGCTGCTGCCCGCCGCGCCCGTCGTGGACGGCGACCTGCTGGCCGTCCACCCGGTGGAGGCCGTCCGCACGGGCGCCGCCGCGCGCGTCCCGCTGCTGGTGACGACGACGGCCGAGGAGACCCGCCTGTTCACCGCGATCGGCCAGGACGGCCTGGACACCGGCGAGCTCTTCGCCGGGCCCGCCCAGGAGCTCGCCGACGCCCATCACGGCCCCGCCGGGCACCGCGTCTGCGGGCACCGCTCACCCATGAGCCACGGCGGCGTCGACCTGGGCGCCTGCCACCTGGTGGACGTGCCCCTCTACCTCGGCACCCACGGAACGCCGCTGACGGGCACGGGCCCCCGCGTGGACGCCCTGGCCCACTCGATGAGCACCGCCTTCGCCCGCTTCTGCCACGACGGCACGGGCCCGTGGACGACCCCGGCCGGCCGCGAGGCGGACGGGGTCACGGGCCGTCGGGGGTGGTGAGGGGATGGCCGGGGAGCGGGGTGGACAGGATCATGGTGCTGGAGGGCGGCCCGTAGACCGCCAGGCGGTCGATCAGGTCCTCGAAGGCGACCATGGAGACCGCCACGATCCGCAGGATGCTGCACACGTCGCCGGTGACCCGGTGGATCTCGCGGACCTCCGGCCAGCCGGCCACCTCGGGGTCGCGCAGCACGCAGCGCGTGCCGTAGCAGGACATGCGGATGAAGGCCGAGACCGGCCAGCCGGCCCGCACCGGGTCCACCGTCGCGTGGTAGCCGGTGATCACGCCCGACTCCTCCAGCTTCCGTACGCGGTCGGCGACCGAGGGCGCGGACAGGTGGATCCGGCGCGACAACTCCTTGAGGGAGAGCCGGGCGTTGTCCTGGAGCTCGCGCAGCAACTCCCAGTCGGTCTCGTCCACGATCATGCCTTCCGTTCGTAAGCCTCAAATCCAGATTTATACCAAAACATAAGCCTATATCGCGATATCGCCTTCCATGTGGCATTCCTTCTCCATCATCCCGACGCCATCATGGGGACAGCAGGCTAAGAGAAGGGCAAGCGCGTGGACGCGACGCGACAGTTTTTGGCAGTGCGGCCGACCACGGCGGAGGAACGCGCCGAAAGAGCCAGGGCGACGGGCGGAGCTCCCACCCTGGACTTCGAGACCCGCACCCCCTACGACGCCTACGTCCGCACCGACGTGCTGCACGACCTGCAGCACCCGATGAGCGACGACGCGGGCGAGATGTCGTTCCTGATGATCACTCAGGTGATGGAGCTGTACTTCAAGCTCATCGCCTTCGAGCTGCGCAACACACAGGAGCGGCTGCGCGCCGACGACGTGTGGGGCGCGCTGGACCCGCTGCGCCGTACCGCGTTGCACCTGGAGGGCCTGAACGCGAGCTGGCGCGGCCTGCGCTGGATGACCCCCGCCGACTTCAACCGCTTCCGGGACGAGCTCGGCGAGGCCAGCGGCCTGCAGTCGGCGATGTACCGGCACGTGGAGTTCCTGCTGGGGCTGAAGAACCCGGCCCTGCTGCGCCCGTTCAGACGCCAGGACCGCACCCACCGCGACCTGCTCACGACCCTGGAGTCGCCGAGCCTGTGGGACGACGCCATCGCCCTGCTGGCCCGGCGCGGCCACGACCTCCCCCAGGAGCTGCTGGAGCGCGACTTCGCCGTCGAGCACGAGCCGCACCCGGCCGTCGAGCGGGCCTGGGTCGAGGTGTACCGCGACACCGGCCCCGGCAACGCGCCGCGGCTGCTCGGCGAGGCGCTGACCGACGTGGCGGAACAGTTCGGCGACTGGCGCTACCAGCACGTGACGGCGGTCCGCCGGTCGATGGGCGCCAAGCCCGGCAGCGGCGGCTCCAACGGCCTGGCCTGGCTGGAGCGCAGCATGGCGCGGGTGGTCTTCCCCGAGCTGTGGTCCGCCCGGACCCACATGTGAAGAACGGACGAGACGTGATCGACGACTGGAAGCCCGCCGAGCAGGACGCCCTCCGCCGCGACCGCGACGACCCGGGCCACCGCGAGCTCTTCCTGATCCCGCCCGCCGACGGCGGCGGCCACCCCGAGTGCGCCTACTTCGCCGGCAACTCCCTGGGCCTCCAGCCCCGGGCGACGGCGGCAGAGCTGGCCGAGGACCTGGAGGCATGGGGCCGGCTCGGCGTGGAGGGACATCTGGAAGGGGCCCGTCCGTGGCTGCCCTACCACGAGCGGCTCACCGGCCCCGCCGCCCGGCTGGTCGGGGCGCTGCCCGAGGAGACGGTGGTGATGAACTCGCTGACCGTCAACCTGCACCTGCTGATGGTCTCGTTCTACCGGCCGCGCGGCACGCGGACCCGGATCCTCATCGAGGACACCGCGTTCCCCTCCGACAGCTACGCCGTGCGCAGCCAGGCCCGGCTGCACGGCCTCGACCCGGACGAGACGGTGGTCCGGCTGGGCGGCGGCCAGGAGGTGCTGGACTTCCTGGAGCGCGAGGGCGACACGGTCGCGCTGGTCCTGCTGGGCGGCGTCAACTACCTGACCGGCGAGCTCATGGACATCCCGGCGATCACGGCGGCCGGCCGGGCGAGCGGCGCGGCCGTCGGCTGGGACCTGGCGCACGCCGCCGGGAACGTGCCGCTGGAACTGCACGCGTGGGGGCCGGACTTCGCCGCCTGGTGCTCCTACAAGTACCTCAACTCCGGGCCCGGCGCCCTCGGCGGCGTGTTCGTCCACCAGCGGCACCTGGGCGACCCGGCGCTGCAGCGGCTGGAGGGCTGGTGGAGCACCGAGCAGGCGACCCGGTTCGAGATGGCGCCGGTCTCCCGGCCGCCGGCCAGCGCCGACGCCTGGCAGGTCTCCAACCCGCCGATCTACGCGATGGGCCCGGTACGCACCTCGCTCGGCGTCTTCGACCGGATCGGGATGACCGCCCTGCGGGCCCGCAGCGTACGGCTCACCGGATACCTGGAGAGCCTGCTCGACCGGGTCACCCCCACCAGGCCGCTCACGGTGGTCACGCCGCGCGACCCGGCCCGCCGGGGCTGCCAGCTCTCCCTGCGCGTCGAGCGCGGCGGCGCGGCCGAGCTGACCCGGCGGCTGCGCCACGAGCACGGGGTGATCGCCGACGCCCGCGAGCCGGACGTCGTCCGCCTGGCGCCGACGCCCCTGTACTCGACCTACCACGACTGCTGGCGCGCGGCCGTCGCACTGGCCGAGTGCGTCGAGGAGGACCGATGAACGTCACCGTGGTCGGCGCGGGCCTGACCGGCTGCCTGCTCGCCTGCTACCTGGCCCGGCGCGGCCTCGACGTGACCGTCTACGAACGGCGGCCCGACCCGCGCGCCGGGCTCGCCGAGCGCGGCCGGTCGATCAACCTGGCCATCTCCGAACGCGGGCTGGACGCGCTGCGCCGGATCGGCCTGGAGGAGAAGGTCATGGCCGGCGCGCTGCCGATGCGCGGCCGGATGATCCACCCGGTGGACGGGCCGCTGGACTTCCAGCCGTACAGCCACGACGGGGTGCGCTCGATCAACTCCATCAGCCGCGGCGCGCTCAACAACACGCTGCTGGACGCCGCGGAGTCCGCGCCCGGCGTGAAGATCTTCTTCGGGCACCGGCTGACCGGCCTGGACCCGGCGACCGGCGCGATGGAGTTCGACACCGCGGCCGGCCCGGTGCGCGCGGCGGGCGGCGTGGTGCTCGGCGCCGACGGGGCCGGCTCGGCCGTACGGGCCGAGCTGGTGGCCCACCGGGGCATCAGGGAGAGCCTGGACTTCCTCGGCCACGGCTACAAGGAGCTGACGATCCCGGCCGTGGCCGGCGAGTTCGCCTTCGACCCCGGCGCCCTGCACATCTGGCCGCGCGGCACCTCGATGATGATCGCGCTGCCCAACCCCGACCGCTCCTTCACCTGCACGATGTTCTGGCCGACCGACGGCACGTCGAGCTTCGCCTCGCTGAGCGGCCCGGCCGCGATCGAACGTCACTTCCGCACCCACTACCCGGACGTGCCCCCCCTCGCGCCCGGTCTGGTAGAGGAGTACATGGAGAACCCGGTCGGCCGGCTCGGCACCGTCCGCTGCGCGCCATGGCAGACGGACGGCCGGGTCGGCCTGATCGGCGACGCGGCGCACGCCATCGTGCCCTTCTACGGCCAGGGCGCCAACTGCGGTTTCGAGGACGTGACCGTGCTCGACCGGTGCCTGACCGAGACCGGCGGCGACTGGGCCCGCGCGCTGCCGCTGTTCGAGCTGCGGCGCAGGGACGACACCGACGCGATCGCCGAGATGGCGCTGGCCAACTTCGTCGAGATGCGCGACAAGGTGGCCTCCCCGGTGCACCGGCTGACCAGGAGCGTGGAGCACCGGCTCGAACGCGCGCTGCCCGGCCGCTACGTGTCGCGGTACGAGCTGGTGTCGTTCTCCACGGTGCCGTACGCGCAGGTCAGGCGGCGGGTACGGCGGCAGCACCTGCTGCTGGCCGGGGCCGCCGGGGTCGGGGCCGCGCTGCTGGCGGCGGGCGCGGCCGGGCTCGCGCGGCTCACCTCCCGCCGGTCCGGCGGGAGGTGAGGGTGGAGAACCGTGCCGTCCTGACCCGCCCGGCGCCCGGTCCGGTCCGCGTCCTGCGGTACGGGGCCGACGCCGACCAGGTGATCGACCTCTGGCCGGGTGAGGGACCCGTGGTGGCGCTGGTGCACGGCGGGTTCTGGCGCCCGGAGTACGACCGGACGCACCTGCGGCCCATGGCCAACGCGCTGCATCGGGCGGGGTGCGGCGTGGCCGCCGTCGAGTACCGCCGCAGGCCGGGAGATCCGGCGGCGGCGGTCGCGGACGTGCGGGCCGCGGTCGGCCTGCTGCGGCCGTCGGTGGTCGTCGGCCACTCGGCCGGCGGCCATCTCGCCATGTGCGCCGCGCCGGGCGGGACCGCCGTCCTGGCCCTGGCCCCGGTCGCCGACCTGCGGCTGGCCGCGCGGCTGGACCTCGACGACGGCGCGGTGACGGACTTCCTCGGCGGGCCGCCGGACGACCATCCCGGCCTGGACCCGGTACGGCTGCCGGACCGGCGAGGCCCGCTGGTGATCGTGCACGGCACGGCGGACGAGCGGGTCCCCCTCCAGGTCTCGGAGTCGTACCTGGCGGCCCACCCGGGGACGTCGCTGGTGCGCGTCCCGGGGGCGGGCCACTTCGTGCTCATCGACCCGGAGAGCCGTACCTGGCCGCTGGTCAGGCGTGAGCTGACCGCTCTGCTGCCCGCCTGACGGCGTCCGCCGCGAGCAGCGCCGCGCCGAGCTGCACCGCGACCAGCGAGCGCAGCGGGATCGGCGTGCTCTGCGCGTCGGCCTCGGCCTCCTCGAACCACTCCTCGAAGCGCGCGCCGAGCCGGGCGCGCTCGGCCCGGACGGCGGGCGTCGGGTTGCCCGCGGCCAGCTCGGCGTCCAGCATGCGCAGGTAGGTGCCGCAGTACCGCAGCCGCATGAGGTGCACGAGCTGCCGGCCGCCGACCACCTCGGCCACCGTGGCCGGGCGGTCGGTGCCGGGCAGGTCCTCCCACTCGCCGATGAACTCGTCGTGGGTGCCGACGAAGTCCTCCAGCGCCCGGCGGAAGGCGGAGCGCACGGCCAGGTCGCTCTCGACGCGGGCGAGGGAGGCGGCCAGCTCGCCGATCAGGTCGCGCTGCCCGGCCACGCAGTCGCTGATCGACTCGTGGTACTTCCGGCCGGTCGGGGTCTGGTCGGCGACGCGGGGATCGGCCCAATAGGGCAGCTCGGTGACCAGGTGCAGGGCGCCGAAGCGGTCGGCGTAGTCGACGCTGCCGCCGCCGGTGCCGTACGTCGGGCCGATCTCGGCGCCCCGCGGGGTCAGGTACGCCGCCGGCGCGATCTGGACGGCGCTCGGCAGCTCCGGCGGGCCCATGTGCAGGGGCAGGCCCTCGGCCGCGGCGATGGCGGTCAGGCGGGCGGCGAGCGCGGGGTCGTTCCTGCTGAGGTAGTAGAAGGCGCCCTGGAGCTCGCCGTTGTGCAGGGAGTAGACGAGGGCGGGCCGGACCTCGTCCATCAGCCGCATCAGCGCCTCGGTCTCCGGCAGCGTGCGGTCGAAGAAGTAGTCCTCGCCGGTCAGCGGGAAGGTCCATTCGACCTGGTCGGCCTCGGCCGGGCGGTAGAAGTGCTCGGCGTAGGCGCGGCGGTCGCTCGGGCGGGCGTACCAGCCCTCGTTGAGCCGGGCGCCGTCGGGGTCGACGCAGGGGACGAGGTGCCAGCGGAAGCCGAAGTCCTCCCGCAGCGCGGTGTCCTCGATGAGCTGACGCAGCAGCGTGCTGACGGTGAGCGCGCCGATGGGCTCGTTGGGGTGGGGGCCGCCGATGATCACGGCGTCGTGGGGGCCCGCGCCGATGGTGGCCACGCGCAGCGGCTCGCCGAGGCGGGAGGTGCCGATGCGGCGCAGGCGCACCAGGTCGGGGTGGGCGGCGGCGAGCTCGTCGAGCTCGGCGTGCATCTGGTCCACCGTCGGGAACGCGGTGAAGTCGGGCACGCGGCTCATGTGGGGGGCGACGTCCATTTTCGGGCCTCCTGATAATCTGGATTATTCTAGTAAATCAGATTATCTTTACGGCATGCAGGAGATGTCATGCGGCTGAACAGAGCGGAAAGCAAGGCCGCCAACAAGCGCGCGCTGATCGAGGCGGCCCGCGAGATCGTCGGCAGGGACGGCTCGAAGGCCAAGCTGGAGGACATCACCGAGCTGGCCGGCCTGACCACGGGCGCGGTCTACTCGCTGTTCGGCGGCAAGAACGGGCTGATGGCCGCCATGGTCGACGACTACGTCGGCCCGCTCGACCTGCGCACGCCCGAGGCCGGGGGGTTCGGCACGCGGCTGGCGGAGGTCGTGGCCGAGATCGCCCGTCGCTTCCTGCGCATGTCGGCCGACCCGCAGGCCGCCGGTCGGATGTTGTTCGAGACCCGGGTGCTCGACCTCGTCCTGAACGACCCCGACCTGCACCGCAGGCTCAACACCTCGATCAGGTCGACCGAGGTCCAGCTCGCCGCGCTGTTCACCGGCCGCGAGCACGGTGGGGCCGCCGTCACCGCGGAACAGGCGCTCCGCCTGGCCCGCGCCCTGAAGGCCCTGCTGTCCGGGCTCGGCCAGAACGTCGTGCTCGGCGCCTACGAGGCCGACGAGGAGTTCTTCGTCGAGACCGCCCTGGCGCTGGTCACGCCGAAGGTGCTCGGACCGGCCTAGATCACGGCCTGGGTTCGGGGGGACCACACGGCCGCACGTCACCCCACCCCGAAAGGCAGAACCATGTCCAGATCCGGCTTCGGCGTCATCGGCGCACCGGTGTTGTTCATCGGCGTCCTCCAGACCATGGAGATGACGCTCTCTCCCGCGCTCCCGCTCGTCCAGCAGGACCTGGGGGCCTCGCCCGGCGCGCTCGCCTGGATCTTCACCGGCTCGCTGATCAGCTCGGCGATCGCCACCCCCATCGTCGGCCGCCTGGCCGACATGTACGACAAGCGGCGCGTGCTGCTCGCGCTGATGGCGATCAGCGGCGCCGGGGTCCTGCTCGCCGCCCTGGCGCCGAACATCACCCTGATGATCACGGGCATGGCGATCGAGGGCATCTGGCTGGGCGTGCTGCCCCTGACCGTGGGGCTGTTCCGCGACACCCTCACCCCCGAACGCGCCGCCACCGGCAACGGCCTGATGGTCGGCGTCGCCGCGCTGGCCAGCGCGCTCGGCCTCATCCTTGCCGGGCCGATCACCTCGGCCCTCGGCTACCGGTCGCTGTTCCTGCTGGCCGCGGGCGGGGTGGCGGCGGCCGCCCTGCTGGCCTGGTTCACCGTGCCGTCCACCCCGCGCGCGGCCGGCGGTCGCGTCGACTGGGCGGGCGGGCTGCTGCTCGGCGGCGGCGTGGCCCTGGTCATGCTGGGCCTGACCGCCGTCTCCAGCTGGGGCTGGACGTCCCCGGCCACCCTCGCCCTGTTCGCCGCCGCCGTGCTGACGCTGGGCCCGTGGGCGGTCGTCGAGCTGCGCGTCGCCGACCCGCTCGTGGACCTGCGGCTGCTGGCCGGACGCACCCCTGCCGGGGTGACCGCCATGGGGGTGCTGCTCGGCTTCGCCTCCTTCGGTCTCGTCGTCGCCCTGCCGATGATGCTGGCCGCGCCCGCCGGCACCGGGTACGGCCAGGGCGCCGACACCCTGTGGATCGGCATCTACATGTTCCCCATGGGGGTCGCGGGCACCGTGATCGCGCCGCTGGTCGGGCCGATGACCAGGCTGCTCGGCCGGCGCGCGGTGCTGGTGCTGGGCAGCGTGCTCGTCTGCGCCGGGACCGGCGGCCTGGCCCTGTGGCACTCCGCCGCCTGGCAGGTCATGGCCGCGGTGACGGTCATCGGGCTGGGCGCCTCCATCGGGCTCACCGCCGGGCTCAACGCCGTGGCCGCCGACGTGCCCGGCGACCGCGCGGCCGGGGTCAGCGGCGTGGTCTTCGTCGCCAAGAGCATCGGCGGCACGTTCGGGGCGCAGCTCGGCGCCATGGTGCTGGCCTCCGGCGCCGTCGCCGGGGTGCCCACCGAGCAGAGCTTCGTCGACACGTACCTGCTGTCGGCGGCGCTCGGCCTGCTGGCCGTCGCCGCCGCCTTCGTGATCCCCGCCACTGTGCGGAAGACGCAAGAGGGGGAGGCGGTTTCTGCCCTGGCGACGAAGCCGTCCGTCCTCCCCGGTGAAAGCCTGTGACGATGACGAACGTCTACATCTCCATCGACATGGAAGGCGTGGCGGGCATCGCCACCATGGACCAGGTCTCCCGGGCCGGCCACGGCTACCCGCGGGCGCAGCGCCTGATGACCGCCGAGGCCAACGCCGCCATCGAGGGCGCGTTCGCGGCCGGGGCGGCCAGCGTCCTGGTCAACGACAGCCACGGCACCATGGACAACCTGCTGCACGAGGAGCTCGACCCGCGCGCCCGGCTGATCTTCGGCACGCCCAAGCTCGACTGCATGGCCGAGGGCATCTCGGCCGAGCACGACGTGGCCATGTTCCTCGGCTACCACGCCGCCGCCGGCTCGCCGGGCGTGCTCGCCCACACCTACTCCTCGCACTTCTACGAGGTGCGCCTCAACGGCGCGATCGTCTCGGAGGCCGAGGTCAACGCCCTCCAGGCGGCCGCCGTCGGCGTGCCGGTGGGGCTGCTCACCGGCGACGACGTCATCTGCGACGTCGCCGGCAAGGCGTTCCCCGGGGTGCGCACGGTCGCCGTGAAGATCGCTCACGGGCACACCGCGGCCGACAGCCTCTCGCCGGCCGAGGCGCGGCGGCTGATCAAGGAGGCGGCCGCGGAGACCGTGCGCTCGGCCGGCGAGCTGCGGCCGCTCGAGCTGCCCGGCGTGCTGGAGCTGGAGATCGACATGCCCACCACACCCGCCGCCGAGCTGGGCGAGCTGGTGCCGGGCGTGCGCCGGATCGCCGACAAGACGCTCGCGGCCACCTTCACCACCCCGAGGGAGGTGCTCGGATGCGTGACGACCTGCTACCACCTGGCGGCGGACGCCATGATCGCCAGGATGGCCCTGTACGGCAGACCAACCAGGTAGCCTCCAGGTTTGCCGCTCCGGACAAGCGTTTCGAACCAGGACATCCAGATACTTGAACGATGGAATTTGAGCAGGTAGAACGCGCGCTCGACGCCCTTCCCGGCCTCCGCCCCGGCGGGCCGGGTCTGGCGGTCGGGGTCTACGCCGACGGCAAGGTGCTGCACACCGCGGCGAGGGGCATGGCCACCGTCGAGTTCGGCGTCCCGATCGACTCCCGTACCCGCTTCGACATCGCCTCCATCAGCAAGCAGTTCACCGCCGCGTGCCTGCTGCTGCTGGCCCGCGACGGCAGGCTGAGCCTGTCGGACGACGTCCGCGAGCACGTCCCCGAGCTGCGGCTCGGCGTGCCCGTCACGCTCGACCAGTGCCTGCGGCACACCGGCGGCCTGCCGGAGTGGTACGGCCTGCAGGCCGTCACCGGCGTCCCGTTCACCCTGATGGACGAGGAACGGCTGATGAAGATCGTGGCGGGCATGCGCCGGACCACGTTCGAGCCCGGCACCCGCTTCTCCTACTCCAACACCGGCTACGTCCTGGCCGCCGCCGTGGTCCGGCGGCTCACCGGCCGGTCGCTGGCCGACTTCGCCCACGAGCGGCTCTTCGCCCCCCTCGGCATGGACGACACCGCCTTCCGCGACGACGCCTCCGTCCCGCTGCCGCGGATGGCCTACGGCTACGACGGCGCCGGCGCGCGGGCCGACACGCAGGAGAGCGCGGTCGGCGACGGCGGCCTGGTGACCAGCGTCGCCGACCTCGCCCCCTGGTTCGGCTTCCTGGCCGACGGCCGGGTGCTGGGCGCCGACGTGCGCGCCGCGCTGCTGGAGCGGACCACGCTCGCCGACGGCGCCGTCCTGCGGTACGCCCGCGGCATCTGCCACCTGACCGTCGGCGAGTCCGCCGGGTACGGCCACGCCGGCGGCATGCACGGCTACGTCGGCAACCTGGTCCACCTGCCGGAGTCCGGTCTCGGCGTGGCCGTGCTGACCAATCACAGCGGCCTGGACCCGGTCGGCCTCAGCCTCGGCCTGGCCCGCGCCCTCACCGGCCAGGACCCGGCCCCCCGTCCCGCCCCCGCCCGCCCGGCGGAGGCAGAGGCGGCGCGGCCCGCCCTGCTCGGGCACTGGCACGACCCGGAGACCGACGCCACGCTCACGCTCGAACCCGCCGGAGACGGCGGGATCTCCTCGACCGGCGCCATCGACCTCGAACTCGCCCTCGACGACGACGGCCGCTGGTACGCGCAGGTGCCGGGCGGCCGGGTCTGGCTCGTGCCGGAGGACGGGCGGCTGCTGTTCGGCCACGACGGGTCGATCCGATGGCCGCACGTGTACGAGCCGTGCGACCCGCCGGGGGAGGAGCCCGCCCCGCGGGGCGCCTGGCTCAACGACGAGACGGGCGTGCTCGCCGTGATCGACGAGGGGACGCTGCGCGTCGGCCTGACCTTCCAGGCCCCCGTCGCCCCCGCACCCGGCGGGACATGGCGGGCCGGCCCGTTCACCCTGCGCCTCGACGGGGACGGCGACCTGCTGCTCAGCGGCTTCGGACTGCTCGGCCTGCGCTTCGCCGCCCAGCCCGAGGGCACCGCGCCCGTCGGCGTCCCCCCAGGTCTGGTCTAGGGCCGTGTTGGCCTGCAGCACGAGCCGGGGCGCGCAGAGTTTGGCTGCCGGGTCAGTGAACGAGGGAGGCCGGGCTTCTAGCGTCCGACTATTCCCCCCGCTCACTCCCCGAGGTGGTTCCATGACATCCGCAACCGCGCTCGCCAGGCTCGCGACGGGCGCCCTGCTCGTGCTGGTGGCCGGCTGCGCCGGAGCCGCGAGCTCCGGCGCGGCCCCCGACACGCTCCGCTGGGCGACGGGGACGGCCCCCAACAGCCTCGACATCGCCCACGGCTTCAACGACGCCTCCACGACCGTGCAGTTCGCCGTCCTCGACACGATGGTGACCCTCGGCCCGGACGGCAGGGTCATCCCGAGCATCGCAGCCTCCTGGACCCATCCCGACCCGCGCACGTACGTCTTCACCCTGCGCGAGGGCCCGAGGTTCAGCGACGGCACGCCTGTCACCGCCGAGGACGCCGCCTACTCCCTGACCCGCCACCTCGACCCCGCCGTGACGTCCCAGGCCGCCAGCTACGTCACGCAGGTCAAGAAGGTCGAGGTCACCGGCCCGCGCACGGTGAAGGTCACCCTGAGCAAGCCCAGCGCGACCTTCCTGGCCACCGCCGCGCTGGCCTGGCAGATCGTCCCGAAGAAGCTGGCCGCCGCGCACCCGAAGGACCTCGGCTCGCCCGAGGTCGGCACCCTCGGCTCCGGCCCGTTCAAGGTCACGAAGTTCTCGCTCACCTCCGGGGTGACGCTGGAGCGCAACGAGCTGTACTGGGGCCCCAAGCCGGCGCTGCGCAGGATCGAGCTCAAGGCGATCGGCGACCCCGAGACGCTGCGCCTGGCCGTCTCCTCCGGCGAGGTGGACGGCACCAACGAGATCCAGGTCAGCGAGACGCGCAAGTGGAGCGCCCTGCCCGGCGTCACCACCACCTTCTACCCGGCCAACAACATCGCCTACCTGTCACTCGGCGTCCGCCAGGGTCCGCTCAAGGACGTGCACGTACGCCGCGCCATCGCCCACGCCCTCGACCGGAACGCGCTGGCCACGCTCATGACCAGCGGCCACGGCGGCATCGCCGACCTGATGCTGCCCAAGCCGCAGATCGCCGCGCTGTACGGCGGCACGCCGCCCAAGCTGCCCGCCTACCCCCACGACGTGAACGCCGCCAAGGCCGAGCTGGCCAAGTCGGCCCACCCCGAGGGCTTCACCCTGGCCGCGCCGTACGACAGCGGGAGCGACGACGTCAAGGCGCTCCAGGCCATCGCCGCCGACCTGGCGGTGATCGGCGTCAAGCTCGACCTCCAGCCGCTGCCCACCGAGCAGTACCGGCAGCGCATGTTCAGCCACCAGGACACCCCGCTGCAGCTCGTCGACCTGCTCTACGGCACCCCCGACCCGGGCGAGGTGCTGCCCGACCTGGTCAGCCGCGCCTCGGCCGGGCCCCAGGGCTTCAACTTCAGCGGCTACGGCTCGGCCGAGATGGACGCCCGGCTCGACGACCTCGGCAAGTACGAGGGCGCGGACCGTGCCGCCGCCGTCACGGAGGTGCTGGCCGAGATCGCCGACCAGGTGCCGTACGTGCCGCTCTACACCAAGGAGGCCGCCATCGCGCTGCGCAAGCGGTTCACCGGCCAGTTCGGCACCTGGACCATGAACGTCTTCAGCACCATCCGCCCGGCGGCCGGTGCCTGATGGCCTTCGTCGCCCGCCGCCTGGCCGCCGCGTTGCTCCTGCTCGGCGTGCTGTCCGTGCTCACCTACGCGCTGCTGGCGCTCGCTCCGGGGGACCCGGAGCAGGTCCTGCTGGGGCCGCGGCCCTCCACCGCGGAGTCGCGCGCCGCCGTCCGCGCGCAGTACCACCTCGACGACCCGCTGCCGGTCCGCTACGCCACCTGGCTCGGTGACGCCGTGCGCGGCGACTTCGGCGCCTCCCTCTACAGCCGCGAACCCGTCACGAGCGTCATCGCCGACCGGCTGCCCGTCACCGCCGGCCTGGCCGGCTACGCGATCCTCCTCACCCTCGCCGTCGGCCTGCCCGCCGGGCTGGCCGCCGCCATGCGCAGGGGCGGCCCGCTCGACCGGGGCATCACGCTCTCCGCGCTGGTCGGCCTCGCGATCCCGCCGTTCGCGATGAGCATCCTGCTGCTGTACGGCTTCGCCGTCACCCTCGGCTGGTTCCCCGTCTTCGGCGCGGGCGAGACGTTCGCCGAGCGGGTCGCGCACCTGACGCTGCCCGCGATCGCGCTGGCCACCGGGCAGGCGGCGGTCGTCATCAGGCAGATGCGGGCGGCCGCGCTCGACCTGGCCGGGCAGGACTTCATGACCTTCGCCAGGGCGCGCGGGGTCGGCCGGGCCCGCTACTGGATCGGGTACGCGCTGCGCAACACCGCGCTGCCCGTCCTCACGGTCGGCGGCCTGCTGCTGGCCGCCAACCTCACCGGCGCGCTGTTCGTCGAACGGGCCTTCGGGCTGCACGGCGTCGGCGAGCTGCTCGTCAGCGCCGTCGGGCAGAAGGACCTGCCCGTCGTCCAGGCGCTCGTCCTGATGGGAGGCGCCGTGGTGGTCGCCGTCAACCTGCTGATCGACCTGGCCTACCTCGCGGTGGACCCGCGGGTGCGCCACGGGGCGGTGGCCGCGTGAGCGTCGTGACGGGCACCGTGCGCCTCGGCGGACGGGCGCGGCGGCTGCGCCGGTCCAGGCCGGGGCCGCTGACGCTGCTGTCGGGCGGGATCCTCGCGCTGATGGCGTTCGCCGCCCTGTTCGGAACGTGGATCGCGCCCTACGACCCGGCCGCGCAGGACCTCGCGCTCGGCGCGACGATGCCCAGCTGGGCCCATTGGGCGGGCACCGACGAGCTGGGCCGGGACGTGTTGTCGCGCTGCCTGGCCGGCGCCCGCTCGGCGCTGCTGTGGCCGCTCGTCGTCGCGCTCGGCACGTGCGCGATGAGCACCTCGCTCGGGCTGCTGGCCGGCTACCGCCGCGGCTGGATCGACGCCGTCATGATGCGGGTGGTCGACCTGCTCATCGCGATGCCGGGGCTGCTCATGCTGATCGTCCTGGTGGGCGTGCTGGGCGGCGGCATCGGCTGGGCGGTGCTGGCGATGGCGGTGCTGTTCACGCCCGGCGACATCCGGGTGGTGCGCAGCCTCACCATGGCCCAGCGCGAGCTGGCCTACGCCGAGGCGGCCCGCACGCTCGGGCTCAGCCGTACCCGGATCATGTTCAGGCACCTGCTGCCCAACATCGCGCCCACGGTCGTGGCCGGCGCGCTGCTCAGCTTCGTCGCCGCGCTGGTCGCGCTGTCCGGTCTGTCCTTCCTGGGCATCGGCCTGCCGGCCGGCACACCCGACTGGGGGCTGATGATCGAGGAGAACCGCGGCCTGCTCGACCTCAACCCGTGGGCCGCGGTGGTGCCCGCCGCGCTGGTCACCATCGCCGCCACCGCCGCCACCCTGCTGGGCGACCAGCTCTTCGAGAGGCTCTCCGATGCTTGAGACACGCGGCCTGCGGGTCGTCGGCGACCGGGTGCTCGTGGACGGCGTGGACCTGACGGTCGCCGCGGGCGAGACCGTCGGGCTGGTCGGCGAGTCCGGCAGCGGCAAGTCCCTGACCGCCCGCGCCCTCGTCGGCCTGCTCCCGCGCGGTCTGCGCGCCGAGGGGTCGGTCGAGGTCGGCGGCGCGCAGCTCGTCGGCGCGTCCGAGCGGCTGCTGCGCGGTGTGCGCGGACGGCGGATCTCGCTGCTCATGCAGGACCCCTTCGCCATGCTCAACCCGCTGTGCACGGCCGGCGCGCACATCGCCGAGACCCTGCGCGGGCGCACGTCCCGGCAGGAGATCGCCCGCAGGCTCGCCGAGGTCGGCATCGACGACCCCGCCGTGGCCGGGCGCTACCCCTTCCAGCTCTCGGGCGGCATGCGGCAGCGCGTCGCCCTGGCCGCCGCGCTGGCCGGCGACCCCGAGCTGCTCATCGCCGACGAGCCCACCACCGCGCTGGACGCCACCACCCAGCACGAGATCCTGGCGCTGCTGCGCCGCGTGCAGGAGGCGCGGGGCATGGGCGTGCTGCTCATCACCCACGACCTGCGCGTGGCGTTCGCCGTCTGCGACCGGGTCGCCGTCATGTACGCCGGGCGCGTCGTCGAGCAGGGGCCCGGCCCTGAGCTGGCCGCGACGCCCGCGCACCCGTACACCGCGGGGCTGCTGGGCGCGCTGCCCTCGGCGGAACGCACGCTGGAGCGCCTGGTGGGCATCCCGGGCGCCGTGCCGCGGGCGGACGCGGTGGCCGGCGTCTGCGCCTTCGCCACCCGCTGCGACCGGGTCGCCGACGCCTGCACCGCGGCCCGGCCGCCGTTGCGCCCGATCGGCGGTGACCGGCTGACCGCCTGCGTGCACGACACCGCCGGGGCCGCCCGCCCGGCGGTGCGCGAGGCCGCGCTCCCCGCCGCCCCGGCCGCCGGCGAACCGCTGCTGCACATCGAGGACCTGCGCAAACGGTACGGCGCCCACACCGCCCTCGGCGGCGTCAGCCTGCACGTGAACCCGGGCGAGACCGTCGGCCTGGTGGGGGAGTCCGGCTCGGGGAAGACCACGCTGGCCCGCTCGGTGCTCGGCCTGCTCACCCCCGACGGCGGCCGGATCCGGCTCGCCGGTCTCGACGTCACCGACCGCGCCGCCCTGGACCCGCGCGAGCGGGCCCGTGTGCACCGGCTCGTCCAGTGCGTCTTCCAGGACCCCTCCACCTCGCTCAACCCCGCCATGACCGTCGGCGCGACGCTGGCCGAGGCGATCGCCAGGGCCGCGCCCGCCGACCGGATGGGCGTGGGCGAGCTGCTGGAGCTGGTGGGCCTGCCCGCCGCGTACGCCGCCCGCCGCCCCAAGGCGCTGTCCGGCGGCGAACGCCAGCGCGTCGCCATCGCCCGGGCCCTGGCCGTCCGGCCCGCGCTGCTCATCTGCGACGAACCGGTAGCCTCCCTGGACGTGTCGGTCCAGGCGCACGTGCTCGAACTGCTGCGCGGCATCGGCCGGGAGCTGGGCACCGGGATGTTGTTCATCACCCACGACCTGGCGGTCGTCCGCCAGGTCGCCGCCAGGACCGTGGTGCTGCTGAAGGGCGCGGTCGTGGAGGAGGGGACGACCTCCGCCGTCCTGGACGCCCCCGCCCACGACTACACCAGGCGCCTGGTGGCGGCCGTCCCCTGACATGACCGACGCATCTCGTACCCGGGAAAGGTAATACCTGCATGCACGACCTCATCCTGCGCGGCGGCACCCTGCACGACGGGTTCGGCTCGCCCGGCCGTACCGCGGACGTGGCGATCGGCGGCGGACGCGTCACCGCGACCGGCCGCGACCTCGGCCCGGCCGCCCGCGTGGTGGACGTGGACGGCATGGTCGTCGCGCCCGGATTCGTCGACCCGCACAGCCATTCCGACACCGTGCCGTTCATGGCCGGGGCGCAGCCGTTCAAGCTGTGGCAGGGCGTCACCACCGAGATCATCGGGAACTGCGGCTTCTCCTGCGGGCCGGCCGACCCGGAGTCGGCCCATTTCACCCCCGGGATCTTCGGCGAGCACGCCTTCACCACCTTCGGCGGCTACCTCGACGCCGTGGAGCGGGAGGGCACGACCAACAACCTGGCCGCTCTCGTCGGCCACAACACGCTCCGGACGGCCGTCTGCGGCATGGACGCCGCGCCGCCGCCCGGCGCGCTGGAACGGATGACCGAGCTGGCCGAGGAGGCGTTCGCCGCGGGCGCGTGCGGGCTGTCCAGCGGCCTGGAGTACGTGCCGGGCGCCTATGCCGGCACCGGCGAGCTGATCGCGCTGGCCCGCGCGGCCCGGCGCTGGAACCTCGTCTACGCCACCCACCTGCGCAGCGAGAGCGAGGGGCTGGCCGGCGCGCTGGACGAGGCCGTCGAGGTGGCGGCGGCGGCCGGGGTGCGGCTGCAGGTCTCCCACTGCAAGGCGTCGGGCCGGGCCGTGCACGGCTCGTCGGCCATGCTGCTGGACAAGCTGACCGCCGCCCGGGTCAACGGGGTGGACGTGCGGGCCGACGTCTACCCGTACCGGGCGTTCTGCACCGGGCTGGTCGCGCTGCTGCCGCCCGCGGCCTGCGAAGGTGGCGAGCCGGAGCTGCGCAGGAGGCTGGCCGACCCCGAGGAACGGCGGGCGCTGCGCGCGCTGGCCGAGGACCCGGAGCGCACGACCGGCGTCGGCCTGTGGCGGGAGACGCACCCCGAGGACGTGCGGCTGCTGCGGCACGCCTCCCCCGGCGTCACCGGCCGCTCGCTGGCCGGCCTGCTGGACGGCCGCGAGCCCTGGGACGCGCTGTGCGACCTGCTCATGGCCGACCCGCACGCCGACGGCGTCTTCCACACCATGCACGACGACGACGTCACCCGGATCATGCGGCACCCCCTCGTGTCGATCGGCTCGGACGGCGGGCCGCCCGACGGGCCGAGCCATCCGCGCACGTACGGCACCTTCCCCACCTTCCTCGGCGAGTACGTGCGCGAGCGCGGGCTCGTGCCGATGGCCGAGGCGATCAGGAAGGTCGGCTCGGCCACCGCGGCCCAGTTCGGCCTGGCCGACCGGGGCTGGCTGGGCAGGGGAGCGGTGGCCGACGTGTGCGTGTTCGACCCCGCGGCCATCCGCCACGACGGCACCTACGACGAGCCCGGCACCCGTCCGGCCGGTGTCACCCACGTGCTGCTGGGCGGCCGCATGGTGATCGACGACGGCGAGTTCACCGGCGGCCGGCACGGACGCCTCCTGCGCGGGGGCCGGGCGTGAGCGGCCAGGGCCGGGTGACGCTCGGCGTGCTGCTCGACAGCCTCGGCGCGGAGACGGTGAGCGCGCTGTGCCTGCCGGCCGGCCGCCAGGCCATGGTGGGCGCGCCGGTCATCCACGGCTCCGACGAGCCGATGGCCGCCTACGCCGGAGCGCTGCTGCTGGCCACCGGTAAGCCGGAGCCGTCCCTGCTGGAGAGCGCGGCCGGGGCGGGCGTCAGCGCGGTCGTCGTGCGGGCCGGGATCGGCGACGCCGCCGCGCTGACCGAGGCGGCCCGCGGCGCGGGCGTGGCGCTGCTGGCCGCGGCGCCAGGCCTGGCCTGGGGCCAGCTCTACGCCCTGGTGGACGCGCTGCTCGCGCTCGTCGCCCCGGCCGCGGACCTGGGCGGCGGCCAGGCGGGCGACCTGTTCGCGCTGGCCAACCAGGTCGCCGCCCGCGTCGGGGGCGCGGTGGCCATCGAGGACCTGGCCATGCGCGTCCTGGCCTACTCCACGATCGGCCAGCCGATCGACGACCTGCGCAGGGAGGGCATCCTCGGCCGGCGCGTGCCCGAGCACCCGACGAACGCCGAGGAGTACGCCGCCGTCCTGCGCTGCGAGGAGGCCGTGTGGAGCCACGAGCCGCGTGAGTACCTGCCCCGGCTGGCCATCGCGGTCCGGGCCAGGGGCGAGGCGCTCGGCACGATCTGGGCCATCCAGGCGGACGAGCCGCTCGCGCCCGACGCCGCCGCCGTGCTCGCCGAGGCCGCCAGGACCGCCGCCCCGCATCTGGCCCGTCTCAGCCTGGCCGCCGACGAGGCCCGCCGGGCCAGGGACGAGTGGGTGGGCCGGCTGCTGCGCGGCGTCGGCCCGGCCGGCGAGCTGGCCGCCTCCTTCGGCCTGCGCCCGGACGAGCCGATCAGGGTCGTGGCCACCGGGGACCCGGCCGGGCGGACCGACGTCTTCGCCGCCACGCACGCCGCCGACCTGCTGCGCACCGCCTACGCCGTCTACCGGATCAGGGCCGCCGTCGGCGCCGTGGACGGCCGGACGTACGCGATCGTGGCGGCCGGCGCCGGGACCGCGCTGCTGCGGCGCGTCACCGCCGAGACCCTCGGCCGGATCACCGACCGGCTCGGCGGGCACTGGCGGGCGGGTGTCGGACGGGTCGCCGCTTCGCTCGGGCAGATCCCCGCCGCCGCCCGGCAGGCCGACGAGGCGCTGCTCGCGATGGGCGGCCCGTTCGCGGGCGGCGAGGTGGGCCTGCACGAGGAGCTGGCCGCCGCGCTGTTCCTGATGGACGCGGCGGCCTCGATGCGGTCCGGTCCGGCGCCGGCCGGCGAGCCGCTGTCCCTGGTGGCCGAGCACGACGCCGGGCACGGCACCGACTACGTCCGCAGCCTGCGGGCCTGGCTGGCCGCCCACTACGACGTGCCCAGGGCCGCGGAGGCGTTGTCGCTGCACCCCAACACGCTCAGGTACCGGCTGCGCCGCATCGGCGAGCTGATCGCGCTCGACGACCCCGACGTCCGGCTCGTGCTGGGCCTTCAGCTGCGGCTGGCCGAGATCGGGACGTCCGGCACGAGCAGCGGCCGGAGCCCGGCGTCCGGCACAAACGGCGGCGGCTGAAGTTGGGCTTGCGCGCCAACGATCCGGCGGCGGTCCGGCGGAATGCTGGTGCCATGCTCGAAATCCGCATCCTCCACGGGACCTCCGAGTTCCAGGCCGCCGACCAGCTGCTACGCCGCGTCTGGAACACCAGGGCGGGCGACGACCCGCCGGTCGCCGTCGACCTCATGTGCGCCCTTGAGCACACCGGCGGCTACGTCGGCGGCGCCTTCCTCGACGGCTCGCTCGTCGCCGCCGCCTCCGGGTTCCTCGCCGAGGGGGGCAGCCTGCACTCCCACGTCGTGGGCGTGGCCGCCGAGGCGCGGGGCCGGGGGATCGGCCAGGCGATCAAGGCGCACCAGCGCGCGTGGGCCGCCGAACGCGGCCTGAACTCCATCTCCTGGACCTTCGACCCGCTCGTACGCCGCAACGCCTTCTTCAACCTCGCCAGGCTCGGCGCGCGCGCCGAGCGGTACGTGCCCGACTTCTACGGGCCGATGAACGACGGCATCAACGGCGGTGACGTCACCGACCGCCTGTTCGCCCACTGGCCCGTGCACCCGGCCCCGGCCCCGGAGTCGTTCGTCGCCGACGGGACCGAGAAGGCCGAGGTGATCCTCGACGAGACCGGGGCGCCGCGCGAGCCGGGCGGCGCGTCCGTGCTGCGCTGCGCCACGCCCGCCGACGCCGAACGGCTGCGGCGCGAGCAGCCCGGGGAGGCCGCGCGGTGGCGGACCGCCCAGCGGGCCGCCCTGGGCGGCGCGCTCGCCCGCGGCTACCGGATCGCCGCCTTCACCAGGGACGGCTGGTACGTGCTGGAGCGCGCGGCATGAGGATCACCGAAGCCGAGCTGCGCACCGTCGCGCTGCCCCTGATCACCCCGTTCCGCACCTCGCTCGGCACGCAGACCGTGCGCAGGGCGCTGCTGGTGCGCGTGCGCGGCGCCGAGGGGGAGGAGGGCTGGAGCGAGTGCGTGGCCGACGACGAGCCCACCTACAGCCCCGAGTACCTGGAGGGCGCGGCCGACCTCATCAGCCGCTTCCTGCTGCCCGCCCTGTTCGCGGTGCCAAATCTCGACCCGGCCGGCGTCGCGCCCGCGCTGGCGCACCTGCGCGGCCATCCGATGGCCAAGGCCGCCGTCGAGACGGCCGTCCTGGACGCCGTGCTCAAGGCGCGAGGCCTGTCGCTCGCCGCCCACCTGGGAGGGGTACGGTCCAGCGTGCGCGTCGGCGTGTCCGTCGGCATCGCCGCCACCCTCGACGACCTGCTCGACACCGTGGACCGGCACATCGGCGCCGGGTACGCCCGGATCAAGCTCAAGATCGAGCCCGGCTGGGACCTGGAGCCGGTGCGGCTGGTGCGCGAGACGTTCGGCCCCGGCCTGATGCTCACCGCCGACGCCAACACCGCCTACACCCCCGCCGACGCCCGCCACCTGGCCCGCCTGGACGCCTACGGCCTGACCCTGCTGGAGCAGCCCTACGCCCCGGACGACCTGGACGGCCACGCCCGGCTCGCCGCCCGCATGGACACCCCCATCTGCCTGGACGAGTCGATCACCTCGGCCCGCTCCGCCACCGCCGCGATCAGGGCCCGCGCCTGCTCGATCATCAACATCAAGCCCGGCCGGGTCGGCGGCTACCTGGAGGCCCGCCGGATCCACGACCTGGCCCTGGCCGCGGACGTGCCGGTGTGGTGCGGCGGGATGCTGGAGACCGGGCTCGGCCGGACGGCTAACCTGGCGCTGGCCAGCCTGCCCGGCTTCACGCTGCCGGGCGACATCTCGGCGACCGCCCGCTACTACGAGCGCGACATCACCGCGCCGATCGAGCTGACCGGCGACTCCATCACGGTGCCCGACGGCCCCGGCGTCGGCGTCACACCGGACCCGGACGCGCTGGCGGCCTTCACCACCGACCCGCCCGTACGCGTCACCCCCGCCCGGTGAGATGACCGCACAGGACCCGGCCGGACGCGTCCCGCCTCGCCCGGTGAGGTGACCGAGCAGGACCCGGCCGGACGCGTCACCCCTCGCCCGGCGAGACGGCCGGGCGCGGGCTGACCGGATGCCCTCACTCCTGCTCGGTGAGGTGGTCGAGCAGGACCTGGCTGATGTCGGCGAGTTGCCGCAGTTGTTCCTCGGTGAGCAGGTCGACCAGGTGCTCGCGGACGCTGGCCACGTGCTTCGGGGCGGCCGCCCGGAGCGCGGCGAGCCCGTCGTCGGTGAGCACGGCCAGCCACCCGCGCCGGTCGCCGGCGTAGTGCTCCCGGCGCACCCACCCCTTCTGCTCCAGCTTGTTGACCGCGTGCGAGATGCGGCTCGGCTTGGAGTTGGTCCACTGCGCCAGCTCGCTCATGCGCATCGTGCGCCCGGGAGCCTCCGACAGCAGGACGAGCAGCTCGTAGTAGGTGGGCGGCATGTCGGCGGCCGCCATCAGGTCGCGCTCCAGGCGGTCGGTCAACAGGCGGGTGGCCAGCCCGAACCTGCGCCACGCCTGCTGTTCGTCGTCGTTGAGCCAGCGGGTCATGCCCCGATCGTACTGGAAGGTTGCGTGCTGAAATAAATCTATGTACTGTCGTGCCGAATATTCCAGTGCTGAACTAATTGGAGCGCGACATGTACCCCAGCGAGCTGAGCGGCGACTACACCTTCGACCCGGCCCACAGCCGGTTCGGGTTCGTCGCCCGCCACGCCATGGTGACCAAGGTGCGCGGCAGCATCCCCCTCCAGGAGGCCACCGCCCGCCTGGACGCGGCGAACCCCGCGGCCTCCGCCGTCCGCGTGGTGCTCGACGTGGCGGGCATCCAGACCGGCAACCAGATGCGCGACGGCCACCTGCGCACCGGCGACTTCCTCGACGCCGCCGCCCACCCGCACATCACCTTCGAGTCCACGTCCGTCAAGCACGCGGGCGGCGACGCCTTCGAGGTCACCGGCGACCTGACGATCCGCGGGGTGACCCGGCAGATCACCGTCCCGCTCGACTACACCGGCACCGCCGTCGACGCCCAGGGCGTGACCAGGGTCGGCTTCGAGGGCGGCACGGCGATCAACCGCAAGGACTTCGGCATGACGTACAACGCCGCGCTGGAGACCGGCGGCGTGATGATCTCCGACCGGATCACCCTGGAATTCGACATCTCCGCCGTCAGATCCGCCTGACCACGCCCCCGAGGTTCATCGGCGCCCCAGCCAGGCGTCCAGGCGGGACAGCAGTTCCGCGGTGGGGATCCTGCCGCCCGTCGATCCGGCGTACACGGCCCGGCAGGGTGCGCGCCAGACCCGCACCTCGGCGATGGCGCCGGTGGTCTCGCCCACCCACACCACGTCGAGGGCGGCCGGGCGGGTGAACCTGCCGAGCCCGCAGTCGGTGGCGTTGGTGACGCTCTCCGTTCCGCCACGGTCGGTCACCGTGTTCACGGCCATCGCGACGTTGATCAGCGAACGCACGGATTCAAGATCATCGGGGACGCGGGTCCGGGCCCGCAGCCGCAGCACGTCCCCGTCGAGCCGATACCGGCAGGCTGGTCGGGTCAGGTACATGTCGGCGGCCGACAGCTCGGCCGCGCAGCCGGGAAGCGACACGGGCGTCGGCCGCGCCTCCAGTTGCGCCCGGTAGAGGCGGAGGAAGGCGTCGCCCGGGTTGCCGAACCGCGTCCGGCCCGCGTACCGGGCGGTGCCGCAGTTGCGATCGACCAGCACGACGGCGGGCCGGCGCACGTCCCCGTAGTGCACGACGAAGGACAGGCTGGTGCCGTAGCCGACGGGGGCGCAGACCTCGCCGAGGTGGAGGTCGTCGCCCAGAACGCGCCCCTTGGCCGACTCGCGCCGGCGCAGCTCGGACTCCAGCACGTCGCGCGTGGGCAACCCGTTGAGCTCGGAGACCATCGCGCCGACCCCGGCGGTGAGTCTCCTGACCGGCACTCCAGTCTGCCCTTGCCAATGCGGCAGGGGCAGCTCGCACATCGTCACCGACACCGCGCCGTCGGCGGGCACCAGCTCCCCGGGCCGGTCACCGCCCTCCCATCTGCCGGCGGGCGAGATCGGGCAACCGCCGGCTCCGGGCCGCGGGCCCAGGGCGTCCAGCGGAAAGGCGGCGGCAGCCGCCAGCACCAGCGCGACCACGCTCACGGCGACCCGGCCGGCGCGCAGCAACATGACAGCAATGTACGCGCCGGAACCCCCCTGCTGGAAAACGGTGGCGTGCTGGACGCACATGTCACGGAACTCGGCCCGGGAGAGTAAGACATCTCGGTCGCTAGAGCCGACCGGGCGGTGGTCACCGACGTGACATCCCAACATGTCACGTCGATGACGCCGCCCTGGGATCTGACACCGCTCGAGTGGCGAAATCCGCCCCATCTGGCCAGCTCGGCGACTGGACGCCACCCTTCCCAACCATCTGCGGACCTTCGCCGCCTACGACCCGATCAGCCCATGCCCGCTCAGGCACGCCTGAGCCGTCCGCTCCTCATGCCGAACACCAGCATCAGTGCTCCCCTCCGGACGCGCGCCGGCGCCTGTCGGACCTGGGGCAGTGTTCGATATCGGGGCGTGGGGTTCTGACGCCCGGCGCTGACGCCTGATTCATGGAGGCGACCTAGGTCGTCTCGCCCCATGGGCCACCGTCCAACCTTCGGCCGGGTTCGCGCATGATCGCCGTGGGAGAAATGCAGCGGTGGACTGGCACGCTTCACCACTATGGTGCCGATGTGGAGGATCTGGAAAAGCTCGTCATTTCCCGCCGTCTGCGAGTTCCCATCGGCAGCGTTCCCACCGGCTCCGGGCAAGCCCCGCAGCAGTGGGGACAGGTCGCCGCGCGTCAGCTCGACGTCGCGCTGCTGAGTGTCGGCTTCACCTGCTCGGCGCCGTTGCTGGAACGCCTGTCAGAGCTGCGCGGTGAAACCGTCATCGATCTCGGCGTCCGGATCCTGGCAGCCGTGCGTACGCTGGTCGGCGACCATGTCGAGCACAACGCCTACTTTCTCGACTTCCCCAAGAACGTGCCGGACACGCTGGAGTTCTGGGCCGCTCTGCTGCGCGAGGCCATGCTCGACCCCGCCGCCGTGGAACGGCTCCGGCGCTCGTCGAGACCGTCCGCACTGAACCTGCTGGCGCTGCCCGGCTATGGCCGCTACCAGCACACCTACGCCGACCTGCTGGCCGCGCACGCCGAGTTGATCCCGCTGGCCGGCGACCGGGTGACCGTCCTGGACCTTGGCGGCAGCCTGGAGTCGGAGACGCGTGAGCTCTACTTGTCGCTGGCGGGCTCGACGGTGCCGCTGCCGGCGGAGGACCTGACCGCGCTGCGCATCCTGGCCGCCTCCTGCGCCGCCGAACCTGACACCATCCCGGTACGCGAGAACCGTGCCGTCATCAACGAGGCCCGCCTGGCAGGCGGCCGTCCGTTGCTCGTCGACACGGTCACCGACGTGCTCAGACTCGCCTGCGCCGCCTCCGGCGGCGACGTCACGCTGGCCGCCCCGACCAGGTTCCGCTCCTTCCGCCGGGCCGAGCGCCGCGCCCTCCTGCAGGCCCTGGACGCGGTCGCCTCTCCCGCCAAGCTCGGCGACGTGCCTTCCCACCGGGAGCAGTGGAAGCGGCTCGGCGAACGGCTGCACCCCCACGAATACCCGCAGTTCCCGCACGCCGCGCACGTCTTTGAAGCCGCGCGAGGCGCACGCCGCGTGAGCAGTCTCGGCAGCCGGGTGGAGGCGGCCCTGGCGCAGGGACGTACCGGCACAGCCGTCGACCTGCTGCAGAACACGCCGGGCGCACTGCTGCGCCGCCTGGACCACCTGCTGCGCACCGGCACCGCGGCGACCGCACCGGCATCCGTGCTGGAACCCGTGCTGGAACCCGTGCTGGAAGCTGCCGAGAAGGCCGCGGCGAGCGCGTCGGGGCGAGTCCTGCTGTCGCTGCGCGAGCACTTGACCAACCGGCTCATCCCCGCGCCCGGTCGCGTGTTCGTCAACCGGAACGGCCGGGCCTGGGCGACCGACGACCAGCGGCCACCGCTGGCGGGCGACATCGTGACGCGGGCCGCGGCCATCCTGGACAAGGAGATCATCCGCCGGCTGCCGGCCCCCGGCCGGCTGATCGTCGACCCCGAGATGCTCGACGTCGCCCTGCCGTTGTCCGCCAAGGCCGTCACTCCTGGGCTCGGCATGCTGCCGCGCGGCTCGCTCACCCGTGTGGACGGTGAGCTGCTGCGCTTCTTCATCTACTGGCGGCAGGCCGAGCGGCGTACCGACTACGACCTGTCCGCGTTGATGCTGGACGCCGCCTACGGCGCGCCCGAGCACATCTCGTGGACGAACTACGGCAACGACTTCGCCCAATACTCCGGCGACCTCACCCAGGCTCCCGACGGGGCGAGCGAGTTCATCAACATCCGTCTCGCCCAGGCGACCAAGCCGATCATCATTCCGCAGGTCAACATCTTCGCCGGCGAGGCCTTCGACGAGGCCGCAGAGGCGTTCTTCGGCTACCTGACCAGGGACGCCGACCAGCAGGGCCTGCCGTTCGAGCCGCGCACGGTACGGATGAAATCCGACCTGCGTGGCGCGGGCCGCGTCGCGCTACCGCTGGCCTTCCTGCGTGGTGACGACGGCGGCTGGCGGGTGAAGTGGCTGCATCTCTACCTCAAGGGCCACCCGGGGTTCAACCAGGTGGAGGGCAACCGGGTGACCACCGCTCTGCTGGTGCGCTCCATCGTGGAACGCGACCACCTGCGCGTACGCCACCTGGTCGACCTGCTGCGGGCCAAGCCCCAGACGGGGGATCACACCACCTACATCGGACTGCATGCGCCGGCCGATCCACCGCCCGGTGCCCGGGTTTACACACCGGCGACTCTGCACCAGCTGATCCCCGGCTGATAGGGTGATGATCGCGAGGCTATGGAAGGGCTTCCTTCTCACTTCGAAAAGTTCTCTAGCCTTTCCGCCTTCCTCGCAATACAAGGTGTGAGGCCATCCGAGGGCTTCCTTCTCACTGGGACCAGTGTGGGCCCCAAAGGGCCAGCTGGCTGATCTAGCCCTCGGGCCTTCCTCACGTCCCCGACGCCCTGAGCAGCGCCGCGACAGCGACGAGGCAACCACCCTGCACGCGGGACAGAACCGCGGTGAGATGGCGTCGATCGGATACTGGTGCGAGCAGGGCTGTCGCGGACGAATCGTCTTGCGCCAGCACAAGGGGCAAATCTTCGCCAGGCTGCATGGCGAGCTGCCCGGCCGACCCGACGGCAGCGAGGCCGCAATTGACCAGGAACCATCCTCATGGCCGGCGGCCAGCCAGTCGCTGTGAGCGATGCCGCCTCGACCGCTCCAGGTCCTTCGGCGGGCGCTTGGCCGCGTTTGCGTACGGGGTCAGGACCGTGTGGGCCGGGGTGTCAGTGGCAGCGAGATGGCTGAGATGCCGTAGACGGTGCAGGAGCACGTCCCCGCGCGAGGTCGGTATCAGCCACGTTCGCCTTCTATGTTCGGAGGAGGGTATCCATGCAGAGCCGTCGTGCCGGGGCGTCCTGCAGAGTCAGTGGGAGCTCAGGCTCCGGCATCGGGCTGGTCTCGTCCGCGCACCGTGTCCGAGACGACTTCGCCGCCGCCCATCCCACCCAGCATCGCGTCCTGGTGGAGACGGTGGCCGCCAGCCGCGCAGTCGTCGTCCCCACCGCGGCCATGGCGGACCGGCTGACCGCTCTGCACGATTCGGCCCAGAACGCGTGCATCGTCCATATCCCCCCTGGGGCGTCCCCGACGAACTGATCCATACCCGGCCCGTTCCCTCCCGCCAGAGGGAGGACGGCTGGGCGTGCTGTACGCCGGGCGCCTGACCGAAGAGAAGGGGTTCGACCGCATCCACCACGCCACGGCGATGAAGAGGCTGCACCTGTCGATCCCGGCGCCGCGGGCCCAGTACGTCTCACACCCCGTCTTCCAGGACCGATCCCGCCATCCCCACATCTACCTCGGACGGTTGCCCGCCGCCGGCCACATGGCGACCGGGATCCGGGCTCGATGATCGTCGCTCGTGGGCCCTTGGCGTCTTGACACGCCACCCCAGCGGCGGCCGCGTATGGCAAGATCACCTTGCTGAACGGGCGGACGCGGCAACCACGTCGCGGCCGGCGTCGGGGGAAACCGGAGGAAGTCGGGCGATGCGAGCAAGCAACCCAGGGCGGATGCGT
Organism: Nonomuraea sp. NPDC005692; assembly: GCF_040631115.1. Classification (NCBI taxonomy): domain Bacteria; kingdom Bacillati; phylum Actinomycetota; class Actinomycetes; order Streptosporangiales; family Streptosporangiaceae; genus Nonomuraea; species Nonomuraea sp. NPDC005692. Next base: position 119,047 of record NZ_JBEXYU010000027.1, on the reverse strand, counting down.
AAGGCGCTGGTCGCGGGCGTGGTCGCCGTGTCGGGGCTCGGTGCCGAGCCGGCCATGGCCGGTGCCGCTCCTGCGGTGCCGGAGTCGGTGGCCGCGGACCCGGCCTGCTCGGGTGGCGTGCTGAACGCCGTCGCCGACGCCGGCGCGAAGGGCGACGGGCAGGCCGACGACACCGCGAGCATGCAGCAGGCGATCACCACCGCGTACGCCTCGGGACGCTGCCTCTACCTGCCGGGCGGCCTCTACCGCATCACCGGCGGCCTCGACTGGAGCAAGCCCGCCTCCATCCTCGGCGACCCCGACACACCCGCCATCTTGCGCAGCACAACCAACGCGGCCCTCGCCGACACCACCTACGCCAACCGGTGGGACCGTACGCCCGTACTGGACAACGTGGTGTTCGACGGGCTGCGCCTGGACGTCAACAGCCCCTACAAGACCGGGCCGATCATCCGGCGCAGCGTGTTCGTCAACCGCATGGGCGACGGGGAGACGCCCACCGGGGGCGACGAGCAGCAGACGAGCTCGGCCCAGGTCGCCGTGGCTCTCACCAACGTGGTGGGCGCCAAGGTTCAGGACTCGATCTTCCTGTCGGACCGGCAGGTGGACGGCGGCGCCCCGCTGTTCACCTACCGCACCCGCGACCTGACGATCAGCGGCAACGTCCTGGGCGCCGACCTGTCCTCGACGGCATGGCTGAGCACCTGGGCCGGCGGACGCTCCTGGTCGCAGGCCCCGGCGACGCGCCTGGCCGAGGTACGCCGCCGTACCGGCCTGCCCGCCGCCCTCGGCCACATCCAGCGCGGCATCAGCATCAAGGGCGACATCAACGCGACCGTCTCCGGCAACATCGTCAACCGCGACCCGCGCAGCCGGGCCAAGAGCGATCACGGCGTGTACGCCTGGGGCTTCGACGGCCTCAAGATCACCGGCAACTGGCTGCGCGGCTGGCCCCAGGACGCCAGGGGCGGGCTCAAGGTGCGCAACGGCACCGGCGCGACCATCGCCGGCAACCTCCTGTACGGCACCGCGCTGCTGCTCTACACCTACGACGTGACCAACGCCCCCAAGGTCTTCCAGGACGTCGTCGTCTGCGGCAACGTCTACGACATCCGCACGGTCACGCCCGCCGCCGACCACAGCGGGATCATGTACTGGCGCAACTTCCCCGGCACCGGGGCCGAGCAGGCGATCGCCGTCTTCGGCAACCGCTTCCTCGACCCGCTCGCCGGGACCCCGGGCCGCCCCGACGTCTCCCAGGTCGCCGGGGACGCGGCGGCCTTCACCGCGTCCGACAACACCTACGCCGACGGCCGCGCGGTGCCGGTCGTGGGCATGCGCAACGCCGCCCCCACCGCCGACCAGCGCGCCCGCTGCGCCGGCAGCACCGTCCCGGAGCTCTCCATCCCCGGTTACCAGGGATAGGAGCCACCCGATCACCTCTTCGCGCCCGATGTCTGGAACCGATCAGGACGTGAGCTGAAGCGTGCTGCGGGTCGCCGAGCCGGATGCGGGTGTCGTGGTGGTGCAGCACGATGGTGCCGTCCGGCTCCCGGGTGACGGTCTCGATGGCGGCGTCCGGCAGCATCACGAGCCGCTCACCCCGTCGCCGAGGCCGGAGCTCAGACCGATCGGCTCGGGCAGCGGCGGCCTGGGCGGCCTCCAGCCAGGCGGCGGTCACGGCCGCCACCGGCGCGAAGCGGCGGACGGAGGTGAGGCGGCGGAAGCCCGGCAGACGGCAGGTCAGGCGGCCGGGCCGGGACGGTCGGGCCGCTGGGTGGCGTCGTCGGTGCGGGCGCCGGACAGGATGGCGTCGAGCAGGCCGGGGTAGCGGGCGTCCAGGTCCTCGCGCCGCAGGACGAGCAGGTTCTCCCGGCCCGACGGCTGCTGCCAGATCACCCCGCTGTCGCGCAACACCCGCCAATGGTGGGTCATGGTCGACTTCGCGGTGATCCCCAGCGTGTTCAGGACGCTGGTGCAGTTGTGCTCACCCCCGGCGTCGAGGATGCGGACGACGGACAGGCGCACGCCGTTCCCCAGGGCCGACAGCACGTCTTCGACCCGGATCCGGTCGCGGTCGGGATGACGGAAAGCCATGGTTCAACTGTACCGCGACTGTCGAACAATTCCCTTCCGGTCTGGCATAGTACGACCGTACGTAAATCCTCGTACGATCGTTTCTTGCGACGGGCTGCTGCATGCCCGCTTCCTCCGAAGGGCGTTCCATGTCCACACCATCCACGCTGCCCGCGGCCGTCGCGGACGGCGTCAAGCCCCGGCTCGGCTGGACCCTGGCGCTGCTCGCCCTGGCCCAGCTCATCTACGCCCTCGACCTCAACATCGTCTTCGTCGCGCTCCCGCGGATCGGCGCCGACCTGGGCTTCCCCGGCCAGACCCAGCAGCTCGTGGTCAGCGCGTACGTCGTCTTCGCCGGCGGCTTCCTGCTGTTCGGCGGCCGGGCGGCCGACCTGCTCGGCCGCCGCCGCGTCTTCGTGCTCGCCCTGGCCCTCTACGCGCTGTCCTCGCTCGCGGGCGGGCTGGCCGGAGGACCCGTCGTCATCATCGTCGCCCGCGCGGTGCAGGGCGTCGGCGGGGCGCTGCTGCTGCCCTCGACGCTGGCGCTGCTCAACAGCCTGTTCGCCGAGGGGCGGCAGCGCAACCGGGCGCTGGCCGTCTGGGGTGGCGCGGGCGCCAGCGGGCTGACGATCGGCGCGCTGCTCGGCGGTGTCCTCACCGAGAACTTCGGCTGGCCCGCCGTCTTCTTCGTCAACGTCCCCCTGGCCGGGCTGGTCGCGCTGGCCGCGCTGGCCGTCGTCCCGCGTGACCCGGCCGGGCGGGAACGGCGCAGGTTCGACATGCCGGGGGCGCTCACCGTGACCGGCGGGTCCACGCTGCTGGTCTTCGCCCTGGTCGAGGGGCCCGAGCTGGGCTGGGGCAGCCCCCTGGTCGCGGGCGCCTTCGCGGTGGCCGTCGTGCTGCTGGTGGTCTTCGCGCTGGTCGAGGCCCGCAGCGCGGATCCGCTCATGCCGTTCCGGCTGTTCCGCAACCGCAGCCTGACCGTCGGCATGCTGGTCACCTTCGTCTACATGGCCACGTTCGGCGTGCTGCCGTACTTCCTCACCGTGCTGCTGCAGAGCGTCCACGGCTACAGCGCCCTGCAGAGCGGGCTGGCCTTCCTCATCCCGTCGCTGGCCATCGCCGCCGGCACCCAGGGCGGCGAACGCCTGGCCACCCGGATCGGCACCCGGGCCACGCTGCTGATCGGCTTCGCCGTCGGCATCGCCGGGACCGCCGTCCTGGCCCTCGGCTTCGACGCCGACGCCGGGTACGGCCTGCTGGTCCCCGGTCTCGTCGTCTCCGGCCTGGGTCAGGGCGTCGTCTGGACCGCCATGTGGATCGCCGCCGCCACCGGCACCCCCGCCCGCGAACAGGGCGTCGCCAACGGCATCGCCTCCACCGCGCTCAACATCGGCAACGCCATCGGCCTGGCCGTCTTCACCGTCATCGCCGACCTCGGCACCACGGGCCGGACCGGCCAGGCCCTGCGCGCCGCCACGGCGGACGGCGAGTTCCTGGTCGTCCTGCTCACCGCGGCGGTGATGATCGCCGGCCTCCTGGTCACCCTCACCCTGCCCCGCCGCACCCCCGAGCCCATCGCCTGACCGCCCGACCGCCGCGGCCGCCGCAGGTCATGCGGCGGCCGCGGCCGTTCAGTGCTGGTGGGCCTCTTCCAGGGACGCCCCCGCCAGCCGCGCCCTGACCGCGCCGGTGAAGTTGGGGCACTCGAAGACGTTCTCGTGCGGGCAGGCCATGCCGTGCGCGATGGCGTTGCGCGCCACCTGGGCGCGGGCGATGCGCTCGTCCAGCTCGGCGAGTTTGCGCCGGTACAGCTCCCGCCACCCGTCGCCCGGCTCGGACCGGGCCGCGACGAACGTCCTGATCTCGCGCAGCGTGAGGCCGACCTCGCGCAGCAACAGGATCATCGCGACCAGCTCGGCCGCCGACGGCGGATAACGCCGCTGCCCCGAGACGCGTTCGGGCGCCGGGATCAGCCCGAGCTCCTCCCAGTAACGCAGCGCGGAGGTGGCGACCCCGGTCCGTGCGGCCAGCTCGCCGATCGTCAACTGCTCACTCATGGGACCGCAAGCATACGCGAGCTCACCGGGCCCGAACGGCGCTGACCTGGTGCTTGTTGTCAGATGAACAACAAAATCCGCCTTTTTGCCCCTCATGCCCTCTTTTCCGATACGAGGTATTGCCGATACATCAACGGCGTTGTAGTTTCACCGCAACGTCGACGACGTCGAAGGAGAACGGTGGAGGGGGAGTCGAGCAGGATGACTGCTGAACGCGTCGCGCGGGCGGCGGCGATCGCGCGCGCCGGTGGCTTCGAGGAGGCCCTGGACCGCGGTGAGCTGCCGCGCAGGGCCGACGTGACCATGGCGGAGGCCGTCGTCCTCGGGCTGGTCAGGCAGGGGGTGACCCGGTTCGTCGTGGTGCTCGGCCACGGCTCGACCGAGCTGGGCGAGGTGTTGCGCGTCTACCAGGACGCCGGTGTCGTCCAGACCTACGCCGTCCGGCACGAGACCGAGGCGTCCCACGCGGCAACGGCGTTGCGGTGGGTCACGGGGGAGAAGGCGGCGGTGGTCACCTCGATCGGGCCGGGAGCGTTGCAGGCGATGGCCGGCTCGCTCGTGGCGGCGAGCGACGGCGTGGGGGTGTGGCACCTCTACGGCGACGAGACCACCGAGGACGAAGGCCCCAACATGCAGCAGATCCCGCGGGCCGAGCAGGGGCTGTTCCTGCGGCTGGCGGCCACGATGGGCCCGGCCTACTCGCTGCACACGCCCCGCGCCCTGCCCACGGCGCTGCGCCGCGGGCTCAACCAGGTGGACCACCCGTACCGGCCGGGGCCCTTCTACCTGCTGCTGCCGCTGAACACCCAGCCGGAGCTGATCAGGGGCTTCAACCTCGACGAGCTCCCGGTCGGCGCGCCGCCGCGGCTCGGCGAGGCCAACCCCGCCACGTCGTACGCGGAGATCGCCCGCCGGCTGCTGGCGGCCGAACGCGTGGTGGTCAAGGTGGGTGGCGGCGCCACGGAATGCCGGGCCGAGCTGGAGGAGCTGGCCGACCTGGTCGACGGCGTGTTCGTGATGTCGCCGGTCAGCCTCGGCATCATCCCCTCGGGCCATCCGCGCCAGATGATGGTCGGCGGCGCCAAGGGCTCGCTGAGCGGCAACCACGCGATGGAGCACGCCGACCTGCTGGTCGCCGTGGGCACCCGCTCGGTCTGCCAGGCGGACTCCTCACGCACTGGGTATCCCGGCGTCCGGCACGTCGTCAACATCAACGCCGACCTGGACGCGGCCACGCACTACGCCCGTACCAGCGCCCTGGTCGGCGACGCCCGGCTGAGCCTGGCCGCCCTGGTCGAGGCCGTGCGGGCGGCCGGCGGGAGCCCGCGCCGGGACAGCCCGTGGCTGGCCGAGTGCCGGGCGGCCAGGGCGGCCTGGGAGGAGGTCAAGGCGGCCCGCCTGGCCCGCCCCCGGCTGCACGACCCGGTCTGGGAGCGCGAGGTGCTCACCCAGCCCGCCGCCGTGCACACGGTCGCGCAGTGGGCGGCCGAGACACGGGCGGTCACGTTCTTCGACGCCGGTGACGTCCAGGCGTACGGCTTCCAGATGTCGGCCCAGGACGAGCCCGAGGCGTCCTTCACCGAGGCCGGTGCCAGCTACATGGGGTTCGCCACCAGCGCGGTGCTGGCCACCGCGATGTCCGGCCGCGACTGGTACGGGGTGGCGGTGACCGGCGACGGCTCGTTCACCATGAACCCCCAGGTGCTGATCGACGGCGTGGCGCACGGCGCGACCGGCTGCGTCGTGGTGCTGGACAACCGGCGGATGGCCGCCATCTCCAGCCTCCAGATCGCCCAGTACGGCACGGACCACGCCACCTGGGACCACGTCGCCGTCGACTACGTGGCCTGGGCGTCGTCGGTGAGCGGGGTGAACGCCCTGTCCGGCGGCACCACCCCGGAGGAGCTGCGGGCGGCGCTCGACAAGGCCCGCGCCCACCCCGGCCTGTCGCTCGTGCACGTCCCCGTCTACTTCGGGCCCGACCCCGACGGGGGCCTTCCCTCCTACGGCCGCTGGAACGTCGGCAACTGGGTGGCGGGCACCCAGGAGCTGCGCCACGAGATCGGACTGTGAACCCATGACCCACCACCCGCTCCCGCCCGCCGCGATGTACGTGGCCGGCGCCTGGCACCGGGCGGAACAGACGTTCCCCGTGCACAACCCCGCCGACGGCGAGCTCCTGGCGGAGCTGCCCGTCGCCCGCCCGTCCGACCTCGACCTGGCCCTGGACGCGGCCGCAGAGGGCTTCGCGACCTGGCGGCGGACGCAGCCCTGGGAACGCTCGCGGATCCTGCGCCGCATCGCCGACGGCATCCGGGCCCAGGCCGAGCGCTTCGCCCTGGTCATGACGCTCGACCAGGGCAAGCCGCTGGCCCAGTCCGAGGGCGAGGTGCTGGCCGCCGCCGACCAGTTCGACTGGTACGCCGACGAGGCCCGCCGCGTCTACGGCAGGACGGTCGAGGCACGCGACCCCGACACCCGCATCCTCATCCGCCGCGAGCCGGTGGGACCGGTCGCGGCGTTCGCCGCCTGGAACTTCCCCGCGCTGCTGCCGGTCCGCAAGATCGCCCCGGCGCTGGCGGCCGGCTGTTCGGTGATCGTCATGGCCCCGGCCGAGGCGCCGCTGTCCACGCTGCTCATCGCCGAGATCGCCGACGCGGCCGGCCTGCCCGCCGGCGCGCTGAACGTGGTCACCGGCGACGGCCCGGCCATCTCCCGCCGTCTGATCGCCTCCGACGTGATCCGCAAGGTGAGCCTGACCGGCTCGGTCCCGGTCGGTGCCGAGCTGTTGCGGCTGGCCGCCGACGGGATCAAGTCGGTCTCGATGGAGCTCGGCGGGCACGCGCCGGTCCTGGTGTTCCCCGACGCCGACCCCGAGCGCGCGGCCCGGCTGTGCGCCCGCGCCAAGTTCCGCAACAGCGGCCAGGTGTGCATCTCGCCCAGCCGGTTCCTGGTCCACGAGGAGATCGCCGGCGCCTTCGCCGAGGCGTTCGCCGACGAGACCCGCGGGCTCCGGCTCGGCGACGGGCGCGACCCGGCCACCGACGTCGGCCCCCTGACCACGGCCAGGCGGCTGAACGCCGTCCACGAGCTGGTCCAGGACGCGGTGACCCGTGGGGCCACCGTGCTGGCCGGCGGCGGCCCGGCCGACCTGCCGGGCGGTCACTACTACCGGCCGACCGTGCTGTCCGGCGTGTCCGACGACATGCGGGTGATGGTCGAGGAGCCGTTCGGCCCGATCGCGCCCATCAGCACCTTCGCCACCTTCGACGAGGCGATCTCCAGGGCGAACGCCACGCCGTTCGGCCTGGCGGGGTTCGTCTTCACCGAGGACCTGGCCACCGCCTTCCGGGCCGGCGAGGAGCTGGAGACCGGGATGGTCGGGGTCAACGAGCTCACGATCGCCACCGCGGAGGCCCCGTTCGGCGGGGTCAAGCAGTCGGGCTTCGGCCGCGAGGGCGGCACCGAGGGGCTGGCGGACTACACCGTCGCCAAGTACGTCAACCTGCGACTCCGGGGGGCCTGATGACCGGCGACGAACCGCGCGGCGTCGACCGCGGCCTGACCTCCTACGGCGACGAGGGCTTCAGCCGCTTCCTGCGCCGGGCCTTCCTGGCCTCCTCCGGGTACGACGAGCACGACCTCGACCGGCCGGTCGTCGGCATCGCCGACACCAGCGGCGGGTTCACCACCTGCCACCGCGAGATGCCGCAGCTCGTGCAGGCGGTCGCCCGCGGCGTGCTGGAGGCGGGCGGCCTGCCGGTGACCTTCCCCGCCATGTCGCTGCCCGAGATCCTCATGTCGCCCACCTCGATGCTCTTCAGGAACCTGGCCGCGCTGGAGACCGAGGAACTGGTCAAGGGGCAGCCGATGGACGCCGTGGTGCTGGCCGGCGGGTGCGACAAGACCGTGCCGGCCCAGCTCATGGCCGCGGTCTCCGCGGACGTCCCGGCCGTGCAGCTCGTGGCCGGGGCCATGCTGACCGGCACCTGGCGCGGCACCCGGCTCGGCGCGTGCACCGACTGCCGCTCGATGTGGGCCAGGCACCGGGCCGGGGAGCTGGACGAGGGCGACATCGCCGACGTGCGCGGCGCCCTGGCCACGACCGGCGGCACCTGCATGGTCATGGGGACCGCCTCCACCATGGCGTGCCTGGCCGAGGCGCTCGGCATGAGCCCGGCGGGCACCGCCACCGCGCCGGCGCCCACCGGCGACCGGCTGCGGGCCGGGGCCCGTTCGGGGCGGGTGGCGGTCGAGGCCGCCCGCGCGGGGCGCCGGCCGTCCTCCATCGTGACGGCCGGTTCCCTGGCCAACGCGGTCACCGTGCTGATGGCCCTGGGCGGCTCGACCAACGCCGTGATCCACCTGCTGGCGGTGGCCAGGCGGGCGGGCGTGCCGTTCGGGCTCGACGACGTGGCGGCCATCGCCGGACGGGTGCCGCTGCTGGTCGACTGCAAGCCGTCCGGCGTCGGTTACATGGAGGACCTGCATCGCGCCGGCGGCGTGCCGGTGCTGATGAAGGAGCTGGAACCGCTGCTCGACCTGGACGTGCCGGTGATCGAGGGCGGCACGCTGCGCGACCGGCTGGCGGACGTCGCCCCGCCCGCGGGCTGGCAGACCACCATCCGCACCCTCGCGGACCCGCTCGGGCCCACCGGCGCGCTGGCGGTGCTGCGCGGCAACCTCGCGCCCGACGGCGCGGTGATCAAGGTGGCGGCGGCCACGTCCGAGCTGCTGCGGCACGAGGGTCCCGCCGTCGTCTTCGAGTCGCCCGAGGACGTGGCCCGCCGGATCGACGACCCCGATCTGCCTGTCACGCCCGGCTCGGTGCTGGTGCTGCGCAACGCGGGACCGGTCGGCGGCGGCATGCCCGAGGCCGGGTCGCTGCCGATCCCGGCGAAGCTGGCCAGGAGCGGCGTGCGCGACATGGTGCGGGTCTCCGACACCCGGATGAGCGGCACCGCGTACGGGACGGTCGTCCTGCACGTGTCCCCGGAGGCCGCGGTCGGCGGCCCGCTCGCGCTGGTACGCGACGGCGACCTGATCCGGCTCGACGCCGCGGCGGGCGAGCTGACGCTCCTGGTCGACCCGGTCGAGCTGGCACGCAGGCGGGAGGAGTGGACCCCGCCGGCCCCGCCCGCGCGCGGCTGGCGGCGCCTGCACCACGACCACGTGCTGCAGGCCCACGAAGGCGCCGACTTCGATGTCTGCTAGAGCATCCGCCCAGGTCACGAGAGGAGGACGATGTGACGGCGCAAGGAACAACGGAGTTGACGTACGCACAACAAGGCGGGTTGACTACGCCCATGGCTGACTCGACCACCGACTCGCTGCCCGCCTCCCGCGCGGCGGGCGCCCTGCTCACCGGGCTGGACCTCCTCGAAGGGCTCGCCCGCCGCCCCGAAGGGCTCGGCGTCACCGCGCTGGCCCGCGAGGTCAACGCCGACAAGGGCAACGTCCACCGGCTGCTGCGCGTCCTGGAGGACCGCGGCTACGTCGAGCAGGACCCGGCCACCAAGATCTTCCGGGTCTCGACGCGGATGATCTCCCTGGCCGGCCAGGTGCTGCGCGGCGTGGACCTCGTCGCCGGCGCCGGACCGATCATGCGCGAGCTGTCCGCCGCCACCGGCGAGGCCGTGCACCTGGCCCGCAGGACGCGCGGCGGCGGCGTGTACGTCGCCCAGGAGCGGCAGCGCGGCGGCCGCATCACGGTCGAGACCGAGATCGGCGCCCAGCCGATCATCTACGCCTCCTCCACCGGCAAGGCCCTGTACTGCACCGCCACCCCCGAAGAGCTGGCCGAGCTGCTGCCCGACCCGTTCACCGCCTACACGATGCGCACGCACACGGGGATCGACAGCCTGGCCGCCGACCTGGCGCAGGTCTGCCGCCGCGGCTACGCGATCGACGACGAGGAGCTCAACCTCGACGTCAGATGCGTGGCGGCCCCCATCTTCGACCTGCACGGCGTCCCGCTGGCCTCCATCGGGATCTCCGGGCCCGCCTCGCGGGTCACCCTCGCGAGGATCGGCGACCTCGGCCGGATGGTCACGGTCGCCGCGTTCCGAATCACCCAGCAAGTGGGCGGGCGTGTCCCCGCGAAGTTCGACGCCCACCCACCATCACCCACGGAGATCCACGGATGACGAACAACAGCGTTGCCGCTCGGCGGCGCGTGGTCAAATTGGCGGCGGCGGCCTCGGCCGCGGCGCTCTTCGCCGCCGCCTGCGGGTCGGACGCCGGGTCGGGGGGCTCCGCTTCCCCGGCCAAGGGCGAGGTCAGCATGGTCCACTACTTCAGCGACGAGGGCGGCAGCAAGGCGATGGCCCAGGTGCTGTCGATCTGCCAGAAGCAGTCCGGGGAGAAGATCAAGAACAGCCCGGCCGAGCAGGAGGCGTTCAAGGACGCCATCCTGGTGCAGCTCGCCGGCAGCAACCCGCCCGACCTGCTGTCGTACTGGGCGGGCGCCAAGACCCAGTACCTCGTCGACCAGCAGCGCCTGGCGCCGCTCGACGACATGTGGGCCAAATCGGGCCTCGACCAGGCCATCCCCGAGACGCTGACCAAGGCCGCGGCGACCTACGGCGGGAAGAAGTACCTGCTGCCGCTGGACTACCACTACGTCGGCATGTTCTACAACCCCAAGGCCATGGCCAAGGCCGGCATCACCGAGATGCCCAAGACCTGGGACGACCTGATGGCCGCCGCCGGCAAGCTCAAGGCCGCCGGGATCACGCCGTTCGCGCTGGGCTCCAAGAACCGCTGGCCCGCCCAGTTCTGGTTCGACTACCTGCTGCTGCGCACGGCCGGCCCCGACTACCGGGCCCAGCTCATGGCGGGCAAGGCCAAGTACACCGACCCGCAGGTGACCCAGGCGTTCGACCGGTGGAAGCAGCTCTTCGACAAGGGCTACTTCAACGACAACCCCAACGGCTACGACTGGCCCGACGCCGGCGACATGGTCTCCTCCGGCAAGGCCGCGATGACCCTCATGGGCACCTGGATCAGCGGCTACTGGGACGGCAACCAGGTCAAGGCGGGCGAAGGGTACGACTTCTTCCCCTTCCCCGAGATCACCCCCGGCGTGCCGCAGGCCGCGCTCGGCCCGGTGGACGGGTTCGCGATCTCGGCCGGCGCCGCGAGCAGGGCCGGGGCCGAGAAGGTGCTCGCCTGCATGGCCGCGCCCGAGGCGCAGCAGGCCGTCGCGCTCACCCAGGGCGCGCTGGCGCCCAACCCCAAGGCCGACCTGAGCAAGCAGAACGAGATCATGCACAAGGCCGCCAAGGTGGTCGGCGAGGCTCCCGTGTTCGCCTTCAACTACGACCTGGCGACCACCCCGGAGATGTCCGACGCCGGGCTCAACGCGCTCGCGCAGTTCGTCAACAACCCCGCCGACGCCGCCTCCGCGCTGCAGGAGGCCCAGAGCACCGCCGAAGGCGTGTTCGCCGGCTCCTGACCGGCGGCCCCGGGCCGTCGCCGAGCGCCCGGGGCCACCCGCCCGAGACATTCACAAGATTCGACAGAAAGGAGGTACGCGCGGATGACGATCCGGCGGACCTGGTGGGCCTGGGGATTCCTCGCCGCACCGCTCCTCGCGTACGGCATCGCCGTCGTGTGGCCGGCGCTGTACTCCTTCGCGCACGGCTTCACCGACTGGAAGGCGGTCGGTGGCGGCGACTTCGTCGGGCTGGCCCAGTTCCGCCGCATGGCCGCGGACCCGAGCTTCGCGCGAGCGCTGGCGAACACGCTGATCTGGACGGTGGCGGGCGTGCTGGTGCCCACCGTCGTCGGCCTGGCGCTGGCGCTGGCGCTCAACCGCGTCACGCGGTTCGCCAAGCTGATCAAGTCGTTCTTCTTCCTGCCGCTCGCGCTGTCCCTCGTGGTGGTCGGCCAGGTCTGGTTCTGGATCTACCGGCCCGAGGACGGCCTGCTCAACCTCCTGCTCGACGCCGTCGGGCTCGGGTCACTGGCACACGCCTGGCTGGCGGACCCGGACACGGCCCTGTGGGCGGTGATGGTCGCCTGGGGCTGGCAGCAGGTGACGCTGGCCATGGTCATCTTCCTGGCCGGGCTCACCGCGGTCTCCCGCGACCTGACCGAGGCGGCGCACATGGACGGCGCCGGCGCCTGGCAGCGGCTGCGCGCGGTCGTGCTGCCCGCCCTGCGGCCCTCGTCCGTCGTGGTCATCTCGCTGAGCCTGATCAACGCGCTCAAGAGCTTCGACATCGTCTACGTCATGACCGGCGGTGGACCGTTCCGGCAGACCGAGACGCTGGCCGTGCTCGCCTACCGGGTGTCGTTCAAGACCTACGACTTCGGCTACGGCAGCGCGGTGTCGATCGTGCTGTTCGTCGTCTCGATCGTGATCATCGGATTGTTCTTCGCCTGGAATGCCTGGAGGGACCGGCATGCCTGAGACCGCCCTGGCCACCCGCGGCGCGATCCCGGCCGCCCCGGCCGCCGCGGGGAGACGTTCGTCGAAGGCCCCGCTGGCCGCGGCCCTGCTGGGCTTCGCGGTGGTGTTCCTCGTCCCCTGCCTGGGCGTGCTGTACACCTCGCTGAAGTCCGACGCCGACATCGCCGCCAACGGCCTGTGGGCCCCCAGCGGCAGCCTCAGCCTGGACAACTACCTGCAGGCGTTCGCCGTCGGCGGCACCGGGCGCTACCTGCTCAACTCGGTCCTGGTGACGGTCCCGGCGACGGCGATCTCGGTCGCGCTCGGCACGCTGGCCGGGTACGCGATCGCGATGTTGCGGCCCCGTTTCGGCGAGCTCGTCGGGTTCTTCCTGCTGGCCGGGCTGTTCGTGCCGCCGCAGATCCTGCTGATCCCGCTGTTCCAGGGGTTCAACGCGACCGGCATGTACGACACGCTCTGGCCGATGATCGTCGTCCACTCCGGCTACGGCATCTCCCTCTGCACGCTCGTCATGCGCAACTTCTTCCGCAGCCTGCCGATGGAACTGCGGGCGGCCGGCCTGGTCGACGGCGCCGGCGAGCCGCGCATCCTGGCCTCCATCGTGCTGCCGATGACCCGGCCCGCGCTGGCGGCCCTGGCCACGCTCCAGTTCACCTTCATCTGGAACGACTTCCTCTACCCGCTGGTCTTCACCCGCTCCGACACCATGCGGACCGTGATGGTCGGCATCCTCCAGCAGCAGGGCCAGTTCTCCATCGCCTACGGCGTGCAGGCGGCCATGGCCGTGCTCGCCAGCCTTCCCACCATCGCCATCTTCATCGCCTTCCAGAAGCACTTCATCGCCGGCCTCACGGCCGGGGCGGTCAAGGGCTAGAAAGAGATTCAGGAGTCCCAGTGATCCGCGTAGGCATCATCGGCTGCGGCCGCATCTCCGACCTGCACGCGCAGGCGTACCTGGAACATCCCGAGGCGGTGATCACGGCCGTCTGCGACCCCGTCGCCGGCAACCGCGACACCCGCGGGGCGGCCTGGGGCGTGGCCGAGCGCGACCGGCACGCCGACTACCGCGAACTGCTCGCCCGCGACGACGTCGACATGGTGGAGATCCTCGTCCCCCACCACCTGCACGCCCAGGTGACGCTCGACGCGATGGACGCGGGCAAGCACGTCTCGCTGCAGAAGCCGATGGCGACGAACCTGGCCGACGCCGACGCGATGATCACCCGCGCCGCCGAGCGCGACGTCGTCTTCAAGGTGTTCGAGAACTTCGTCTTCTACCCGCCCGTCCAGCGGGCCAAGCAGCTCGTCGAGGCCGGCGAGATCGGCGACGTGCGCAGCATCCGGCTCAAGTCCAACCCCGGCTGGAGCCCCACCGCCTGGGAGGTGCCCGCCGCGGCCAGCGCCTGGCGGGTCGATCCCGAGCAGTGCGGCGGCGGCCCGCTGGTGTTCGACGACGGGCACCACAAGTTCGCCATCGCCTGGCACTTCCTGGGCATGGCCGACCGCGTCCACGCCTTCGTCGGCAGCAGCTACGACGGCCTGATCGACGCGCCGTCCATGGTGAGCTGGACGCATCCCGACGGCGCCGTCGGCGCACTGGAGGTCGTCCACTCGCCGGAGCTCAAGCTCGACACCGTGCACTACGCCCAGGACGACCGGGTGGAGATCACCGGCACCCGCGGCGTCATCTGGATCACCCGCGGCCATGGCCGCATGCTGGACGTCGCCCCGGTCGTCCTGCACCGCGACGGCGTCACCACCGGCTACGACGACATGCCGACCGGCTGGGAGACGAGCTTCGTCCGGTCGGGCCGCCACTTCGTGGACGCCCTGCTCAACGGCACCCCGCCGACGCTCACCGGCGAGCAGGGCCGGGAGGTCCTGGCCTTCGCGCTGGCCGCGCAGGAGTCGGCCCGCACCGGCCGCGCGGCCGTCCCGGCGCTCTCCCGCCCCTGACCTCGCGCCTTCCCGATCCCGAGCTCCCCGGCACGGCCTCTCGCGCCGGGGACGCTCCCGAGAGTTGACAGTGGCCGACCCCTCTTCTAATCTCTTCTTTAGAGAAGATAAATCTTCTAAGAAGCAAATGCTTTCGAGAAGCTATCTGGGGAAGGCCACGCCCATGAGCAACACCCTCACCGCCGCCGACGCCGCCGCCATCACCTCCGTGCTCGACCGTCTCGCCGACGCCTGGAACCGGGCCGACGGCGGCGCGTACGGCGACCTGTTCACCGAGGACGCCACCTACATCACGTACGTCGGCACCCTCTACACCGGCGCCCGGGAGATCGGCGACGCCCACCAGGTGCTGTTCGACAGCTTCGTCAAGGGCACCAGGCTGGCCAGTGAGACCGTCGGCATCCGCCCCGCCGGCCCCGACGCCGCCCTCGTCGTCACCCGAGGCGACACCTACAAGGGCAAGCCCGGCAAGCTGCACAAGATCCAGACCTACACGATGGTCCGGCAGGCGGACGGCGGCTGGAAGATCGCCGCGTTCCAGAACACCAAGCACCAGGCCCTCATGGAGGCCGTCTCCTTCAGGTTCCAGCCCGCCGGCAAGCCCGCCGCCCACGCCTGAACCCTCGCCCGCACCTTCACCCCGCACGGCCCGGCTCGTCCTGACCGCGACCCGGGCTCACTGTTCCGGCGGAGGGGCGAAGGCGCCGGCCGCGGCGGCGAGCGCGGCCGTCCGCGCCGCCTGGTCCGGCAGGTCCGGGTCGGGGGGCGTGCGGAGGAGCACCAGGTGGTGGTAGAGCGGCGCGGTCGCGGCGACGAGCAGTCGCCGCGCGTCCGTGCCGGCCGGCAGCTCGCCCCGCTCGACCGCCCGCCTGACGATGACCTCGCAGCGGGTGTACCGGTCCTCCCAGAGCCGCCGCAAGCCGCGGGCGGCCTCCTCCGAGCGGAACGAGGCGGCGATCAGGGCCGCGGCGATCGACGGCTGCGCGGTCATGGCCGCCTGGTTCTCGTGGTTGAGCGCCGCCAGGTCGCCCAGCAGGGAGCCGGTGTCCCGGGGCTCCCAGTCGTCGTCGCCCGTCGCCTCCAGGACGTCGGCGAGCAGGCCGCCGACGTCCCGCCAGCGCCGGTAGACCGTCGCGCGGTGCACGCCCGCGCGGGCCGCGACGGCGTCGAGGGTCAGGCCGTCGAAGCCGTGCTCCCCGAGCTCGGCGCGGACCGCGTCGAGAACCTGCGCGCGGATGCGACCGGTACGGCCACCAGGACGGCGGCGCGGGCCGGGCGACGGGCTCTCGGGCGTCATCGTTGCCTTTCCCGTTTGCGAGGCGGACGTCGGCATGCCACCATCTTAATGTACAAGTTGTCGCATTAGCAGTGGCGGAAGGAAGAGATCCATGAACGCCCGCGTCCCCGCCGACCCCACCGTCCTGCACCCGATGCCCGCCCAGCCACGGGTGGTGCTGCTGCGACCGCTGGTCAAGTCCCCGCTGATCGAGGTGGGGGAGTTCTCCTACTACGACGACCCCGACGACCCGACCGCGTTCGAGACCCGCAACGTGCTCTACCACTACGGCCCGGAGAAGCTGGTCATCGGCAGGTTCTGCGCCCTGGGCGCCGGGGTGCGGTTCATCATGAACGGCGCCAACCACCGCATGGACGGCCCCTCGACCTTCCCCTTCCCCACCATGGGCGGCTCGTGGTCCGACCACTTCGACCTGCTCACCGGCCTGCCGAACCGCGGTGACACCGTCGTCGGCAACGACGTCTGGTTCGGCCACGGCGCGACGGTGCTGCCCGGCGTGCGCATCGGGCACGGCGCGATCATCGGCGCCGGCTCCGTGGTCACCTCCGACGTGCCCGACTACGGCATCGTCGGCGGCAACCCGGCCCGCCTCATCCGCATCCGCTACCCGGCCGACGACGTCGCCCGCCTGCTCGCGGTGGCCTGGTGGGACTGGCCCGCCGAGCACATCACCGAACACGTGCGCACGATCATGTCGGGCAGCGTCGCCGACCTGGAGGCCGCCGCCCCGGGCGCGCGCCGCGCCTGACCCGCCGTCCAGCACCCGTCCCGCCGCGCAGAACCCGAAATGAGTGATTCGCCCATGTCCCGCCGCCGCGCCCACATCGCCATGGTCGGCATCCCCGCCGTCAGCCACGTCCTGCCCAGCCTGGAGGTCGTCCGCGAGCTGGTGGCCCGCGGCCACCGGGTGACGTACGCCAACGACCCGGCGGTCGGCGACCTGGTCACGGGCACCGGCGCCGAGCTGGTCCCGTGCTCCTCGACGCTGCCGGTCGCCGACAACGACTGGCCCGACGACCCCATCGCGGCGATGGGCCTCTTCCTGGACGACGCCGTCCAGGCGCTCCCGCAACTGCGCGCCGCCTACGACCACGACCCCGCCGACCTCTACCTGTACTACATCGGCGCCTACGCCGCGCGGGCCCTGGCCGAGGCGCAGGGCCGTCCCCTGCTGCAGCTGTCGCCGACGTTCGTGGCCTGGAAGGGCTACCAGGAGGAGGTGGCGGCGCAGCTGTGGCAGTTGCCGGGAGCCGACGCCTACCGGGCCAGGTTCGCCGGCTGGCTCGCCGGATCCGGCGCCACCACCACCGACGTCGACGCCTTCTCCGGCCATCCGCCCCGCGCGCTGGCCCTGATCCCGCGGGCGATGCAGCCGCACGCCGACCAGGTCGACACCGCCACCGTGACCTTCGTCGGCCCCTGTCACGACCTGCGCGGGCAGGGCGGCTGGAGCCGTCCCGGCGACGCCGAGAACGTCCTGCTGATCTCCCTGGGGTCGGCCTACACCCGTCAGCCGGAGTTCTACCGCCGGTGCCTGGCGGCCTTCGGCGACCTGCCCGGCTGGCACGTCGTGCTGCAGATCGGCAAGTACACCGACGTGGGGGAGCTGGGCGAGATCCCGTCCAACGTCGAGGTGCACCCGTGGGTGCCGCAGCGGGCGATCCTCGACCAGGCCGACGCGTTCGTCACCCACGCGGGCATGGGCGGCTGCTGCGAGGGGCTGCTGGCGGGCGTGCCGATGATCGCCGTCCCGCAGGGGGCCGAGCAGTTCGCCAACGCCGACCGGCTCGTGGAGCTGGGCGTGGCCCGCCGCATCGACACCCCCGACGCCACGGCCGAGGCCCTGCGCGCCGCGCTGGCCGAGCTGACCGGCGACCCGGAGGTGGCCCGCCGCCTGACGCGCCTGCAGGCGGAGGCGCGGGCCGAGGGTGGCACCACCCGCGCCGCCGACCTCGTCGAGCAGATGCTGGGCTGAGCCGCCGGGCCGTGCGCCGGTTGTGACCGGGAGGAGGTCACGTGGTAGGTACTCTCGGCATGGAGTTCTTCTGCCACCACCGTGACCGTCCCGGATCGGGCCCCCTGCGCAAGGAGTTGGGGGAAGCACACTGGTCCTACATGGACCGGTACGAAGCGGAACTGATCGCCCGCGGCCCGACCCTCGACCGCGACACCGACGCGGCCACCGGCAGCGTGCACATCGTCGACCTGCCCGACCCCGCCGCCGCGCGGGCGTTCGCCTTCGACGAGCCCAACTACCAGGCTGGGGTCTACCGCGACGTGCTGCTCCGCCGCTGGCGCAACGTGCTGGGGCGCACCATGTGGGAGTTCCCCGGCGGCCGGCAGGGCGGCAACCGGTACCTGGTGCTGGGCCTCGGCTCCGGGCAGCCCGCCGACCTCGTCCCGCCGGCCGACGGCGACGAGCTGATCGCGTACGGGCCGCTGCTGTCCGACGACGGCGCCACCTGGGTCGGCACCGCGCTGCTGGTCCGGGCGCCGGACGCGGACGCGGCCCGCGCGGTCCTCACCGCCGACCGGTACGCCGGGATCGAGGTGCACGACTGGGAGTTCGGCGGCCGTCGATGACGACCGGCGGCCACGCGAAGGTCAGACGGCCTCGGAAGGCTCGGCGGGCTCACCGGGCTCCTCGGGCCCGGCGTCCCGGAGCGCCTCCACCGCGGTGACGGCCTGGGAGACGCGGTCGTGGATCGTCACGAGCTCGACGGTGCCGGTGATCTCCAGCAGCCGGGCCACCGTGGCTTGGAGACCGGCCAGGTGCACGTCGACGCCGTGCGCGCGGGCCAGCGTGGCGGCCGCGAGCAGGACGGACAGCCCGGAGCTGTCGAGGAACGTCAGCCGGTGCGCGTCGATGATCAGGTGCTCGTCCAGACTGCGGCGCACCTGGTCGAGGTAGGTCTCCAGGTGGCCGGAGGCGGTGGCGTCCACCTCGCCGGCCACCGTGATCACGGTGATTCCCGGCAGGTAGCTGCTGGCCAGGTGCATCACAACCGCTCCACATCATCCGGCAGCCGATCAGACATGGCGTCCGCGGCCGCTCCGACGGCTTCCTCCACACCGGCGTGGATGTGCAGCCTGTCCCACACCCCGGTGATCTCCAGGATGCGGGCCGGGATGTCCCGTACGGCGGCCAGGCGCAGACTCCCGCCCGCGTCGCGGACGTCGTCGTGCGCCCGCAGCAGCACGTGCAGGCCGCTGCTGTCCATGAAGGTCAGCTCGCCCAGGTCGAGGACCAGGGAGCGGCCGGGGCGATGGGCGTCGCGAATGGCGGACTCCAGGCGATCGGCGTTGGTGGCGTCGAGCTCACCGGAAACCGTGACCAGCACGCCGGCCGGAACCGGCCGGCAGCTCATGTCGAGCACTGACATGGCGGCCTGGTGGTGGCGCTCGACGTGGCGGCAAGGTGCGTCTGGGTGACGGACATCTGTTGTTCCCCAAGTGGGCCTGGCCGGTCGGGACGGCGTCAGGTCCGCCCCACGACCCAAGGTTAGGGGCGAAGAGGGTTACAGGAAAGAGGTTTCGTCATAGGATCTTCATGTAAGCATTTTCGTCCCGCCCCGCGGATCCGGGACGTCCAGGCAGAAAGCGTCAGAGGCTGTGCCCGACCCTGAAGACCATCCGGCGACGTGGACGTTCCTGACCCATCACGCCCGCGTGCTGGTGGAGATCGCCCGTGACCCCGACGTGCGGCTGCGCGACATCGCCACCCGCATCGGCGTCACCGAACGCACCGTCCAGAACATCGTCTCCGACCTCTACCAGGCCGGCTACCTGACCCGCGAGCGGATCGGCCGCCGCAACCGCTACAGCCTCGACCTCGACCGGCAGTTCCGCTACCCGACCGAGGCCGGGCTGCCCGTCCGTCTGCTGATCGACATGTTCACCGCCCACGACCTGCCCGCCCAGGACGGCTGACCCGCCGCGGCCGGGCCGGGCGCACTCGCCCACGGCCGCTAAGCTGCGCGTATGGCGCGGATTCTCCTCCTGCACTCGATGTACGGCCTGCGGCCCGCCGTCCACCAGGCCGCCGACAGGCTCCGGGGGGCGGGGCACGAGGTGCACGTCCCCGACCTCTACGACGGCCGCGTCGTCGACACGCCCGAGGAGGGCATCGCGATCAAGGAGGAGATCGGCAGCGAGGAGCTGCTGAAGCGGGCCATCACGGCGGCGGCCCCGCTGTCCGGCGACGGCCTGGTCTACGCGGGCTTCTCCCTCGGCGCGGCCATCGCCCAGAACCTCGCGCTGGGCGACGAGCGTTCCCAGGGCCTGCTGCTCATGCACGGCACCTCCGACATGGCCGAGAGCGCCGCCGCCGACGACCTGCCGGTGCAGCTGCACGTCGCCGACCCCGACTTCTACGAGCCGGTCGACTGGCTCAACGCCTGGTACCTCCAGATGCGCCGGGCGGGGGCCGACGTCGAGGTCTTCCGCTACCCGGGGGTCGGCCACCTGTTCACCGACCCCGGCCTGCCCGACTACGACGCCCCGGCCGCCGAACGCGCCTGGGCGGTCGCCCTCGACTTCGTCGCCGGCCTCTGACCTCTGCCCCGGCCCGGGTACGACCCCGGCCGCCCCGGGTAGGGGCCGGGGATGAGGTTCGGGAACTGGGACGTGCGACCGCTGGGCGGCTGGCCGGGCTGTCTGGCGATGATCCTGATCTCGCTGCTGCTGTCGGCCGTGCTCACGGTCGTCGTCAACGTGCTGCTGCGCTGACCCGCCCCCGCGAGGTCGTCAGGCCAGCAGGGTGACGTCGAGCCGTCCGCCGTCGCACACCTGGCCGGCGTCGAAGGGCACGTCGAGGTACGACCGCTCGTCCGGCGGGATGACCAGCAGGCGGGCGGGGCTCGGGCAGGCGGTCTCGGCGCCGGTCTCGACGACCGTCCAGTGCAGGGTGGTGCGGGCGCTGCCGCCCGGTCGGACCGTCACCCGGTGCTTGGGGCCGGCGGCGCGGCGGACGCGGGTGCGGAGGGTGTCGCCCTGCTTGTCGATCATGATCAGCCCGGGGTGGCCGTACAGGGTGCAGGCGGTGCGTGAGCCGTTGGTGAACACCAGCGGCGCGTTCCTGTTGCCCGCGCCGGCGTCGATCGTGCCCAGGCGTATCTGGAGCTGGGCGGCCGAGCAGCGACGGACCGGGGCGGACTCGCCGGCCAGCGCCGGCGCGGCCCCGCCCGCCAGCAGCAGCCCGGCCACGAGCGTGGCGGTGGTGAAGCGTCTCATGTGGTGTTCGACGCAGGGAACGCGGTGAAAGTTATGGCCGGGAGTCGGTCCGTACGACAAGCAGCGTCAGGACGACGGCGGAGGCGAGGAAGGCGGCGCTGAACCACAGCGGCGAGAGCCCGAAGGAGGGCTCGTCCGCCGGCCCGGTGGCGAACAGGCCGTCGGGATACAGCCCCAGGTCGCCCGAGGACGGCCCGGGCGGCGCGGCGGTCAGCGCGCTGACCACGCCCACGGCGGCCAGCACCACCAGCGCCGCCACCGTCGCCCGCACCAGGCGGACGGTGCCGCGCAGGACGGCCACCAGCACGACCAGCGCGACCCCGCCCACCCCCGCGAGCAGGTCGAGCCCCAGCCACGCCAGCGCCGCCGGCACGCTGACGGCGCCCCCGGCGACCACCTGCTCGACCGCGCCCCGCGGTCCGATCCAGAACGGCATCCCGCTCGCAAGGTTGACGGCCGCCGGGACCAGCGGCAGCACCACCGCCGATGCGACCGGCCACCACGGCCGGGCCGGGATCCGCGCGGGCGGACGCCGGGGCCCGAACGGCGACGCGGGCGGCCCGGCGAGCTCGTGCGCCGAGCGTGCCTGCCACCCCAGGCCGACGATGCCGAGCGCGAGGAGCAGCCAGAAGCTCAGCACCTCCAGCGGCGTGGCGTCAGAGGACGCGAACGACGTCGGCCGGACGAACGACGTGACCAGCGACAGAACGCCCATCGCCACGGTCGCGCGGCTCCAGCGCGGATCCTGGGCCTGAGCCGTCAGCAGCAGCGCCAGCCACGCCACCCCCGGCACGCCCCCGAGCAGGGCGATGTCGAAGAAGATCATGCCGGGCTTGAACAGCAGGGCCTGCGAGAGGGTGAGACCGAGGCCGGCGACCACGTCCGCCGTTCCCAGGACGAGCATGAGGATCCGCGCCCAGGCAGGAAGGGCGCCCCCCACCGCGACGGAGAACAGCCAGACCATCGCCCCCTGGACCAGCAGCAGGGTGACCAGCGCCCCGGTGCCGACCGGCTCGTCCCAGGAGTACAGGAGGGAGAAGGGCGGCAGGGAGAGGGCGATGCCGGCGTACAGGACGGCGCGCAACAGGGCGATCCGGCGGTCGGGGCTCGGCCGCGCGTCGCGCCGGCGCCCGCGCAGCACCTGCCAGTAGACCCAGCCCTGCACCGCGCCGACCAGCACCAGCAGCAGCACGATCCCTGGGGAGGCGGCCGGACCGGACACCCCCGAGCGGACGACGGCGAACCAGAGCGGGGACACCTCGCCGGTGACCAGCGCGAAGACCCCGAGGCCGGCGACGAGGGCCACGTAGGCCACCGCGACGGGCATCGCGACCAGGCCGAAGCGGTAACGGCGCACGGGCACTCCCACCCAGAACAGGCGACCGGGGCGCCCACCCTACTGAAGGGCCACGAACATGATCAAACCATGCCGGAGCGTCCGGAAACCAGAACGGAGGGGGTCCGGTGGGACCCCCTCCGCTCCGGCCCTCAGTCACCCCCCGGGTACGTGGGGCACTGGGCGGACCGTCATCCGATCCGCTGCCACAGAGCCGGTACGACGTCGGGCGTCCAGTCCGGCTGAGAGGTGTGGGCGATCACGCAGCGATAGCGGACACCCTGGTAGGTGACCTCGTCGCCGGCGTTGTAGGCGTGCCATTCCTGCCAGGTGTCACCGCCGCCGCCACCGTTCACCGTCAGCGAGAACGACGTGCCGTGGCTGGCGGCGCCGTTCGCGTTGAGAGTGATCGTGTACGTCTGCGCCGGCGTGCTCGACGACGTGGTCACCGTCACCGTGGACGACTCACCCGAGTTGATGGACGACGGGCTGAAGGTCACGGTCGCGCCCGGCGGCACGCCGTCGGCCGCCAGCGTGAGCGGGATCGGCCGGCCGGTGGTGACCTGCGTGTTCAGCGTGGTGGTCGCCGTCGCGCCCGCCGTGACGGTGGCCGACGACGGGTCGGCGGCGACGGTGAAGTCGCCCGCCGGCGTGCCGCCGGTGACCGTGAGCGCGTAGCTCGCCGTCTGCGTCTGCGCCGTGCCGGTGGCCGTCACCGTGATCGGGTACGTGCCGTTCTTCGCCGTCGAGGCCACCGTGAAGGTCAGCCTGGACGACTGGCCCGACTGGATCGTGGCCGGGTCGAAGGCCACGGTGACGCCGTTCGGCAGCTTGGTGGCCGACAGCGTGACCTGCTGGGGCTGCCCGCCGGTCGTCGCCGTGTTCACCGTGGTGGCCACGGTGCCCCCGGCCGTCGCGGTGCCCGCCTCCGGGTCGAGCCGGACGGAGAACGCGTCCGGGTCACCGGGCCGGGAGACGGTCAGGGTGTAGTTCTGCGTCTGCGTCTGTGCCGTGCCCTGGGCGATCACCTGCACGGTGTACGTCCCGGCCGGCACGGAGGACGCCGTCGCGAGCGTCAGCGCCGACGACTGGCCAGACTGGATGGTGGCCGGGTTGAACTGCGCGGTCACGCCCGCCGGGAGCGTCCCCGTCCTGAGCTGGATCTGCTGGGCGTTGCCGCTCGTGGTCGTGGTGGTCAGCGTCGAGGCGGTGCTGCCGCCCGCGTCCACGGACCCCGACGTGGGGCTGAGCGTCAGCGAGAACTGGTCGGGGATCGGCCGGTTGACGGTGAGCGTGTAGTTCTGCGTCTGCGTCTGGGCCGTGCCCTGGGCGATCACCTGCACGGTGTACGTCCCGGGAGCCGCGCTCGCCGCCACGTTGAGGGTCAGCGTGGAGGACTGGCCCGACTGGATGGTGGCCGGGTTGAACTGGGCGGTCACGCCCGCCGGGAGCGTCCCCGTCCTGAGCTGGATCTGCTGGGCGTTGCCGCCGGTCGTCACCGTGCTCAGGGTCGTGGCGGCCGCGCCGCCCGGGTCGGCCGCGCCGGAGCCGGGGCTCACCTGCAGCGAGAAGGTGTCCGGGTTGGCCACGCAGGTCGGGTCGCTGGTGCCCCGGACGCTCACGGCGTCCCAGGCGGACTTGACCGCGTTGAACTCCACGCAGCTGTTCGGGAACAGCGCCTTGGCGGCGTTGAGCGAGGCCACCCGCGCCTTGGCGTGGGTCCACGGCTGCGTCTTGGCCTGCAGCGTGCCCATGAAGATCTTGCCGGCCTTCTGGATGCCGATGCCGGTCACCGAGGACGGTCCGCCCTGGCAGATCGGGCTGCTCGGCTTGCCGCCGCCGGGGTTGTTGCCCTCGGCCAGCAGGTAGAACCAGTGGTTCTGGGGCCCGGCCGCCGCGTGCACCTCGGTGGTGGGGATCGCGGTGCTGTAGCAGTTGGGGTCGCCGACCTGGGACGGGTTGTACATGTACCGGATCGGGCCGTTCCCGACGAGGTTGACCTCTTCGCCCACCTGGTAGTCCGGCGGGTCGTTCGGGTTGTTGGCGTAGGCCTCGGTCAGCGCGCCGAAGATGTCGCCCGTGGACTCGTTCAGGCCGCCGACCTCGTTGTTGCCGTTGTCGCCGCCGGGGGTGTTGGTGAAGACGGAGTGGCCGAACTCGTGGCCGACGACGTCCATCGGGGTGGCCTGCTGGTTGCCGGCCTGGTTGTGACCGAAGGTGGTGTACGAACCGTTCCAGAACGCGTTGACGTCGTTCAGCCCGACCCGGATGGGGAACGAGCGGCCCGTCCCGCTGTGGCCGTTGCGGCCCAGCCAGTCGCGCAGCATGTTCCATTCCATCTGGGCGGCGTACAGCGCGTCCACGCAGGCCGTCTCCAGGTCGGTGCCCGAGCCGTTGCCCCAGGAGTCGCTGCTCTTGGTGTAGGCCGACCCGTTCTGGCCGCCGCACTGCAGGCCCGGCCTGGTGGTGTCCACCATCCGGTACGAGCCGGCGGAGCCGCTGGTGTCGATCGTCACCGTGCCGTTGTAGAAGCCGCGGCCGGTGCCCTCGTGCACCTTGTCGAACTTGTCGATCAGCGAGCCGGAGCGCGCGTCCACGAACACGTCGAGGACGCTGGGCCTGCCGGTGGCCGTCCGCCCGGCGACCTGGACCCGCCAGGCCAGCTTGGGCGTGGCGCTGGTGGCGTGCACGACCAGCTTCGCCGTGGTCACCTCGTCCACCTGCGGCAGGAGGGCTCCGGCGGTGGCCGCCGCCTGCCGGCCCGTGACCGAGGGCTCGGTGCCGACCTTGATCTTCGCGGTCTGGCCGGTGACCACCTGCTGGATCACCTGGCCGGCCCGGTCGGTGCCCACGACGACCTCGCCGCCGTAGACGGGCAGGCCCTTGTAGGTGCGTTCGTAGGTCAGATATTGCAGGCCGTAGGTTCCGGCGACGTTGGACGAGAGAGTGAAGGCGTCGCCGGAGCCCTTGTGCAGGCGTTCGGCGCCGGCGGCGAGTGCCGCGTCGGCGTTCACTTTCGCGCGGTCGCGCGATTTGGGGTCCGCCGGCGCGAACGCCGGGGGTTCGGTCCTGGCGACGGTGGTCGCCGCGGTGGATAAGTGCGCCTTCGAGGCGGCGCCGGCGGCGCCTGTCATCGAGGCGGTAAGGGCCGCCGCCGCTAATACGGCGATCGTGCCCGACTTGAACGTGCTGTTCACTCTGGGTGACTCCTCTCACATGTCCCCGGGGGTGTGGGGATCGAAGGAGCCCTTCGGCTGGGGCTTGCTTAAAGTTGTCACCCAGGGTGGTCAGGCGAACAGCTCACAAATTTCCATAACGCCACGGTATGCCGGAGGCACCGGCACATCCGGGTCCACAAATCCTTGATCTTCAGCAAATGGACGCTGATATCCTCCGAAAAAGGGCGGGCTCGAAGGGCGGGGAGTGCACGTGCGGCACGCACCGGAGCAGGCAGACCGGATCCGCGCCTGGGAGCGGGTCGTGCTCGACGCGCCCGGCCTGGAGATCGAGCCGGCGCGCCCGGAGTTCGAGCCGGCGCCGCCGCGCCCGCAGGGAGGCACGTGCCCCGACGCCGAGTGCGACGGGTGGTCGGCTCCGCACGTGACGCTGCGGTCGGCCTCGGTCCGGGGCGAACGGCACCGCCACCACCGCCGTCCCCGCCAGGACGCCAGCTGCGCCGTGCTCCACGAGGGGACCGGCATCGTGGTGTTCGCCGTGGCCGACGGGCTGTCCGGCGCCTCCGCCTCGACGGTCGGGGCCTCGGAGGCGTGCCGCGCGGCGGTGTGGGCCGTCCATGCCCAGCTCGACGAGGGCAGTCCGGCGCCCGACCTCGTCGCGGCCCTCCGGCACGCGGCCGGGACGCTGCACCGGCAGGCCGCGGCGATGCTGGGGCGCGAGCCCGGCGCGGCGGAGGTCGAGGAACTGCTGGCCACCACGCTCGTGATCGGCACGGTCGAGGCCGGGGCGCGTGGGGTCGAGGTCTCGCTGGCCCGCGTCGGCGACTCGGGCGCCTGGACGCTCGACCTGGCCGGGCCCCGGTTCCTCCCGCTGTTCGACCCGAAGCCGGACGACGCCGCGGCCCCCGCTTCGGCCGCCGCTTCTGTTCCCGCCACGGCGTCTGCATCGGCCCCCGCCGCGGCCTCTGCATCGGCGTCTGCATCGGCCTCTGCCGCGGTCGTCGCTTCGGCCTCCGTTGTGGCCTCCGCATGGGTGGCCGTGTTGCCGGGGGTGCCCGAGCGGCCCGAGCGGTGGTCCGGGACGCTGACGCCCGGCCAGGTCCTGCTGGTGGGCACCGACGGCTTCGGTGATCCGCTGGGCGACGGGGACGGCCGGGTCGGCGCGCTGTTCGCCGAGCACCTGGCCGCTCCGCCGTCCCCGCTGTGGCTGGCGCACCTGCTCGACTTCTCCGGGGAGGCGTTCGACGGCGACCGCACGCTGCTGGCCCTGTGGCCGAGGGACGCGGCCCGATGAGCGACCCGACGAACGGCCCGACGAACGGCACCGAGCGGGCGGACCTCGTCCTCGGCCGGCTTCTCGGGCAGGGTGGCCGGGGCACGGTCCACGAGGTGCCCGGCCGCCGGATCAACGGCCAGTTCGAGGTTGCGTACAAGGAGTACGACCCCGCCGTCCTGCCCGGCATCGACGCGGGCGTCCTCACCGAGATGGCCGGGCTGATCGGCCGGCTCCCCGGATGGGACGCGGCCTGGTTGTGCGACAAGGCCGCCTGGCCCGCCGAGATCGTCGTGTCCGGCGGCGCGGTCCGCGGCTTCCTCATGCGGTCGGTGCCCCACCGGTTCTCCTTCGACCTGCGGACGCCTGCGGGAACCGAGCGCCGACCGGCCACGATGGAGCTCCTGCTCAACGACGACGCCCGTGACGGCGCCCACGACCACGCCCGTGACGGCGCCCACGTCGGCGGGATCGGCCGGCGGGTCGGCGATCGCGATCGCCTGCTGCTGCTGGCCGACCTGGCCGACACGCTCGCCCGCCTGCACACGATGGACATCGTCGTCGGCGACCTGTCGCCCGAGCGCCTGCTGTTCGCCACGGAAGGCTCCCCGGAGTGCTTCCTCATCGGCTGCGACGCGATGCGGCTCGCCGGGGCGGCGGCGTTACCCCAGGTGGAGGCGTCCGGCCGGGAGATCCCCGCCGACGGGCCCGAGGGCACCACACAGGGCGACGCATACGGGTTCGCGTTGCTGGCCGTCCGGCTCCTGGCCCGCGACCGGACCTCCACGGACCCCGGCCGGCTGGCCGCCGTCGCTCCGGCGGCGGCCGACCTCGCGGCGGCGGCGCTGCACGGGCCCGCGGACGAGCGGCCGCGTCCGGAACGGTGGGCCGAGGAACTGCGGCAGGCCGCCACGTCGGCCACGACCACGCCCAGCCAGGCAGCGCTCCCACCATCCCCACTCCTGCCACCGCCACCGCCACCTCCGCCGTCGCCGCCACTGGTGCCATCACCGTCATCCCCACCACCGTCACCTTCTCTGCTGCCACCGTCACCCTCACTTCTGCCACCGCAGGGGCCGCCGCTCCTGCCGCCGCCGTCACAACCACCACCGTCACCACTGCAGGGGCCGCCGCTCCTGCCACCGCCATCACCCTCACCACCGCAGGGGGCGCCGCTCTCGCCACCGCCGTCACCCTCACTCCTGCCACCGCCACCACCTCAGGGGCCTTCGAGGCCGCCTTTTCCCGGGCCCGTGGGGCCCCCTCCGTCCGGTGCGGGCCTCAGCACGGGGATGAAGGTCGCCCTGGGGGCCGGCGTGGGAGTGGTCGGCATGGTGCTCGTCGTGGCGGCCGCGGTGTTCGTGGTCTCGGTGGTGAAGGATCTCGGCCCGGAGCGCGGTGACAGCAGGCTGACGGCCGCGTCCGGCTCGCCGGACGCCGTCGCCCCCACGCCGTCGCTGTCCCCGGCCACCCCATGGCCCAGCGCACAGCCCACGGACACGCCCACCGAGACGCCCACCGAGACGCCCACGCTCGAACCGCCCACCGAGGAGCCGTTCGACCCGGGCGACCTCGACCGCCAGGACACCGACCCGACCCCGCTCACGCCGAGCGCCCTGCTGCCCAGCTCCTTCACCACGGCCAAGGGCGTGCGCTACACCCTCCGGTCGAGCGGCGTGGACAAGTGCCCGGACGCCTACCACGCGGCCAACGTCCGCTCGGTCCTGCGCAAGGCACGCTGCTCCAAGATGGTCAAGGGCTCGTACGTGAACCCCGGAGCCCCCGGGAACAAGCGCATCATGGTCTCGGTGTGGGTCGTGCCGCTGAAGAACGACGGCCGGGCCGACACCGCGTACGCGCGGCTCGACGACGCCTACGCCGACGCCTGGGGGATCGTCTGCCCCCAGAAGGGCCCCGGCTCAGGGCTGTGCCACTCGACGAGCTGGAGCCGGGCCCAGACCTGGGGATGGGTCGGGTACACCCACCGCTACCTGCTGCACACCATGGCCGTCTACACCAACCGCGCCAACTCCACCAGCACCCGGCCGTGGCTCAAGGACGCCTCCAAGGCGGCGTACAAGGCGATCGGCCCCAAGGTCTACCAGGACACGAACTGACCCCGCCGCCGGCCGTCAGTCGCGGCGGTTCAGCGCCGAGTGGCGGCGCCCGTAGGCGAAGTAGATCACCAGCCCGATCAGGAACCACACGACGAACCTGAGCCAGGTCAGCGGCTCCAGGAACGTGATCAGCCAGAGGGAGAAGAGCACCCCGATCGCCGGCACCACCGGCATGCCCGGCATGCGGAAGCTGCGCGGCAGGTCGGGACGCCGGTAGCGGAGCACGATCACCGCCGCGCAGACCACCACGAAGGCCAGCAGGATGCCGATGTTGGTCAGCTCAGCCGCCTCCCTGATCGGCAGGAACCCGGCGATGAGCGCGGAGCCGACGCCGACGATCCAGGTCACCCTGGTCGGCACGTGCCGTACGGGGTGGAGCTTGGCGAACCAGGAGGGCAGCAGCCCGTCCCGGCTCATCGCGAACCACACGCGGGTGACGCCCAGCATGAACGTGAACATGACGGTCAGGATGCCGACGATGGCGCCGACCGCGATGACGCTGGCCAGCCCGGACAGCCCGACGGAGGCGAACGCGGAGGAGAAGCCGCTCTCGGGGTCGATGTCCTGGTAGTTCTGCATGCCGGTGAGCACGAGGCAGGCCAGCACGTACAGGACCATCGAGATGGCCAAGGAGTAGAGGATGGCCTTGGGCATGTGCCGCTGGGCGTCCTTCGACTCCTCGGCCGCCGTGCTCATGGCGTCGTAGCCGAAGACGGCGAAGAACACGGTGGCCGCGCCGGTCACCGCCCCGCCGAACCCGTAGGGGAAGAACGGCGTGTAGTTGGCGGTCTTGATGTAGAAGAAGCCGACCACGATCACCAGCAGCACCACCGCGACCTTGATCGCGACGACGAACGTCTCGAACCGGGCGGCCGACCGCATCCCGAGGTTGAGCAGGAACGCGATGAACAGGCACAGGATCCCCGCGAACAGGTCCACGACGTGTCCGGGCCCGGTGCCCGGCGCGCCGAGCATCCAGGCGGGCAGGTCGATGCCGAACTGGCCGAGGAGGAAGCCGAAGTAGCCGGAGATGCCGATCGCCACGACGGCGACGATGGCGGTGTACTCCAGCAGCAGGTCCCAGCCGATGAACCAGCCGACGATCTCGCCGAGCACCGCGTACCCGTACGTGTACGCCGATCCGGCCTTCGGGATCATGCCGGTGAACTCCGCGTAGGAGAACGCGGCGGCGGCGCTGGCGATGCCGGCGATCAGGAAGGAGATCACGACGGCGGGCCCGGCGGTCTGGTTGGCGACGGCGCCGGCCAGCGCGAAGATGCCGGCGCCGATGATGCCGCCCACCCCGATCGCGGTGAGCTGCCAGAGCCCGAGCACGCGGTTGAGCTCACCCTCGTGCTCGGTGGCGATCTGTTCTACCGGTTTGCGGCGGAATATCCCGGACCCGCCGCCGAAGCCTCGCGCAGACGTCATGGCGGGGTCCTGCCCTGACAGGAAGCCCGCCATGCGCATGACTGCAGAAGTCGGACAGACCGGCTCGAAGAAGCCGGTCTGTCCGCGACCTATCCGGCGCGTCCCACGGTGACCTGGGCGCGGGTCTCGGTGGCGTTGCCCGCGCGGTCCACCGCCCGGTACGTGATCGTGTAGACCCGGTCCTGGCCGCCGTCCCGTTCGGCGCGCAGGGCGAAGGAGGTGTCGGCGGTGCCGGTGGCGGCCTCGCGCACGTCGCCCCGGGCGTCGCCCTGGGAGCTGGTGATCGAGACCAGGGTGACGCTGACGGGCCCGGCGTCGGACGCCTTCAGCGCGACCTGCACCGGCACCAGCCTGCGGTTCGGCGGCCACAGCCGGGCGGGGTCCGGCGTGACGGTCAGGGTGGGGGCCGTCGCGTCGATCCGTACGGTGACCGACTTCGGCTCCTCGACGTTGCCCGCCCGGTCGGCGCTGCGGAAGGCCAGCACGCTCTCCCCTTCACGGTCCACCCGGACGGGGGAGGTGTAGGGCTGCCAGGGGCCGTCACCGAGCCGGTACTCCGTGCGCGCCACGCCGGAGCCCGCGTCGGCGGCGGTCAGGACCACCTCAACGGGCCCGTCCGACCAGCCGGCGGGCACGCCGGACGCGGTCGTCACCGGAGGCTCGCCGTCCTCGCTCGGCGGGGCCGAGTGGATCTTGAAGCCGTCCACGATGAAGTACGAGCCGTCCTTCTTGACGCCCTTGAGCGTGTGCGGGCCCGGCGCCAGCCCGGTCCTGGTGTAGACGACCTTCTGGTACTCCCGGGTCGGGTTGCTGTTGTCGACGGTGGCGTCGAGCTTGCCGTCCAGGTAGAGGTCGACCTTGCCCTCGTCGGAGTTGACCTGGGCGATGTACTCCACGCCGGTGCCGTGGAAGGCCAGCTCGAAGGAGTCGCCGTCGGCCTGGGTGGCGTGCAGGTCGTCGAGGGTCGAGCCGCCGCCGCCGCGCCGGTCGTTCTTCCAGTCCCAGCCCTGGCCGGTGTAGGTGACGCCGGAGACGTTGTCGATGGTCTCCACGCCGTACGCCTTGGTCAGGCTCAGCTCGGTCAGCGCCTGCGCGCGCCAGACCTTCAGCGGCACCGGACGCCCGGCGGGCGTGCGGTTGTAGACCTGCCAGAAGCTGTCGCGGCCGGTGACCTTGGTCCCGGCGATCTCCCTGATCACGTCGCCGGTGCGCAGCCCCTGCCCGTGGGCGTGGGACCCGGCCGGGACGGCGGCCAGGAACAGGCCGTCGTAGTCGGTGAGCCCGACCGAGGACTTCACCTCGTCGCTGTGGATCTCGGTGGCCGTCGCGCCCATGAGCGGCTCGGCCAGGTTGCCGATCGTCATGCCGGTCTCGGGCTCGCGCCAGGTGAGCGGCGGCGGCGTGGGCGCGCCGGGCTTGCCGAACCCGGTCATCGGGAACGGCTGGAAGCCCAGCGCGAGGGCGGGGGAGCCGGCCTTGAGCGTGTAGTCGAGCTTGGCCGGGTCGGCGTACGGGCTCTGCCCCTCGAACAGCGGGTCGGCGACCACCGAGCGGGTGTCCAGCCCGCGGGCCCGCCAGGCGGCGGTGATGTCGGCGACCGGCCTGCCGTTGTTCCAGAACAGGTTGTCGTCGTAGACGGTCCCGGAGGTGGACGGGTCGCTCTGGATGAAGTCGTACGGGTCGTCGGTGACGAAGATGTTCTTCTCGACGACGTCGCCGTTGCCGGCGTAGGAGACGTGGAAGTGGCCGCCGCCGTTGACGAAGATGTTGCCGCGCACGGTCCTGAAGAAGCCCTCACGCAGCTTCACCCCGCCGTTGAGCAGCAGGTTCCCGGTGACCTCGTAGTTGGAGGAGCCGTCGTCGAGGTCGACGTCCCAGTGGGAGGAGTGCCGGATCCGGTTGTGCCGGATCTTCGTCGTCTCCATCGCGTCGAGCTTGGCGTACGCCTTCTTCTGGGCGTCGTCGGCGGTCAGCGGCCAGAAGCGGTCGCGGCCCCAGCTGTTGATCGGCCCGTGGTCGGAGGTCTCCTTCACGCAGTCGAAGATGTCGTTGTCCTCGATGACGTGGCCGCCCCAGGTGCCGTCGTTGATGTCGACGCAGGCGCGCGGGCCGTCGTGCACGGTGTTGCCGGACACTGTCACCCGGCGGCTCATCGAGATCTGCACGCCCGAGCTCTGCTTCTCGAACCGGCCGTTGCGGGTCATGTGGTTGCCGCTGATGGTGATGTCGCGCGGGTAGTCCTCGGTCTTCGGGCCCGGCGTGGTGTCGGTGATCGTGCGCCGCATGTCGTCCCAGGTGGAGGGCTCGCGGACGGCTGCCGGCGAGCCGATGACCGCGACGTCGCTGGCCCCTGACCCGCGGAACTCGCCGCCGGAGACGACGTTGCCGTCGGCGTACCCGTCCATGAAGACGGCGTTGCCGCCGACCTGGTCGAACCGGGCGTCGCGGATGGTGATCCGCTGGGTGTTCCGCAGGTAGACCGCGCCGGCGCGGACGATGGCCCAGTCGCCGAGCTGCAGTTTCTCGTACGGGCGGCTGAACAGCGTGCGGTGGGTCTGGGTGAAGGTGAACCCGGTGAAGGTGAGGTCGCGCACCGGCGCGGAGGGCGAGTCGCCGACGACCCGCACGAGCTCCTCCCGCTCGGCGGTCTCGACGCGGGCCTTGGCCGGGTCGAGGCCCGCGGGCGGCTGGAGGTAGAGGCGGCCGGCGTCCTTGTCGTAGAACCACTCGCCGGGGGCGTCCAGCTCCTCCAGGACGTTCTCGACCATGCGCTTCTGCGGATGCAGGCCGTCGCCCCGGTTGTTGTCGCCGACCCACTTCAGGATCGGGGCGCCGCCGGCCCCGACGCCGGTCACCCTGAACGAATTCCCGCCCCATTCGCCCTGGTGCAGCCCGCGGACCAGCGCGGTCGTGGGGTTCTTCCAGCGGGCCACCCGTTCGGGCGAGATCGCGTCGGCGGCGTACCCGTCGAGCACGGCCTCCTTGGGATCGACGTTCGGGTAGCGGGCCAGGACCTGCCGGGTGCCGTCGAGGAAGAGCTCGTCGAAGTCGAGGCCCGCGCCGATGTCGGCCATCAGGGTCGCGCCCTGGTACGGGGTCCAGGCGGGGGTCAGCCTGCGTCCGCCGCTGAGCACGACCTGCTCGCCGGCGGCCGCCTCGTAGACGGCCCCGGAGTCGGCGGGGGTGAAGGTGAGGGGCTCGGCGAGGTGGTAGACGCCGCCGCGGACCCGTACCCGGGGCGGCTCCGGTGCGGTGGGCAGGGCCGCGCGCACGGCGCGCTGGGCGCGCTCGATCGTACGGAACGGCGCCGCCTCGGTGCCGGCGGCGCCGTCGTCGCCGTCGGGGGAGACGTGGAAGACGGTGCCGGCCGCCTGGGCGGAGGCGGGGGTGAGAGCGGTCAGTCCGGTCGCGGCGAGAGATGCCGCGAGGAGCAGCCGCCAGGGCTTGCCATGGCGCACAAGGGCCTCCAGTCGGGGGATGGCCTCATTGTGGCCAAGCCCTCAGGTGAAGACGATCACGCCGAGGTCACGTTTCATCCGATCAATCAAGTCTTTACAGCTCTTCGTGCGCCGAAAATCGCGATTTGTCCTCCAGGTGATCGGATCTCTCTGAAGGATGACTGTCATGGGAGCCGCGGTGGCGCACCACTTCGAGCTCCTGGGCCGCGCGTACTTCGCCCGGGACGGGTACGTGTCGACGCATTCGCGTTGTGTGATCTTGTTGGCTGCCCGATGATGCCGGATATGCGCGGACGTGTACTGGTGCGGGGCGGGGCTGCGGTCGCGGTGGCGGCCTTGGCAGGGCTGGGCGTCTACTTCTCGAAAGTGGGCCTGGAGGAGGCGGACAGGCTGGCCAGCGTGATCGGGTTGTTCGTCGCGGTGGCCGGGTTGGGGCTGGCGGTGTACGGGCTGATCGCGGAGCGGCGCAGCGGCGGCGACGGGGTGGAGCAGAGGGCCACGGCCATGGGAGACGGTCGGGTGCATCAGGCCGGCCGCGACATCAACGACACGCCGCCGGAGCGGACCGCGGCCGGTGACGCGGGCGACGAGGCGCGCTCCGTGCGGCAGCGGGCGAAGGCCACCGGGCGGGGGCAGGTGTATCAGGCCGGCCGCGACATCGACAAACGATGAGCGGGGCGGGCGGATCAGGGCGGGTGATCCAGGAGGCCCACGGCGCCGGGCTGGCCCGGATCTACCAGGCCGCCGGCGACCTGATCGTGTACGGGGGCGCGGAGCCGTACCGGTGGGCGGTTCGGCCCGCTCCGGAGCCGCCACCGGCGGGGGCCGAGGCGCGGGCGCAGCCCAGTGAGCTGCTGCGGGCCTCGCACGCGCTCGTCGACTTCACCGGCCGCCAGGCCCTCCTGGCCGAGCTGGCACGCTGGCGGGACGCAGACCCCCGGCAGGACGTGGCTGTCCGGTTGATCCATGGGCCGGGCGGGCAGGGCAAGACCCGGCTGGCCGGTCACGTGGCGCAGCGGTGGCGGCGGCGGGGCTGGGTGGTGCTCGCCGCCCACCATCGGCGTGACCGCTCCACCGCCGAGGACTTCGAGGTGCCCGCCTTCGACGGGGCGGCCGGGGTGCTGGTGGTGGTGGACTATGCCGAACGGTGGGACACCGCCGACCTGCTCACCCTGCTGCGCGACACCCGCCTGCCCGGCCGGATGCCGGTGCGGGTGCTGTTGCTGGCCCGCCCGGCGGGCACCTGGTGGGACAGCCTGAACGGCCGCATCCAGCGCGACCTGCGCCTGACGCCCAGCAGGACGGCGCTGGAGCCGCTGGAGCAGGAGGCAGGCATCAGCCGCGGGACGCTGTTCGCCGCGGCCCGTGACCGGTTCGCCGAGCTGCTGCAGGTGCCCGGCGCGGAGGCGGTGCCCGCGCCGCCCGGACTGGAACGGCATGAGGCCTATCGGCTGGTGCTGACCGTGCACATGGCCGCCCTGGCCGCGGTGCTGGCCCACGACCGCGGCCAGGCCGCTCCCGCCGATCCGGCACAGGTGTCGGAGTTCCTGCTGGCGCGCGAGCGGGATCATTGGGAGGCGATGGCGTCCCCGCGCCGGGAGAAACCGTTGGCGACCTCGCCGGACGCGATGGGGCAGATCGTCTACACCGCCACTCTCACCGGCCGGCTCGGCTACGAGGACGGCAGGGCCGCCCTGACCCGCGCCGAGATCGAATCCACGCAGGCGGCCGGGCAACTGCTCAAGGACCACGCGCTGTGCTACCCGCCCGCCGCGGCTCCCGGCCCCGGGCCCGTGCCGGGGCAGGCGGCATCGGTGGCTCGGGCCGGCGGCACGGTGCTGGAGCCCCTGTACCCCGACCGGCTGGGTGAGGACTTCCTCGCCCTGTCCACGCCCGGCCACGCCTGCGACTTCCCCGCTGACCCGTGGGCCGAGAAGGCGCCCGCCCGGCTGCTGGCGGGCCTCACCGACACCGGTGACGGATCGGCCGGCAAGGCGCCTGCGTGGGCGCGTCATGGGCTGATCACGTTGATCGAGGCCGCTCGCCGCTGGCCCCACGTGGCACGGCAGCAGGTGTATCCGCTGCTGGCCGAGGCCCCGCACCTGGCTGTGCAGGCCGGCGGCGCCGCGTTGGTCGCGCTGGCCGGCCTGGACGACATCGATACGAGGCTGCTGGAGGCCATCGAGTCGACGTTCCCCGCACAACGGCAGGTCGACCTCGACGTCGGGGTGGCCGCGGTGGCCTCCCGGCTGGCCGAGGCTCGGCTGGCCGCCACTTCCGATCCGGCCGCCCGTGCCCGGATCCACGATGACCTGGCCTTCCGCCTCACCTTCGCGGGGTTGCACGCCCGCGCCGTGGCTGAAGGCCATCAGGCCGTCCAGCTCTGGTATCGGCTCGCCACGCTGGACCAGGATGCCTACCTGCCCGCGTTGGCGAAGTCGTTGAGCAACCACGCTCCCCGGCTCGCGGACATCGGGGACCGGGAGGAGGCGGCGGCCGTCTCGGAGCTGGCCGTCACCCTGCGACGGGCGCTGGCCGAGTGGAACCGGGACGCCTACCTGCCCGATCTGGCCACCTCGTTGAGCAACCACGCCGTTCGGCTGGTGGAGATCGGGCGGCGGGACGACTCCCTGCAGATCTCGCACGAGGCCCTCACCCTGTACCGGGAGCTGGCCGCGCAGGACCGGGACGCCCTCCTGCCCAGACTGGCGCAGTCGGTGAGCAACCACGCCCAGCTGTCGGCCGAGATGGGACGGCGGGCCGAGGCGGCGCCCCTCTCGGACGAGGCCGTCCGCCTGCGCCGCGAGCTGGTCGCGCTGGACCGGGACGCCCATCTGCCCGACCTGGCGATGTCGTTGAGCAACCACGCTCTCCGCCTGGCGGAGATGGGCCGGCGGGACGACGCCCTGCTCGTCTCGGACGAGGCCCTCGGCCTGCGCCGGGAGCTGGCCGCGCGGAACCGGGACGCCTTCCTGCCCGACCTGGCGATGTCGGTGGACAACCACGCCATGCTGCTGGCCGGGAAGGGGCGGGGGACGGAGGCGGCGCCCCTCTCGCACGAGGCGGTCAGCCTGTTCCGGGAGCTGGTCGCGCTGAACCGGGACGCCCACTTGCCGGGCCTGGCGCTGTCATTGATCAATAACGCCGTGCTGCTGGCCGAGACGGGGCGGCGGGCAGACGCCCTGCGGGTCTCGGAAGGGGCCGTCGGCCTGTCCCAGGAGCTGGCCGCGCTGAACCGGGACGCCTACCTGCCCATCCTGGCCACTTCATTGCTCAACCACGCGAACCGGCTGAAGGAGACCGGGCAGGCGGCCGACGGCCTGCGCGTCTCCGCGGCAGCCGTCAGCCTGTACCGGGAGCTGGCCGCCCTGAGCCGGGACGCCTACCTGCCCAACCTGGCCACCTCGCTGCACAACCACGTTCGCGGATTGGTGCTGGCCGGGCGGTGGGGCCAAGCCGTGCCGCCCGCGCGGGAGGCGGCGCGCCTGCGCCAGGAACTGGCCGCGCTGCACCCGGACGTCCACCTGCCCGATCACGTCCAGAGCCTCACGGTACTCGGGTACGTGCTGGGCGGCGGGACCCTGTTCCGGGAGGCGGTCGTGCCCCTGGCCGAGGCGTTCGTCGCCGGGCGGCGACTGCCCGAGGACGCCCAGGGCGTCATGGACGAGGTCGTCGAGCTGCTGCGCCGTGCCCATGCCGGTGACCCCGTCGGCGCGTGCGAGGAGTTTCGCAAGGTCACCGGCCTGGACATGCCCGATCGGCTGAAGCAGCCGCCCGCCGCAGCGGGCTGAGCAAGCCGCGCCGCCGGCCGCCCGGCGGGTGGTGCCGAGCGGCTCCGACGCCTGCGCGGTCGTGCTCACCATGCCCGCCGAGAGCGCTGTCACGGCGGTGGCGAGCTTCATGATCGGTCTCATGTTCTTCCTCGCCGTCTACTCCACACTCGGGGGGCGGTCGGCGACGCTGACCTTCAGTTGCGCGCTCGACGACACCACGCTCCCCACCGGTGCGTTGGCCAGCTTCGCGTCCACGACCACCCCCCGGCGGCCGAGGTAGTCATAGGTCTCGGGGTCGAAGATGTACTCCTCCCTGACCCCGTTGGGCGAGACCATCGCCGCGGCTGTGCCCGTGCGCCCAGCGGCGTCCCGAGCCTTCTTCACCGTCACCACCCCGGGGATCGTGGCCGCCGCGCGGAAGAGCGCGGCCCGCTGCGCGGCGGGCAGGTAGGACTCGTCGAGCAACCCGCCGACCCGGTTCCACGCCTGGTAGTCCTGCAGCCCGTCGTCGGGCACCTGCGTGTAGAGGTGCCTGCGCATGCCCTCGGTGTCGGTCGGCAGCTTGCTGACGTAGGCGTAGTCGTTGCGCAGGAACTCGGCCCGGTCGTCGAAGTCGGCCGCCCGCTCCGGACGGCCGGGCTTGCCCACCAGCGCCTGCTCCGCCCGTGCGGCAGATGGGAGCGGGTGCCCAGGGTACGGCAGCGGCGCCAGAATCTCCTCCTGCAGGACGCCCTCGACCGCGCTGCCCTCGACCGGCAGCCAGATCGTGCGCTTGGAGCGCGACAGCCAGATCCCCCCGTCCCCTTCGGAGGTGTCCATGCTGCGCGACTCGTAGACGAGGAACTGGCCGGGCCCGGGATGCAGCTCCGGACGGCTGCCGACGCGTTCGGCCGCCCGCGACAGCACCTCCACGGCCGCGACCGTGCGGATCATCGGCGGGGCTGGTGCCGGGACGGGCGGGCTCTGGACGACGAACACCGCCGCCCCCACCGCGGCCGCCAGCCCCCCCGCCAGCGCGGCGCGCAGTGCGAGGCGGCGCAGGCCGGAGGGTGCCGGGGCCGACATGCCGGCCATCAGCCGCTCCGCCTCGGCCCGCAGGTCCTCCTGCACGGGGACCTCGGAGCGGAAGTCGTTGAGCTGAGCCAGCTCATCCATGGCGAACCTCCTCGATGACGAGTGCTGTGGGGTCGGTCCCGCCCAGTTCCTGACGGATCTTCGCGCGGGCCCGGTTGACGCGGGAGCGGACCGTTCCGACGCGGATGCCGAGCGCCTCGGCGGCTTCGGGGTAGCTGAGGCCGCCCCAGGTCACCAGGAGCAGCACGTCGCGGTGCCCGGCGGGCAGCGCGGCGAGCGCGCCCGCCAGGCGCTGCCGCACGGCCTGAGCGCTCAGCCGCTCGTCGCTGCGCGAGGTGAAGGGTTCGGTGACCGGGTCCACAC
The DNA here is from genome assembly GCF_040631115.1 of Nonomuraea sp. NPDC005692. Lineage (NCBI taxonomy): Bacteria > Bacillati > Actinomycetota > Actinomycetes > Streptosporangiales > Streptosporangiaceae > Nonomuraea > Nonomuraea sp. NPDC005692. Next base: position 80,009 of record NZ_JBEXYU010000027.1, on the reverse strand, counting down.
CGGTGCGGGCCAGCAGCTTCAGCTGCCTGGCCTCGGTGCGCTTGTGGCGGCCGATGAGGTTGGTCGCGATGCCGTACAACCAGGGCAGGGCGTTGTGCCTGGCCGGGTCGTAACGGCCACGCTGGCGGAAGGCGGCGAGAAACGTCTCCGCCACCACGTCCTCGGCGACGTCGGGCCCGAGGCGGCGGACGACGAATCTCTTGATCTCAGGCGCGTGCCTGCGGAAGATCTCCGCGAACACCTCGGGCTCCTGCCGGGACCGCGCGAGGACGGCGGAATCGGCGGGGCTCGTATCTGACATGCTCTGGCCTCTCGGCTCACGGACGGGACACCCCCACTTGCCCGCTCGCGGCCGACCGGTTCCCGTCATCAGGAAGCATGCCGGATTCCCTGACGCCACAGCAGCTCATCCCGGGGCGGGGGGCGGCGAGCCGTTCAGGACGGCTCGCCGCGGGACCCTTCTCGATCAGACGCGCGTCGAGGTGGAGGCGTACCCGCCGCCGCCGGGGTAGACCCACTCGCCGGTGAGCGTGGTGCCGTCGGCGTCGAAGACGCCCTCGTAGTAGGCCGGGCCGCCCTTGGCCCCGGCCCAGATGGTCAGCCTGTCGCCCGCCGGCTCGTAGACGTAGTCGAAGGTGTTGCCCGCCGAGTCGTAGTACCGGGACACCACGTCCGTCCCGGTCGGCTCACCGAACGGACGCAGGTTGCCGATGATCTCCATGCCGGTGACCGGCTCGCCGAACTGGGTGAGCTCGACGTGCTGGACGAGGAAGAACCGTCCGGGCAGCCACTCGTAGCGCACGGTCCCCTCCGCGCCGCCGGTGACCTTCCAGGTGCCGACCAGCCGGTCCAGGGCCTTCAGCTCGGGGCTGGGCTGCTGGATCTCGATCATGTTGTCCTCCTCTGTGGTTGTTTCGCCGGTACCTCGGAGCCGCCTGCCGGGCTTTGACACGACCTCGCTGTGACGTGAATCACACTCGACCGGCGTCAAAAGTCCCGACCCGGGTCCGAGGTAGCGAGCGAGAACCCACCGACAAGGAAGGAAGTACGTCATGACCGCCACTGCCGCCGACGTTCCCGTCCATGGAACCGCCCGGACGTCCCGACGCCTGCTGCTGGCCGGGGCGCTGGCCGGGCCGATCTTCTTCGCCTCGGCGACCACGCAGATGCTCACCCGCGCGGGCTTCGACATCACCCGGCACCCCATCAGCCAGCTGTCCACCGGCGACCTGGGGTGGATCCAGATCCTCACCTTCGTCCTCGCGGGGACGGGGGCGCTGGCGCTGGCCGTCGGCGTCAGGCGCACGCTCACCGAAGGGATCGGGCGGCGGGCGCTGCCGATCCTGGTGGGCGTCTTCGGCGCCGGGCTGGTGGCGGCCGGGATCTTCACCATGGACCCCGAGCAGGGTTTTCCGGCCGGGACCCCCGAGGGGCCGGTCGCGCGGATGTCCTGGCACGGCATCGCGCACTCGGCCGCCGCCGCCGTGGCCTTCGCCACGCTCGGCGACGACGCCGAGGTGACCGGCCTGCTGGCGCTGATGCTGCTCACCGAGTCCAGGCGCGCCGCCCGTACGGACGGCGGTGACCTGGTGCCTCTGGACGAGCAGGACCGCACCCGGTGGGACCACGACCTGATCGACGAGGGCATCGCTCTCATCGACGGCGTCTGGAACCGCGACCGGACGGGCCCCTATCAGCTCCAGGCCGCGATCGCCGCCGTGCACTCCGCGGCCTCCGCACCCGACCGGACCGACTGGGTCCAGATCGCCGTGCTGTACATGTGGCTCGAACGGCTCACCCCCACCGCGCCGGTCCAGCTCAGCCGGGTGGTGGCGGTGGCCCACGCCTACGGACCGGCCCGCGGCCTGGCGCTCCTGGACGACCTCGACCGCCGCCACCACCTGGACCGGCACCCGCTCACCCGGCAGCGGGAGCACGCGGTCCGCGCCCACCTGCTCCAGATGACCGGCGACACCACGCGGGCAGCCGCGCTCTACCGCCGGGCCGCCGACCTGACCGCGAACCAGGTCGAGCAGCGCTACCTGCTCGGCAAGGCCGGCGACCTCAGCTGACCAGCCTCGACACCGCTCGGGTCACCTCGTCGACGTGCGGCACGTGGCACGCCTCATGTCCGCCGCGCCGCAGGACTGGGCCGCGCATCTGTGCGCCGTCCTGGGCGGGCGCTCGTGCGCCTCGGCAGAGCTCGCGCGACTGCCGCAGGGCGCCGACCCGACGCCACTCGCACGCCCATGGCCTCCCCGCGAGGTGGGAAGCGACCAGGCAGTGAAGGGTTTGCCGGCGGTGACGGCGTAGGTGATCAGGCAGGTCAGGTCGGGGCCGGCCGCGACGGGGACGAGCTTCCTGGCCGTCCGGTCGATGACCAGCGCGGCGTTCTCGGCGGAGTCGTGCTGCGGAACGAACTTTTCCGCTTGTCCTTCTACGGTGAAGGGGACCGCACCGAGGAGGAATTCGTGATCGAACTGTCGTGGCCGCAGGTCAGCGCGCGGCGTCTGGAGCGGGCGCACCTGGCCGCCCCCGCCGCCGACAAGGACCAGGCCGCCGTCGTGGCCGCCATGTGCGGGGCGCAGGCCCAGGTCATGTCCGCGGCCGAGCTCTCGATCGGCCTGCGGTTCGACGGTGTCACCCGCGCCCACGTGCGCGAGGCGTTGTGGGACGAGGGGACCCTGGTCAAGACGCACGGGCCGCGCGGAACCGTGCACCTGCTGCCGGCGGGCGACCTGCCCATGTGGCTGGGCGCCCTGTCGTCGCTGCCCGCGGGGCCCGGCGGGGCCGAGGGCGTCCGGCTGACGGCGGAGCAGACCGAGCAGGTCGTCCAGGCCGTCCGCGACGTGTTGTCCGGGGCCGACATGACGATCGACGAGCTGAGCGACGCGGTCGTCGCGGCCACCGGGCCGTGGGCGGGCGACCTGGTCATGCCCGCGTTCCAGGGCATGTGGCCGCGCTGGCGGCAGGCGATGGCCACGGCGGCGCACCGCGGCGCGTTCGTGTTCGGGCCGGTCAGAGGGCGCAAGGTCACCTACCGCGCCGCGCCGGACGCTCCCGTGCCGCCGGACGGGCGGGCCGGCCTGGTCAGGGCCTACCTGGCCGCGTACGGGCCGGCGACCCCGGCGCAGTTCGCCCAGTGGGTCGGGGCGCCGGCGCGGTGGGCGGCGGAGGCGTTCGCGGAAGTGGAGACCGAGGAGGTGTCGTTCGACGGGCGTGCGGCCCGGGTGCTGGCGGGGGACGCGGCGGTGCCGGACGGGCCGCCGCGCGGCGTGCGCCTGCTGCCGTACTTCGACGCCTACCTGATCGCGGGCCGGCCGCGTGAGCTGCTCTATCCGGGCCCGGCCTGGCAGCGGGCGTTGTCCGGCGGGCAGGCGGGCAACTTCCCCGTGCTGCTCGTGGACGGCGAGGTGCGCGGGGTCTGGCACCAGCGGCGCTCCGGCGGCCGGATCGACGTCACGGTCGAACTGCTGTCCGGCCTGACCGCCGCCCAGCGCGGCGAGCTCGACGAGCAGGTGGAGCGGGTGGGGGAGATCCTGGAGGGCAGGCCACGCCTGACCCTCGGCCCGGTCACCGTGGGCGCGCACGCCTGACCGCCGACCCCGGTCACGGTAGGTGCGCACGCCCGACCGGCGGCCCGATGGCCGTAGGGGTGCAGGCCGGACCTGGCTGGACAAAGTGTCCGGACTGGACATAGCATCCGGGGCGTGACGGAGACGGATGACCGCGTGCGGCTGTGGTCGCCGGTGTGCGAGGCGGTGGCCGCGCTGCTGGCCCCGTACGCCGAGGTGGTCCTGCACGACGTCCGCGGCGACCAGGTCCTGGGCGTGTGGAACCCGATGTCCGGGCGCGGCCCCGGCGCCCCGTCGCTGCTCGGCGAGCTCGACCGGCTCGACCCCTCGCCCAACGGCGTCTACGGCCCCTACGAGAAGCTGCTGGCCGACGGGCGGCGGCTGTCGTCGGTGAGCGCCGTGCTGCGCGACTCCGGCGGCGAGCCGTCCGCCGTGCTCTGCGTGAACCTCGACCGCACCCCCTTGGAGCAGGCCGCGGCGCTGCTGGCCGCGTTCGCCGCGCCGTCGGTGCCCCGTCCCGAGGCGCTGTTCGAGCAGGACTGGACCGAGCGCGTGCAGCAGATCGTCGGCGCCTACGTCCGCGAGCACGGCCGGCCGGTGGAGCGGCTGACCCGCGAGGACCGCCTCGCCGTGCTGGCCGAGCTGGACCAGGCCGGGATCTTCACCGTCCGGCGGGCGCCGTCCGTCGTCGCGGGGGCGTTGCGAACTTCCCGCTCCACCCTCTACGCCCTGCTCGCCGAGCTCAGGAGGAGCCGACCGTGACCCCGCTTCCCGACTTCCGGCTGGAGGTCTACTTCTCCCGCTGGGAGTTCACCGCCCGCCACCACCTGGCCGCCTCCGACGCGCAGACCATGACCATGGCCGAGCTGCTCGCCCTGGCCGGCGACGACGACAGGCACGCCTGGGAGACGCTCTCCCTCGGCTACACCGAGACCTTCGGCGACCCGGGGCTGCGCCAGGCGGTCGCGGACACCTACGAGCACGTCGGCGCGGACGACGTGCTCGTCTTCGCGGGCGCCCAGGAAGCCCTGTACCTGGCCATGCAGGTGCTGCTCGGCCCCGGCGACCACGCCGTGGTGGTCACGCCCTGCTACCAGTCCGCCGAGACGGTGCCGATGGCGTTGTGCGAGGTCACCGGCGTCGCGCTCGACCCCGCCCGCGACTGGGCGCTCGACCTGGACGCCGTGGAGGCCGCGATCCGGCCGAACACCCGCGTGGTTTCGGTCAACTTCCCCAACAACCCGACGGGCAAGGTCATCGGCGCGGCCGACCTCGCCCGGCTGGCCGCGCTGTGCGAGGAGCGCGGCATCCACCTGTTCAGCGACGAGGTCTACCGCGGCCTGGAGCTCGACCCCGCCCGTACGCTGCCGCAGGCCGCCGACCTGTCGCCGGCGGCGCTCTCGCTGAACGTCACCTCCAAGTCCCTCGGCATGCCCGGCCTGCGCATCGGCTGGATCGCCTGCCGCGACCGCGAGCTGCGCGCCCGCCTCGAACGCGCCAAGCACTACACGACCATCTGCAACTCCGCGCCCAGCGAGATCCTCGCCCGCATCGCGATCAGGGCACGGGACCGCATCCTGGAGCGCAACCGCGGGATCATCGCCGCCAACCTGCCGCGCTTCGAGGCGTTCTTCGGCGAGTTCGGCGACCTGTTCGAGTGGCGGGCGCCGGACGGCGGCTGCGTCACGTTCCCCCGCTATCTGGGCCCGGACGGCGTCGAGGCGTTCTGCGCCGAGCTGGTCGAACGGGCCGGCGTGCTGCTGCTCCCCGCGGGCGTCTACCGCTCGGAGCTCACGCCCACGCCGGACGACCGGTTCCGCCTCGGCGTGGGCCGCGCCGACCCCGAGCCGGGCCTGGAAGCCTGGGCGTCCTTCCTCAAGGGGCGCTGACCGGCCCGGCGTGCGGATCAGTCCGCTCGACGGCGGCCTGCACGCCGTCGAGCAGCACGGTGAGCCCGACCGTGAACGCCTCGTTTACCTGGTGCTCCAGGTATGGCTCGCCCTCGCCGGGGACATGGGCCTCGCTCTCGACCCAGGCCACCATGGGGAAGCGGGCCGCGAAGCCCGGCGCGACCTCCTCCAGCAGGTGGGAACGGGTGTGCCACCACTCCTCGTCCGACACGCCGGTGGCCGACGGGGCCTGCCGGGACTCGGCGACCGTCCGGGCCGCGCCGCGGACGAAGTCGAACAGCAGCGACACCACGCCGCGCAGCGCGGGCGGGCGCAGGCCGGTCTCGCGCAGGATCGCGACCAGGCTCTCCAGCAGCGCGAACTCGTTGGGGCCCAGCACCGGCCTGGCCTGCGACACCTGGAGCACCCAGGGGTGGCGCTGGTAGAACTCCCACAGGTGCCCGGCCCACGCGGTGACCGCCGGCCGCCAGCCGCCGGCCAGGTCGTAGGCGGTGGGCAGCTCGCCCAGGGCCTTGTCGTACATGAGGTCCACCAGCTCGCCCTTGCTGGGGACGTAGGTGTAGAGGGCCATGCCGGTGCGGCCCAGCCGTTCGCCGACCTTGCGCATGGACAGCGCGGCCATGCCCTCGGCATCGGCGACGGCGATGGCGGCGTCGACGATCAGGTCCACGCTCAGGCCCGGCTTGGGGCCGGGACGCGACTCGCCCGGCTCCTCGGTCCGCCACAGCAACGCCATCGAACGGCGCGCGTCCCCCTGCCCGGCGAAGACGACCACGGTACGACTCTCCTCTGCCCCGGAACTCTTTACGGCAGAAGATATCAGCGCTCCGAGTGGTAGGGCGGGGGCGTGCGTCGATCCCGGCGCTCCGCGGGGGCGCCGGGATCGAGGTGGGTGAGGACGTCGGCCCTAGCCGCCGACCCCCACGCCCGCGCCGGGGCCGTAGCCGTGACCGATCCAGTTGCCGTTGCCGCTGCCCGGCCAGTTGTGGCGGCCGTGGTCGTGCTTCCAACCCCAGTCGTCGTCGGAGTCGTGCCCGTGCTCGCCGCCCTTGCAGGCGTCGGCGTCACGGGTGCCGGCGAACCGGCCGTACTTCGTGACGTGGTGGTACGTGGAGTCGTCGTTCGTTCCGAGGCTGCAGTTGTCCGGGTGCCAGTGCCTCTCGTCGGACCAGGCGTCCGCGGCGGCCACGCCGGCCATGCTGAACACCGCGGCCGCGACGAGCAGTGCACCGCCGGCGGCGATGAGGTTACCTCTCATGAGCTCCCCCTGTAATCACGAAGTGACATCGGCCATCACTATACGTAGCGATCTTGGACGCCCTCCGCAGCGCCACACCCGGTTTCCCCCAACAGCGGGCCCCCTACCAGCAAACTCCCGGACACCCGCCACCCCGGCCTGGCAAGGGCACACGGGCCTTCCGCGCCCCGTTCCGGAGCCCCGCCGACGGGCGGACCCCGGACGCAGGACGCCTGCGGATCATCGGTTCTCCGGAACGAACAGCACCTCGGCCCCCATCGGCAGATAGCCGGCGGCGAGGAAGGCCCGTACGCTCGCCGCGTTGCCCGGCGCGATCTGCGCCCACAGCGGGCCGGGCGTCAGGTGCCTGGCCGCCGCGGCCAGCGCCCTGCCGAGCCCGCGCCCGCGGTGCTCGGGCTCCACCTCGACGGCCGCCTCCCAGCGGCCCGCCACGCCGCGGCCCAGCGTGACCAGGCCGGCGCCGTCGCCGGTGACCCACACGCGCACGGCGTCCCGGTAGCGGCGGGCCCGGACGACGCGCGGATGGTCGCCGGCGGTGAGCTCCGCCAGCGGGAGCGGGGGCGGCCCGGGGGCGGGGGCGGCCAGCGCGAGCAGGTCGAGGTTGCCGGTCCGCCTGCCGGTCGCGGCCTCCATCGCCGTCAGGAACGCCGGCATGAGCGGTGCCGACAGGTCGCCGGCGGGCAGCAGCGCGTGCACCCGAGCCGGGTCGACGTCGGCGAAGACCACCGTGTGGGCGGTGAAGGCGATGATCCCCGCGTCGCGCTCCGACGGCTGGGGGAGGACGGTCACGCTGCCGTCGGGGGCGGGCGGGCGGCCCGCCGCCGCGTCCGAGAGAAGGTCGGCCAAGGTCTCCATGCCCTCATTCCAGCAGACCGAGTTCCAGCAGGCCGGATTCCAGCGGAACGATCAGGCCGAGGGGACGCCCCCGTCGGCGGCGGACCGTACGGCGACCAGGTAGGCGTGGATGGCGTCCCGGTTGCGGGCCAGGCAGTCGATGCGCTGCTGGATGCGGCCCGCCTCCGCCCGCAGCAGCTCGGCCAGTTCGGGCGTCAGGCACTCCGGATGCAGGTGGATCTCGTCCGGCCTGGTCAGGAACGGCAGGATACGGCGGATGATCTCCGTGGTGAGCCCGGAGTCGAGCAGGCCGCGGATCTGCTGGACCCGGTACACCGCGGACTCGGGATAGTCCCGGTAGCCGTTGACGGCGCGGTCGGGGTGCAGCAGGTCCTGCTCCTCGTAGTAGCGGAGCATGCGCGTCGGCACGCCCGTACGCTGGGACAACTGTCCGATCTTCATGCTTTCCTCGGGAGATTTGCCTTCACACTGATGTGAAGGTTTCAGCATAGGCGGCATGTCTCCTGCGAAACTCCCGTGGGCGGGGCTGCTCGCGCTGTTCACGGCGGCGTTCACGGCCGTCATGACCGAACTCCTCCCGGCGGGCCTGCTGCCGCAGCTCGCCGTCGCCCTCGGCGTGCCGGAGGGAACGGCCGGGTTCCTGGTGACCGCCTACGCGGTCGCCTCCTTCCTGGCCGCGATCCCGCTGACCGCGTTGCTGCGCGGACTGCCCAGGCGGCAGGTGCTGGTGGCCGCGCTGCTCGGGTTCGCGCTGCTCAACGCGGTCACGGCGGTGTCGTCGTCGTACGCGGTGACGTTCGCGGCGCGGGTGGGCGCGGGGGCGATGGGCGGCGTCCTGTGGGCCATGCTCGTCGGGTACGCCGCCCGCATGGTCCCCGCCGAGCGCCGCGGGAGGGCCATCGCGATCGTCTCGGCCGGGATCACGGTGGCGCTGTGCGCCGGCATCCCGGCGGGGACGCAGCTCGCGGCGGCCGTCGGATGGCGGGCGGCGTTCGGGTCGCTGTCGGCGGTGGCGGTGATTCTGGTGGGCTGGGTCCTGTGGAAGGTGCCGCCCTTCCCCGGCGAGCCGGCGGCACGGCGGGTGCCGTTGCGGCGGGTCGCGGTCGTCCCTGGCGTCAGGACCGTGTTGTCGGTGACGGCGCTGGTGCTGCTGGGGCACCAGGCGATGTACACGTACCTGGCGCTGTTCGCGGAGCGGGCGGGGTTCGACCGGCCGGGGACCGTGCTGCTGGTGTTCGGCGTGGCCACGGTGGCGGGCATCTGGGTGGTCGGCGCGGTGATCGACCGGCGCCCGCGGGCGACCCTGCTCGCGGTGCTGGCCGCGGTGGCCGCGTCCATGACGGCCCTCGGCCTGTACGCCGGGTCCGCCGGGGTGCTGCTGGGCGCGGTCGCGTTGTGGGGCGCGGCGTTCGGGGGAGCGCCGACGCTGCTGCAGACCGCGCTGGTCACGGCCTCGGGCCCGGAGAACGCCGACGTGGCCACGTCGATGCAGACCACCGTCTACAACGCGGGCATCGCGGCCGGGTCGCTCGCCGGAGGGCTGGTGCTGGAGGGCGCGGGGGCGGGCGCGCTGCCGTGGACCGCCCTCCCGGTGGCGGTCGCCGCCCTCGCGGTCGTGGCCGCCGCCCGCCGGCACGCCTTCCCGGCCCCCCGCCATCCCGTTGCCGGAAGCCGTGCCGTCAGAAGCCGTGCCTCGACAGCGGCGGCACCAGCTCCCGCTCCTCGTACGACAGGTGGGACAGCAGCGCGTCGCTGAGCAGGTCGACGGCGGCCCGCAGGTCGCCCAGGCCGCCGGGCTCGCCGACGAAGGCGACCAGCGTCCGGTCCACCCGTTCGATGATCTTGTGGATCGCCTCGTGCTCCTCCTGCAGCCGGTCCAGGACGGGCGCGAGCCCCGGTTCGGCGCGGCGCAGCTTCGGGAAGACCATGCTGTCCTCGCCGGTGTGGTGCATGGTGACCAGCCTGCAGTACGACTCGCAGTACGCCCCCAGCGTCCAGTTGTTCTGCCGCATCGTCATGGTCGCGATCTGCGAACGGGCCGCCCCCGCGTCGATCGTGCCCGCGGCCACCTGCTCGACGAGGTCGCGGAGCTGGGCCAGCTCGGCGCGCAGGTGGTCGTGCACGTCCACGAGGTGCTGCCCGGCGGCCTGCTCCGCCGGGGTGTACCGGCGGCCGGGGTCGGGGTCGGGCGCGGTGGGCCTGGTGGCCTCGTCCCAGACCTGGATCGCGGCGCGCGTTCCGGTGGCGGGCTCCGGTTCCGGTGAGTGCCCGCGTCCGGCGGCGACCAGCTCCCGTACGGCCGGGGCGGTCTCGGCGGCGAAGCGCTCGATCTCCCGCGGATCGCCGGACATGAGGATGAAGACGCTCACCCCGTGGACGAGCGCGAGCTCGGCGAGCTGCGCGGCGGGCAGCGGGCCGCCCAGGTTGAGCAGCCGCCGCACGTCGGACGGCGACCGCCCGGCCTCCAGCGCGGCCTCGTCGATGACGGCGTTGCCCTCGCCGAGGGCGGCGACGTCCTGGAAGCAGGGGAGCGAGGGCAGCCAGCCGTCGGCCAGCCGCCCGGTGAGCCGGAGCATGCGCGGCTTGTAGGCCCCGAGCCAGATCCCGATGTCGTGGGCCGGTCGCGGGCCGCGCTTGAGCCCGTCCACCCGGTAGTGCTCGCCGCGGTGGTGGACGCCGCCGCGCGTGCCGGTGTCCCAGACCGCGCGGATGATCCCGATGCCCTCCTCCAGCGCGGCCACGGCCTCGGACGGGGTGTGCCGGGGGCCGCCCATGGCCTCGATGGCGTCCCGGTAGCCGCCCGCGCCGAGCGCCAGCTCGAACCGGCCGTGGCTGAGCAGGTCGAGGCTGGCCGCCGCCTGGGCGAGCACGGCCGGCGGGCGCAGCGGCAGCGGGTGCACGTTGCCGGCCAGCCGGATGCGCTCGGTGCGCGCGGCGACGAAGCTGAGCAGCGTCCAGGTGTCGAGGAGGGCGGGCTGGTAGGGGTGGTCCTGGAAGGTCACCAGGTCCAGCCCGGCGCGCTCGGCGAGCTGGGCGAGGGCCACGACCTCGTCCGCCTGCCCGGCGGCCGGGACGAGGTTGGCGCTGAACTGCAGGTCGTGACCGTAGTCGGGCATGAGGGGCTCACCCATTGGTTGGTTGTGCGAACTGTTGGTGTCGCGAAGTAAATTTAGTTCGTGTCGCCAACTACTGTCAATTACACTGGTCGCATGGTCGCCACCGAAGCCCCGGGTCTGAGCCTCACCGAGGCGCTCGTCCGCCTGGCGCACCTGGTCGAGCAGGTCTACGGCGAGGTCAGCAGGGAGCACGACCTGACCCCGCAGCAGGCCCAGCTCCTGTGCCTGCTGGTCGGCGGGCCCATCGGGATGACCGGGCTGACCCGGGCGCTGCGTCTGGAGAAGTCGAGCCTGACCGGGCTCGTCGACCGCGCCGAGAAGCGCGGGCTGGTGGCCCGGGTGCGCGACGCGCGTGACCGCCGCGCCTGTCTGATCGAGCTGACCCCGGCGGGCGCGGAGATCGCGGTGCGCGCCCACGACGGGGTGGCGGCCCGCCTGGAGACGCTGGCCGCCGGCCTGCCCGCGCGCCACCGCGACCTGCTGGCCGCGGCCATCGGGGAGATCCTGGCCGAGGACACCGCCCGTACCGGCCGCACCTGGGGCCGCCTGGAGCCCGGCCGCTGAACGGCCGCTGAACGGTCGCTGGTCGCGGGAGCGTCAGGGGCGGGGGAAGACCTCCGCGAGGAACGACGTCAACGCCGCCGTCACCTCTTCGGGGCGTTCGAGGGGCGCCAGGTGGCCGGTCTCGGGCAGGTCGAGGCGGCGCGCGCCCGGAATGCCCGCCGTCAGGATGTCCGACACCTCCTGGATGCCCGGCACGTCCGACAAGCCGTTGATCACCAGCGTGGGCGCGGCGACCTCGCGCAGCCGCCCGACGGCCGGCGGGGACAGGAACCGCTCCGACGACCTGGGCCCGGTCCAGGACCGCTGGAACACCAGGGCGCACATCTCCACCGCCGCCTCCCACACCGGGCCGGGCAGCGCGTCGCGGCTCCGGCCTGGCCCGGCGACCTGCCAGGCCGTGTGGGCCTCCGCCATCGCCCGCACGTCACGCGGATCGACGCCGGTCGCCCCGCCCTCGCGGTAGCGGGCCAGCCGGTCGGCGGGCACCGAGGTGTGCACGCGTTCGCGGGCCTGCGCCAGCATCTCCGCCGGCCACCGGTGGCCGGCCAGGCCGGAACCGATCAACGCCAGGGCCGCCACCCGGCCGGGCGCGGCCAGGGCGACCTCCACGGCGTACGCGCCGCCCATCGAGCAGCCGACCAGCGCCGCCCGCCCGACCTCCAGCGTGTCCATCAGCTCCAGCAGGTCTTCGTGGTGGCACACCTCGCCCTCGGCGTCACCGGACCCGCCGTGGCCGCGCCGGTCGTAGCGGATCACCCGATGACGCCGCGACAGCGCCGCGAACTGGTGCTCCCACATGCGCCGATCGGCCACCCCGGCATGGACCAGCACGACGGCGTCGCCCGACGCGGGCCCGGCCTGGTCATAGGCGATCCTCATCCCCGCAACCTACTCCCGCGGGGGTGCGGGAGCGGGTCGCGTTCGCCACGGGCTCAGCGTCAGGCGTAGTCGGGGGTCATGACCGCGGCCAGGGTCAGGTGGGGGGCGGCCTGCTCAGGGTGGCCCTGGCGGTGCAGGGTACGGCCGAGGAGGTGGCGGGCGTAGGAGTCGTCGGGCGCCTCGGCGACCAGGCTCTCCAGGGCCGTACGCGCCCGGCCGAGCTGGGCCGAGGCGAAGTACGCGCGGGCCGCCAGCAGCCGCACCCCGCGATCCGCGCCGTGCTCGTCGAGCAGCGGGCGCAGCAGCGTGAGCGCGCCGAGCGGGTCGCGCTGGTCGAGCAGCGACTCGGCGTGGCGCAGGCGCTCCACCTCGGCGGGCAGCCGCCGGACCGGGTGACCGGCGGCGTCGGCCAGGAAGTCCCTGATCACGTCCGGCGGCTGGGCGCCGGCCAGGGCGCGGCCGCCCGCCACGATGGTCGGCGACGTGCGCACGCCCTTGGCCTTGCCCGTGAGCAGCAGCTCGCGCACCAGGTCGGCGCCCCAGCCGTCCCACGGCACCCCGGTGTCGGCGGCGATCGCCGACAACACGGCCGGGTCGCCGATGTCGAGGGTCTCGACGAAGTGTGCCGACAACACCCGCTCGACCACGGCCGACTGCAGCGCCGCGCCGCCCGTCTCGTACGCCACGGCGATCAGCCGGTGCGCCTCCAGCGTGTTGGGCCGCCAGGCCGCGCCCCACTGCTGCCCGAGCCCTTCGTCGGCGGCGAGGCCGGCCACCCGCACCCGGTTCTCGGCCGGGGACAGGCCGGGCGAGCAGACCTGGAGCGCCTCCTCGACCATGGGGTCGCTCAGCACCTCCGCCAGCGGCTCGGCCTTGGCCGGCGCCGACGGATCGATCTGGAACGGCCGCCAGACCACCTCGACCGGCTCACCCGCCCAGGAGGCGAGGGCCTTCTCCAGCCGCCGCTTCCCGATGTGGGCCCATCCGCAGACCATGTCCGCCCAGACTTCGATTCGCATGACCGGCAATCTATGCGACAACTGTCGATTAGTCAACAGGTGTCGTATAGTGGCGGCGTGAACCCGGATGATCCGCGCGCGCGGCGTACGCGCGCCCGTCTCAAGGCCGCCGTGCTGGAGCTGGCCGCCCGGCAGGAGCTGGGCAGCATCACCATGTCGGCGCTGGCCCAGCACGCCGAGGTCAACCGCGCCACCATCTACCTGCACTATCCGGACGTCGACGCGCTGGTCACCGACGCCATGGAGGACGCCGTCACCGCCGTGGCGCGGGCGGCGGCCCTGTGTCCGCTCGACGCCCCCCGCGACCGGCCGCCGGCCCCGCTGGCGGAGCTGTTCGACCACGTGGCCGCCAACGCCACCCTGTACGAGCGCATGCTGGGCGGCCAGGGCAGCGCCCGCTTCGCCGCCCGGATGCGCGAGCGGCTCACCGAGGAGCTGACCGGCCGCTTCGCCGCGGGCAGCCGCCCGGCGGGGTTCGCGGACGTGCCCGCCGACGTGCACGCCGCCTTCTTGGCCGGGGCGCTCATCGGCGTGATCACGCACTGGGTGTGCGGCGGCCGCCGTGACGCCGCCGCGGCCCAGTCGTTCTGGCGCCTGTTCCGGCCCCCGGCCCCCGGCTGAGCTCCGATGCCGCCGCGGGCCGCACTCTGGAAACACCGGTGCAGCTCTGAGCTCCGATGCCGCCGCGGCCCGCCCGCTTGGTACGCTGCGTCGCGACATCGCCGGACAGGTCAGAGGCGTCGTTCCTCGCCTGGCAGCGGTCGCCCGCCCCGTCCCCGACCCCGACCGACCGCCAGGACCACACGATGACCATGCTTCCCGACGAGCTCAGGACCGCCCTGGACTCGGCCCTGGCCCGCTTCGCGCCGCACGACCTGTCCCGCGCGACGGAACAGCTCACCGAGCGCTACCGCACCGGCCCGTCCGCCGCCGCGCCGCACCTGCGCACCCCGGCCGACATCGCGGCCTACGCCGCCTACCGCATGCCCGCCACGTACGCCGCCGCGGGCACGGCCATGCGCATGGCCGCCGCGATGACCCCCGGCTTCGCGCCGCGGACCCAGCTCGACGTGGGCGGCGGCACCGGCGCGGCGGTCTGGGCGGCCGGGCCGGTCTGGCCCTCGCTGGAGCGGGTCACCGTCGTCGAGCACGACCCCCAGATCATCGAGCTCGGCCGGCGGCTGGCCAGGACCGCGCCCGTACGCGACGTCACCTGGCGGCGCGCCTCGATCGACCCGGGGCTCGACCGGCCCGCCGCCGACCTGGTCACCATGTCGTACGCCCTCAACGAGCTGCCCGCGCAGCGCCACGCCGACGTCGTGCGCTGGCTGGCCGCGGACGCGACGATGGTGATCGTCATCGAGCCCGGCACCCCCGCCGGCTACGCCAACATCGTCACCGCCCGCGAGGCGCTGACCGGGTGCGGCCTGACCGTCGTCGCCCCCTGCCCGCACGACGGCCCCTGCCCGATCCAGCCGGGCCGCGACTGGTGCCACTTCTCCGTACGCCTGCCGCGCACCACCCTGCACCGCCGCGTCAAGTCCGGCACGCTCGGCTTCGAGGACGAGAAGTTCTCCTACGTGGCCGCCGTGCGGGGGCAGTGGCCGCGGGCGGCGGCACGCGTCCTGCGCCACCCGCAGAAGCGCAAGGGCCTGGTGTCGCTGCGGCTGTGCACCGCCGACGAGGGCGTGCACGACGTGGTCGTCTCCAAGCGGCAGGGCGAGCTGTACCGGCTGGCCCGGGACGTCGACTGGGGCGACGACTGGCCGGGCGCCGAGTGACCAGGCCCGGCGGGATGGATCATGACGAGGTGCTGGCGCTGTTCGACCGGCAGATGCGGCGGGAGGCGCGCCCCGACGGGCCGGACGTCAGGGTCGAGCGGGACGCCGACGTCGTCCGCCAGGTCGGCCCCGCGCACGCGTGGAACGGCGTCCTGTGGTCCGGCCTCGACGAGGAGGGCGCCGACGCGGCCGTCGCCCGCCAGGTGCGCTTCTTCGGCGACCTCGGCCTGGGCTTCGAGTGGAAGCTGTACGCCCACGACCGGCCGGCCGACCTGGCCGACCGGCTCCTGGCCGCCGGGTTCGCCGCCGAACCCGCCGAGACCGTGATGGTCGCCCGGGTCGCCGACCTCGACACCGAGGTGGCGCCGCCCGACGGCGTGAGTCTGGTGCCGGTCACCGACGCGGCGGGCGTGCGGTCGCTGGTCGAGGTGCACGAGCAGGCCTTCGGCACCGGCGGCCGCCGGCTGCGCGACCATCTGCTGGCCCGCCTGGCCGACGACACCGTCGTCCCCGTCCTCGCGGTGGCCGGCGGGCGGGCGGTCAGCGCGGCCCGGCTCGACCTGTCCCCGGGCACGAGCTTCGCCGGGTTGTGGGGCGGCGGCACCGTGCCGGAGTGGCGGGGGCGCGGGCTCTACCGGGCGCTGGTCGCCTGGCGGGCCCGGCGGGCCGCCGCGCGTGGCTACGACTATCTCCAGGTCGACGCCTCCGGCCAGAGCCGGCCGATCCTGCTCGGGCTCGGGTTCGTCCCGCTGACCACGACCACGCCGTACGTGCGGCCCTGACCCCGCCGGTACCCTGGGCACACCCCGTCGTGACAAGGAGAGCGTTGCCCGAGAGGACCCCGCGCGAGCTCGGCCTGCTGGCCGACTGCGAGAGCTGTTTCGGCCTGTGCTGCGTGGCCCTGCCGTTCGCCGCCTCCGCCGACTTCGCCGTCGCCAAAGACGCCGGCCGCCCCTGCGTCAACTTGCGCGACGACTTCCGCTGCGGCATCCACGCCGAGCTCCGGCAGCGCGGCTTCCCCGGCTGCACCGTCTTCGACTGCTTCGGCGCCGGGCAGAAGGTCTCCCAGGTCACCTTCGAGGGCCGCGACTGGCGCGCCGCGCCCGAGACGTCCGGGCAGATGTTCGCCGTGTTCCCGGTCATGCGGCAGCTCCACGAGCTGCTGTGGTACCTCGCCGAGGCGCTGACCCTCGACGCCGCCGCGGAGATCGCCCCCGAGCTGCGGGCGGCGTACGAGGCGACCGAGCGCCTGACCCGGGAGAGCCCCGGCGTCCTGGAGCGGCTCGACGTGGCCGCCTGCCGGGCGGAGGTCAACACGCTGCTGCTGCGTACGAGCGAGCTGGTCAGGGCCGGTCGGCGGGGCAGGGAGCACCGCGGCGCCGACCTGATCGGCGCCAACCTCAAGGGCGCCGACCTGCGCGCGGCCAACCTGCGCGGCGCCTACCTCATCGGCGCGAACCTGCGCGGGGCCGACCTGCGCCTGGCCGACCTGATCGGCGCCGACCTGCGGGGCGCCGACCTGTCCGGGGCCGACCTCACCGGCTGCGTCTTCCTCACCCAGGCCCAGGTCAACGCCGCCAAGGGCACCCCCGCCACGAAACTGCCCGCCGCCCTGACCCGCCCCGCCCACTGGACGGCCGGCGCCGCCGAACCGGAGCCGCGCGCCCGGCGCGGCAGGGCCGGACCCCGTGGCAGGCAGGGCCGCCGCGGCTGACCTGAAAGGGACATGTAGTATCCCCTTTCATGCGCATGGGTGAAGGCGTCGAGTGGGGGCTCCACTGCTGCCTGGTGCTGGCGTGGCTGGAGGACGAGGCCCCGCTGCCCACCGGACGGCTGGCGGCGCTGTTCGAGCTGCCGCCCGTCTACCTCAAGAAGCGGCTCCAGGCGCTGGTCCGCGCGGGCATCCTGACCTCGGTGCCGGGCGCGCAGGGCGGGTTCAGGCTGGCCAGGCCGCCCGCCCGGATCACGCTCATGGACGTCGTCGCCGCCGTCGAGGGCCCGGACGAGGCGTTCCGGTGCACCGAGATCCGGCAGCGCGGCGCGGGGGCCGAGGCGCCCGCCCGCGAGTTCGCGCACCCGTGCGGGGTCGCGGCGGCCATGCGCCGGGCCGAGCTGGCCTGGCGGCGCGAGCTGGCCGCCCAGACGGTCGCCGACCTCATGGACGCGGCTCCGGCGAACGCCCCCGACCGCGCGCGCCGCCACTACGAACGCCTTCGCGGCTGAACTCGACCCCGCCCGCCGGGCGCACACTTGGAAGGAGAATCGGGATGTTGAATGTCCCGAATAAGACGGAGTCCCGGGGCCTGGCCCCGACGCTGGTGCTGGCGCTCGGGACGTTCGCCGTGGGGACGGACGCGTTCGTGGTGGCCGGGTTCCTGCCGGACCTGGCCGCGTCGCTGCAGGTCACCGAGGCGGCGGCCGGGCAGTCGGTGACGGTGTTCGCCGTCGCGTACGCGGTGTCGTCACCCGTTCTGGCCACCGTCGCCGCGCGGGTCCCGCGGCGGGCCCTGCTGGTGACGGCGCTGGTCGTGCTCGGACTGGCCAACCTGGGGTCGGCGCTGGCGCCGTCGTTCCCCGTGCTGGTGGTCAGCCGGGTGCTGGCGGCGGCCGGGGCGGCGGCGTACACGCCGGGCGCGGGCGCGGTGGCGGCCGTCCTGGTGCGGCCCGAGCTGCGGGCGCGGGCGCTGGCCGTGGTGGTGGGCGGGCTGACGGTCGCGACGGCGCTCGGCGTGCCGCTCGGCGACCTGGCCGGCGAACGGCTCGGCTGGCGGTACGCGCTGGGGGCGGTGGCCGTGGCCTGCCTGGCGGTCGCCGCCGGGGTGTACTCGATCATGCCGGTGCTGCCGGGCGCGCCGCGGGTGCCGCTGCGCACCAGGCTGGACGTGCTGAGGCGGCCGGCGGTGAGGGCCATCCTGCCGCTCACCGTGCTCGGGATGGCCGGCAGCTACACGGTGTACGCCTACAGCGTGCCCGCCCTGCGCGCCGTCGGCGTGGAGGGGACGGCGGGCATGTTGTTCCTGTACGGGCTCGGCGCCGTCCTCGGCAACCTGGCCGCCGGGTACGCCACCGACCGGTGGGGCGCGCACCGGGTGCTGCCGGTCGCGTACCTGGTCATGGCCGTCAGCCTGGGCCTGCTCGCCTGGACGGCGGCGGCCGGCCCGGCGGATGGCACGGCGGACGGCCCGGTGGGCGGCCCGGTGGGCGGCCCGGTGGGCGGCCCGGTGGGCGGCCCGGTGGGCGGCACGGCGGTGCTGGTCGGCGTGCTGGTCCTGGCGTGGGGTGCGAGCAGCTGGTGCCAGACGCCGCCGCAGCAGCACCGGCTCATCGCCGCCGCGCCCGTGGAGGCGCCGCTGGTGGTCTCGCTCAACTCCTCGGCGATCTACGCGGGGATCGGCGCGGGCACGCTGCTCGGCGGGCTCACGCTGCCGTCGGGTGCGGCCCTCACGTACGCGACCGGCGCGGCGCTGGCGGCCGTCGCCCTGCTGTTCGCCCTGGCCACCCGATCGGCGGGCGGCGCCTCGGAATGACCGGCGCGACCCATGGCCGCCCGCCGGCTCGGTCCGCAGCCGGACAGGCGGCCCGCGTCAGGGGGTGTTGTCGCCGAGGGATTCGAGCAGGTCGCGCAGGGTGGCGGCCAGCTCGTCGCGCCGCTGCCCGGTGAGCGCCGACAACATCCGCTGCTCGGTCGCCAGGTGGTCCGGCAGCGCGCGGTCGATCAGCGCGAGCCCTTCGGCGGTGAGCGTCACGTGCACGCCGCGCCCGTCGGAGTCGCTGGGCGTACGCCGCACCAGCCCCCGCGACTCCAGCCGGTCGAGCCGCTGGGTGACCGCCCCGGAGGTGACCATGGAGGCGCGCATCAGGGCGGCGGGGGTCAAGCGGTGGGGCGGCTCGCTGCGCCGCAACGTGGCCAGCACGTCGAACGAGGCCCGGTCGAGCCCGTGCCTGGCGAACGTACGGCCCAGCTCGGCCTCGATCAGCCGGGACAGCCGCGACAGCCGCCCGATCACCGCCATGGGAGAGACGTCCAGGTCAGGGCGCTGCGCGTGCCACTGCCTGAGGATGTAGTCGACCTGGTCAGCCACCCTCGCAGCCTACAAGTCTCTTAGCGGTGAGGAAAATCACCTGGCCGGAACGTCGGCGTTCGGGTAATTTGTCTTAGTGCTAAGTAATCGAACGGGAACCGTTCTGCTGACCGCCCTCACCCCCGCCATCTGGGGGACCACCTATCTGATCACGACCGAACTGCTCCCGCCCGGCCGCCCCTTGCTGGCCGCGTTGATCCGCGCGCTGCCGGCCGGGCTGATCCTGATCGCGATCACCCGCCGGCTGCCCCAGGGGAACTGGTGGTGGCGTGCGCTGGTGCTCGGTGCGCTCAACATCGGGTTGTTCTTCGCGTTGTTGTTCGTGGGCGCGTACCGGCTGCCCGGAGGGGTGGCCGCCACCGTCGGGGCCATCCAGCCGCTGCTGGTCGCGTTGTTGTCGGCGGGGTTGCTGGGGGAGCGGCTGACCTGGCGCGTCGCGCTCGCCGCGGCGGCGGGCGTGGCCGGGGTGAGCCTGCTGGTGCTGCGCGCCGACGCCCGGCTCGACCTGCTGGGCGTGGCCGCCGCCCTGGGCGGCGCGGTGGTGATGGCGGTCGGGGTCGTGCTCAGCAAGCGCTGGAAGTCGCCCGCGCCGCTGCTGGCCACCACCGGATGGCAGCTGACGGCCGGCGGCCTGCTGCTCGCCCCGGTGACGTTCCTGGTCGAGGGGCCGCCGCCCGCCCACCTGACCGGCGAGAACCTCGCCGGGTACGCCTACCTCGCGATCATCGGCTCGGCCCTGGCCTACACCCTGTGGTTCCGGGGCATCCGCGAGCTGTCGGCCACCAAGGTCACCTTCCTCGGGCTGCTCAGCCCCGTGGTCGCCACCGCGCTCGGCTGGCTGGTGCTCGGCCAGCGGCTCACGCTCGCGCAGGTGGCCGGCGCCGTCATCGTGCTCGCCGCCCTCCTGGTGGCGCAGCTCCAGCCGGTACGGCACCGCGCCGCGCCGGAGCCGCTGGAGGCCCCCGTGCCCGCGGGCGGGAAACGATGATCGCGTCCGCCGCTAGGATCGGGCCGAGGAGGCCGGTATGAGCGTGCAGGCGTATCCCGTGACCGGGCCGGTGGCCGAGCACGGCGAGGGGCCCGTGTGGTCCGCCCGCTGGGGCGGGCTGCGGTGGGTGGACATGCTGGCCGGCGACGTGCTCGCCCTCGACGACTCCGGCGGCGTGCGGCGGCGGCACGTCGGCGCGGTCGCCGCGGCCCTGCGCCCGCGCGTGTCCGGCGGTTACGTGGTCGCCGGCGAACGCGAGCTGCTGCTGGCCGACTCCGACGACCTCGACGCGCCGCTGCGCCCGCTCGGCCAGGCGTGGAGCGACCCCGGCGTGCGCATGAACGACGGCGGCTGCGACCCCGAGGGCCGCTTCTACATCGGCAGCATGCCCTACGACGAGACCCCCGGAGCCGGCTCACTCTACGTGGCCGGACCGGACGGCGCGCTCAGCCCGGTGATCAGCGGCGTGACCGTCTCCAACGGCCTCGACTTCAGCCCCGACGGCAGCCTGGCCTACTACGCCGACACCGCCACCGGCCGGGTGGACGTCCTCGACCACGACCCGGCGGGCGGGCTCACCGGGCGCAGGCCGTTCGTGACGATCGACCCCGGTCGGGGCGCGCCCGACGGGCTGACGGTCGACGCCGAGGGCGGGGTGTGGGTGGCGCTCTGGCAGGGGTTCGCCGTGCACCGGTACACCCCCGACGGGCGGCTCGACGCCGTGGTGGGGCTGCCGGTCGGCAAGGTCACCGCGGTCACGTTCGGCGGCCCCGGCCTCGACCGGCTGTTCGTCACCACGTCGAGGCTCGGGGTGGACGCCCGGGAGCAGCCGGAGGCGGGGGCCCTGTTCGCGGCCGACCCCGGCGTGCGCGGACGTGCGGTGCTGCCCACCACCCTGTGACCGGAGCGCGGGGTGGTCAGCCGGGATGGTCGCCGGTGGCGCCGTCGATCAGCTCGCGCAGGATGTCCATGTGGCCCGCGTGGCGCACGGTGTCCTCGATCATGTGGATGAGCACCCAGCGCAGGGTCACCCGGCGGCCCGCCCACGAGGTGCCGGGCTCGTCGAGGGGGAGGTCGGAGATCACCTTGTCGGCGGCGGCGCGGGCCCGGCCGTAGAAGGCGACGATCTGCTCGGTGGTCTCCCGTTCGCCGATCGCGAAGTCGTCCTCGGGGGCGAACCACAGCGGCTCGCTCTCGCGGCCGAACGTCGAGCAGAACCAGCCGTACTCGACGGCGGCCAGGTGTTTGACGATGCCGAGCAGCGACGTGCCGGACGGTGTCATCGGCCGCCTGACCTGCTCCTCGCCCAGGCCCTGAAGCTTCCAGACGATGACGTCGCGGTGGCGGTCGAGGCTGGCGTGCAGGCTCTCCTTCTCACCGCCGGACGGCGGCACTCCTCTTCCCATGCCCGCGACCGTAACAGCCGGGACCGACACGTTGCCGTCGCCCGCCGGGGCCGCGATACTCCCTGCATGATCGGTCATATCGGCATCAACGTCCCCGACATGCGGGCGGCCAAGGAGTACTACGACGCCCTCCTGCCGTACCTCGGCTTCAAGGAGTTCTTCAGCAGCGAGGAGGAGATCGGCTACATGCCGGCGGACGACAAGCCGGGCACGTACCTGTTCCTCTACCCCTCGCAGGAGGCCGGGGACTACTCGCGGCACCGCACCGGGCTGCAACATCTGGCGTTCGCGCTGCGCAGCCGGTCCGCGGTGGCCGAGGCGCACGCGCGGGCGGTGGAGCTCGGCTCGGAGGTGCTGCACGAGCCCAGGGAGTTCCCCGAGTACCCGCCGCCCTACCACGCCGCGTTCTGGCTCGACCCGCACGGCGTCATGCTGGAGGCCGTCTGCCACTACGACCGCGACTGACCTGCGGCGATCCCGGTCCCGCACGGCTGGACGGCCTCCGCCGGGGAAGGTTCCCATCGGTGCCGCCGTACGACGTGCGGGCGCGGACCGGTGTGCGATCTTCAGGTGCGAGGGGGCGAGGGCTAGCCTGGAGCATGACGTCCCGCACGGGCCCGGCGGCAGGCCGGGCGTGGACGACGCGCGGCCCGATGTCATGATGTCCCCGACGCTCGACCGGGAGGAAACGATCGTGGGGCCTTTCGCGGGCGGTGGGCTGCCCCCGGACGACGTCGTCGTCGCGGCGCTGCGGGCCGGGGACGAGTCGATGTTCGCCGCGCTCCTCGACACCTGGTCGCGGGGGATGTTGCGGGCGGCCAGGTCCTACGTCTCCACCGACGACTCGGCCGAGGAGGTCGTGCAGGACACGTGGCTGGCGGTCATCGGCGCCATCGACGCGTTCGAGGGGCGCTCCTCGGTCAAGACGTGGGTCTACCGCATCCTGGTCAACACCGCCAAGAAGCGCGGCCTGCGCGAGAGCCGCACGCTGCCGTGGAGCGCGTTCGAGCCGCCCGCCGAGCCGGCCCAGAAGGAGCACGGCCCGACGCCGGAGGGCGCGGTGCTCGCCTCGGAGGCGCGCGGTCTCATCGGCGCGGCGCTGGCCGGGCTGCCGCCCCGGCAGCGGATCGTCATCACCCTGCGTGACCTGGAGGGATGCACGTCCGAGGAGGTTTGCGAGATCCTGGAGATCTCGGCCGCCAACCAACGGGTCCTCCTGCACCGGGCAAGAGCCACGGTCCGCGACCGGCTCGAAGGCTACTACCAGTCCGTGAAGCGGTCAGAATAGGTTAAACGGTTCAACGTGCAGAGGTGAGGCGGTCAACGTCGTGAAGCGGTTCACGTGCGACGAGCTGGTGGAACTCATCACCGCCTACCTTGACGGCGCTCTTGACCGGCCCGAACGCGAGGGGTTCGAGGCGCACGCGGCGGCCTGCGCCGACTGCGCACGGCAGCTCGACCAGTTCCGCGAGACCGTCCGGGCCCTGCGCGAGCTCCCGCCGGAGCGCAAGTTGTCCGACGGCACGCGCGACCGCCTGATGTCCGCCTTCAGGGCCCGCCGCCGTCACGGGTGACGGCCCAGGAGCCGCAAAAAGGGCAAATCTCGGCAGATCCCCAGATTTCCGTGTAACGCTGGCGGGTCTCGCGGGTCTGTAAGCACATGCGCCACGCGATGACCGGCCCGGCGGCCGGCGGGTCCGGCGCCTCGGGAGCGGCCGGCGAGCCGCTCCGGGGCGTGCCGGAGGTGGAGGAGTTCGCACGCCGGTGCTTCGCCCCCGCCCCGGGCGACCGGGTGGGGGCCGAGCTGGAGTTCCTGGTCTTCGACCGGGCGGACCCGGCGCGGCAGGTGCCGATGGACCGGGTCGAGCGGGTCGTCCCTGCGCTGGCCGGCGGGAGCCGGGTGACGTACGAGCCGGGCGGCCAGATCGAGCTGTCGGGCCCGGCCGGGCCGCCCGCCGAGGCCATCGGACGGCTGGCCGCCGACGTGGCCGCCGTACGCGCCGCGCTCGGGCGGGCCGGGCTGGTGCTGGGCGGTGTGGGGCTCGACCCGCTGCGCCCGGCCCGGCGGCAGCTCCGCCAGCCGCGCTACGACGCCATGGCCGAGTTCCTGGGCCGCCCGTACGGGCCGCTGATGATGTGCTCGACCGCGTCCGTCCAGGTGAACGTGGACCTGGGGGAGCGGCCGGCGGTCCGGTGGGAGCGCGCCAGGCTGCTCGGGCCCGTCCTGATCGCGGCCTTCAGCAACTCGCCGCTGAGCCGCGGACGCCCCTGCGGCTGGATGTCGGGCCGCCAGGCCGTCTGGGAGAACCTGGACCCGACCCGCACCGCGCCCGTCCCCGGCTCCGGCGACCCGGCGGCGGCCTGGGCGGCGTACCTGCTCGACGCCCGGCTCATGCTCGTCCGCGAGGACGAGCGCCGCTACCGCACCGTCGGCGACGGCTCGACCTTCCGCGACTGGCTCGACGGCGCGGGCGAGCGCCCGCCCACCCCCGACGACCTGGCCTACCACGCCACCACGCTGTTCCCGCCGGTCCGGCCGCGCGGCTGGCTGGAGATCCGCTACCTCGACGCCCAGCACCCCGACGACTGGCCGGTGTGCGTCGCCGTCACCCACGCCCTGATCACCGATGACCGCGCCGCCGACGCCGCCCTGTCGGCCGCCGAGCCCGTCGCGGGCCTGGCGGAGGTGGCCGCCAGGTGCGGCCTGACCGACCCGCGGCTCGCCCGCGCCGCCGAGGCGGCCTTCCGTGCCGCCGTCGAGGCGCTGCCCCGGCTCGGCGCGCCCGCCGATCTGGTCGACGGCGTGTCCGGCTTCGCCGCCCGGTACGTGAGCGCGGGCCGCTCCCCGGCGGCCGACCTGATGGACCTGATGACGGACCCGGTGCGGCGCCTGCCGGCCTGGCTGAGCGGAGAAGGACGGGCATGAACGACATCAAGGAACGCATCGCCGCCGAGCTGACCGCGGTGCGCGACCGTTCGCTGACCTACACCGAGGCCGAGGACGACCTCCTGCTGCGCCAGCACTCCCCGCTGATGTCGCCGCTGGTGTGGGACCTCGCGCACGTCGGCAACTACGAGGAGTTGTGGGTGCTGCGCGAGGCCGCCGGCATCACGCCGCTGCGCCCCGAGATCGACGACATCTACGACGCCTTCAAGCACCCCCGCAAGGACCGTCCCACCCTGCCGATCCTCGGCCCGGCCGAGGCCAGGAAGTACATCGGCGGCGTACGAGGCCGGGTGCTCGACGTGCTGGACGCGATCGACCTGGAGGCCGCCGCACCGCTGCACCGCGACGGGTTCGTGTTCGGCCTGGTCATCCAGCACGAGCACCAGCACGACGAGACGATGCTGGCCACCTGGCAGCTGTCCCGGCAGCCCGGCCTGGTCCGCGACGGCGACCTGCCGCCGGGCCGCGCCACCGGCCCCGACGAGGTGTACGTGCCCGCCGGCCCCTTCCAGATGGGCACCGGCACCCTGCCATGGGCCTACGACAACGAGCGCCCCGCCCACCGGGTCGACCTGCCCGCCTACTGGATCGACCGGCTGCCCGTCGGCAACGCCGCCTACGCCGCCTTCGTCGAGTCCGGCGGCTACGACGATCCGCGCTGGTGGCACCCGGACGGCTGGCGCTGGCGGCAGGAGAGCGGGGCCGGCGCGCCGCTGTTCTGGACCCGCGAGGGCGGCACCTGGTGGCGCACCCGCTTCGGCCGCGCCGAGCCCGTCCCGATGGACGAGCCGGTCCAGCACGTGAGCTGGTACGAGGCCGACGCCTACGCCCGCTGGGCGGGCCGGCGGCTGCCCACCGAGGCCGAGTGGGAGAAGGCGTGCGGCTGGGACCCGGAGGCCGGGCGGGCCCGCAAGTACCCGTGGGGCGACGAGGACCCCCGTCCCGACCTCGCCAACCTCGGTCACCGGGCGGCCCGGCCGGCCCCGCTGGGCGCCTACCCCGCCGGGGCGAGCGCGTACGGGGCCGAGCAGATGGTCGGCGACGTGTGGGAGTGGACCGGGTCGTGGTTCCAGCCCTATCCCGGGTTCCGCAGCTTCCCCTACAAGGAGTACAGCGAGGTCTTCTTCGGGCAGGAGTACCGGGTGCTGCGCGGCGGCTCGTGGGCGGCCGACCCGGCGGCGGTGCGGACGACGTTCCGCAACTGGGACTACCCGGTCCGGCGGCAGATCTTCACCGGCTTCCGCTGCGCCCGCGACGCCGAGCGGGCCTAGATGTGCCGGCACGCCGCCTGGCTCGGCGCCCCGCGCCCGCTGACCGCGCTGATCCACGAGCCGGTGCACGGCCTGCTCGCCCAGTCGTACGCGCCCCGGCGGCAGCGCCACGGCACGGTCAACGCCGACGGCTACGGCATGGCCTGGTACGACCCGGCCAGACCGGAGCCGGTGCGCTACCGCCGCGCCATCCCCATCTGGGCCGACGCCAACCTGCCCGCGCTCGCCGAGATCGCCCGTTCCGGCTGCCTGATCGCGGCCGTGCGGTGCGCCACGACCGGCATGCCGGTGGAGGAGAGCGCCACCGCGCCGTTCGCCGGAGGCGGCTGGTTGCTCAGCCACAACGGCCGGGTCGAGCGCGACGCGGTCATGGACCTGGCCGACGACCTGCCCGAGAGCCCCTGCGACTCGGCCTGGCTGGCCGCCGCCGTGTTCGCCCGCGGCAGCGCCGGTCTCGGCCTGGCCGCGGCGCTGGCCGACGTCGTCGTGCGCGCCGGGGAGAAGGACCCCGCCGCCCGCCTGAACCTGCTCGCCTGCGACGGCACGGCGCTCGCCGCGACCGTCTGGGGCGACACCCTGTTCTTCCGCGCCGACCAGGACGGCGTGTACGTGGCCAGCGAGCCGCTCGACGACCGGCCCGGCTGGCAGGCGGCGCCCGACCGCAGCCTGCTCACCGCCACGCCGGACGACGTACGCGTCCAGCCGTTGTGACCTTCCGAAGGAGGATCTCGTGCCCGTCACCCAGCCGACCGTCCATGTGACCAACCATCTTGACCCCGGCTACCTGCGCCAGGCGCTCGAACACGACGTCAGGACCGGGCTGACGGCCACGCCCAAGTGGCTGCCGCCCAAGTGGTTCTATGACGAGGCGGGCAGCGACCTGTTCTCGCGCATCACCCGGTTGCCCGAGTACTACCCGACCCGCCGCGAGCTGACGATCCTGCGCGCGCGGGCGGCCGGGATCGCCGCCGCCTCCGGCGCGGACACGCTGGTCGAGCTGGGCTCGGGCACGAGCGAGAAGACCGTGCTGCTGCTGGACGCGCTCACCGCCGCAGGCACGCTGCGCGCGTACACGCCGGTGGACGTGGACGCCGTCACCCTGGAGGCGGCGGCGCGCCGGCTGGGCGGGCGCTTCCCCGGGCTGGAGGTGCGGGCGGTGTGCGCCGACTTCGAGCGGCACCTGCGGCTGCTGCCGCGCTCGGGCAGGCGCATGGTGGCCTTCCTCGGCGGCACGATCGGCAACCTCGAACCGGCCGCCCGCGAGGTGTTCCTGAAGGAACTGCGCGCCACCCTGCGGCCCGGCGACACGTTCCTGCTCGGCGCCGACCTGGTGAAGGACACCGGGCGGCTGGTCGCGGCCTACGACGACGCCGCCGGGGTGACGGCCGCGTTCAACCGGAACGTCCTGCGCGTGGTCAACCGGGAGCTGGCGGCCGGGTTCGAGCCGGAGGCGTTCGAGCACGTCGCCCTGTACGACCAGCGCAACGAGTGGATCGAGATGCGCCTGCGGGCCACCCGGGACATGCGGGTGCGGGTCGGCGCGCTCGGCCTGACCGTCGACTTCGCCGCGGGCGAGGAGATGCGGACGGAGATCAGCGCCAAGTTCCGGCTGGAGCCGCTGGGGGAGGAGCTGGCCGCGGCCGGGTTCACCGTCCTGCGGTCGTGGACCGACCCCGACGGCGACTTCGGGCTGCTGCTGGCCGGGGCGTGATCGCCGGACGCTGGCGGGCCGCCCGCTCGGCCGCACCGTCCGGCCACCTGGACGCGGCCGGCTGCAACGTGCCCAGCGACCGGGCACTGGCCGCGACGGTCGAGCACCTGCGGCGCGAGCGCGAGCTCGGCGGGTACGCCGCCGTGCCGGGACTGATCGCGCCCAGGGCCGCGCTGGCCGCCCTGACCGGCGCGGCCGCGGCCGACGTCGCCTTCCTGGAGAGCGGCACGGCCGCGATGGCGGCGCTGCTCGGCGGCTGGCGCCTGCCACCGGGCGCCCGGGTCGGCTTCACCCGGTCGGAGTACGGCAGCACGCTCATGCTGCTGCGCCGCCTGGCCGCCGAGCGCGGCTGGACCCTCGCCGAGCTGCCCGCCGACGACGACGCCCGCCTCGACCTCGACGCCCTGTCCGCCGCCCTGCGCCGCGGCCTGGACCTGGTCACCCTGCCGCACCTGCCCTCCCACCGGGGCACCGCGCAGCCGGTCGGCGAGATCGGCCGCCTGTGCCGGGAGGCCGGCGTGCCCCTGGTCCTGGACGTGTGCCAGTCGCTCGGCCACCTCGACGTCACCGGCGCGCGGGCCACCGCCTACGTCGGCACCTCCCGCAAGTGGCTGGCCGGGCCGCGCGGCGTCGGCTTCCTGATCGTGCCCGGTCTCACCGAGGACATGGACGCGGCGGCCCCCGCGCTCGGCGGCCACGTCTGGCTGGAGGACCCGCCGCGCACCGGGCCGCTGCCCGGCGCCGCGCGCTACGAGAGCGCCGAGTCGGCGGTGGCGGCGCGGATCGGCCTCGGCGTCGCCGTCCTGGAGCACCACGAGCTGGGGCCGGACGCGGTCCGCGCCCACCTCGCCGAGCTGGGCGCGGCGGCCCGGCGCACGCTCGACGGCAGGGGCGGCTGGCGGGTGGTGGAGCCGTACGACGAGCCGACGGCCATCGTCACCCTGCGCCCGCCCGGCGGCGCGGACCCCACCAGGACGGCCGCGGCGGCGGCCGGGGCGGGCCTGCTGGTGGGCGTCGCGCCGGTCGCCCGCGCCCCGCTCGACCTGCGGGAGCCGGTGCTGCGCGTCTCGCCGCCCCCGGGCACCCGGCAGGAGACCCTGGACGCCCTGGCCCGCGTCCTCGACGGGCGCTAGAGCAGGCGGGCCTCAGAGCAGGCGGGCCTCAGAGCAGGCAGGCCTCAGAGCAGGCAGGGGTCAGAGCAGGCGGTCGAAGCCCACCAGCAGGTGCGCGGGCCCGCGCAGCGACGCGCTGTGCCGGTACGGCGGCGGGCCTGCGGCCAGTTCCGGCCCGACCAGCCTGCTCACCAGCGCGCCCAGCGCGACCCGCGCCTCGATCCGGGCCAGCGGCGCCCCCACGCAGTAGTGGACGCCCCCGCCGAACCCCAGATGCTGGTTGTCCCGCCGCGCCGGGTCGAAGCGGTCGGCGCCGGGGAAACGGGCCGGGTCCCGGCTGCCCGAGGCCAGCAGCAGCGCCACGTCCGCGCCCTGGGGGACGGTGACCCCGGCGATCTCGATGTCGGCCAGCGTCGTGCGGGTGCGGAACTGCACCGGCGGGTCGTAGCGCAGCACCTCCTCGACGGCCGGCACGATCAGCCCCGGGTCGGCGCGCAGCCGCGCCAGCGCCTCCGGGTTGCGCAGGAACGTCAGCATGCCGTTGGCGATCAGGTTGACGGTGGTCTCGTGACCGGCGATGAGCAGCAGGGCCATCGTCGCGATGATCTCCGGGGCGTCCATGCGCTCGGCCTCGCCGTCGGTGAGCAGCGCCGACAGCAGGTCGTCCGACGGGCGGGCGTGCCGCTCGCCGGCCAGCTCCACCAGGTACGCGCGCAGCTCCGGCGCGGCCGCCTCGGCCTGCCGCACCTCCTCCGCCGACAGCCCCTCGGGCGGGTCCAGCGTGCGGGCCAGCGCCGAGGCCCAGCCGTGGAAGCGCGGCTCGTCCTCCTTGGGCACGCCGAGCAGGTCGCAGATCACCGTGACCGGCAGCGGGTAGGCCAGGTCGTCTACCACGTCCATGGAGTCCTGGCCGGCGCGCCGGTCGAGCAGCTCGGCCACCAGCGACACCACGTGCTCCCCGAGCCGGTTGACGCGCTCAGGGGTGAAGTGCCGCATGACGATCCGCCGCAGCCGGTCGTGGTCGGGCGGGTCGAGGAAGATGAACGCCGGTTTCCGCGACTCCTGGCCGTCCTGGGCGTTCTGCCCGGCCATCAGCCTGCCGGAGGCGCCGAACGAGCCGGAGCCGCTTCTGCTCTTGCGCTCGTCGGAGCTGATCCGAGGGTCGTGCAGCAGCGAGACGATCTCGGCGTACGTGCTGACGGCGTACAGGTCGTCCCCCTGGCGGGAGACGGGCGTCTCGCGCAGCCGGGCGTACAGCGGGTACGGGTCAGGGCGGCTCGCCTCGTCCAGGACCTGCGCGAACAGGCTCTGCGTCACCTGGTGGGCCATGGTCGTCCTCCGGCTCTCATTCCAGCGGCGGCGCGGTCAGCGGCGAGCGGGGGTCGCGCTCGCGCGGCACCTCGCGCGCGGTCGGGCCCTGTCCGGTCACCGCGGCCGTCGGGCTGTGCGTGGACTGGCCGTCCACGGCCAGGCCGGCGGGCACCGGGAGCAGCGTGCGCGGCCCGTCGGCGGCCCGCAGGTCGGGCGGGAAGGGCGCGGCCGCCTCGATGAGCCCGGCGTAGGCGGGCAGCGAGCGCGGGGCGTCCACCGCGACCGCCGCCACGCACCGGCCCTGGCGGCCGAAACAGGCCACGAAACGGCGCTCGGCCACCGAGCCCTGCGTGACCACCACCTCGTCGGCGATCGTCGGCAGTCCGACGGACTTGATGCTGACGCCGAACTGGTAGGACCAGAACGCCGGCAGCCCCCGGTGCGGGCGCGGCCGGTCGGCGACCATGTTGTGCGCGGCGGTGGCCGCCTGGCGCACCGCGTTGTCCCAGTGCTCCACGGCCAGCAGCAGGCCGTCGTAGTGCGGGTGCGGCCAGCGCGCCACGTCGCCGGCCACGAACACGTCGGAGGTGACGATCGCGTCGGCGTCGAAGGCCCGGCAGGCGGCGTCGCACACCACCCCGCGCGCGTCGGCCGCCAGGCCCGACCCGGCCAGCCACTCGGTGTTGCGGACGGCCCCGAGCGCCACCACCGCGACCTCGACCGGCAGCACGTCGCCGTCGGACAGGTGCGCCGCGCGCAGCCGGCCTTCGGCGTCGCCCTCCAGCGCCATCACCGTGGTGTTCACCCGCAGGTCCACGCCGTGCTCGCGGTGCAGCCGGGCGGCCACGCTGCCGGCCGCCGCGCCCAGGGCCCCGGCCAGCGGGGCGGGGCCGCGTTCCGCGACCGTCACGGCCAGGCCCATCTCGCGGCACACGGAGGCGATCTCCGAGCCGGTGAACCCGCCGCCGATGACCAGCACCCGGCTCGGCCCGGCGGCGAGCGCGGCCCGCAGGCTCGCCGCGTCGTCGCGTCCGCGCAGGGTGAACACGCCGGTCAGGGCCGCCTCGGCGGGCTCGGGCCAGGGGCGCGCGCGGGTGCCGGTGGCGATCAGCACCCGGTCGAAGCCGATCTCGCGCCCGCCGGCCAGACGTACCTGCCGGGTGTGCAGGTCCAGGCCGGTGGCGGGCTCGCCGAGCAGCCGGCGCGCCCGCAGGTCCCGCGCCGTGACGAGCGCGGTGTCCGCGGGCGCGGCCCGTCCGGCCAGCACCTGCTTGGACAGCGGCGGCCGGTCGTAGGGCTCGTACGGCTCGTCGCCGATCAGGGTCAGCTCCCCGGTGAAGCCCTCGGCCCGCAGCGTCTCGGCGGCCCGCAGGCCGGCCAGCGAGGCGCCCACGATCACCGCGCTACGCATGGTCGTCCGGCGAGCAGGTGATCGCCTGCACCGGGCAGGCCGCGGCGGCCTCGCGCACCTGCTCGCGCAGCGCGTCGGCCGGGGCGTAGTCGTACTCGAGGGACTCGGCGCCGTGGAACCGGAAGACCGCCGGCGCCGCGAACACGCACTGGCCGTAGCTCAGGCAGCGGTTCAGATCGACGAGCACTCTCATGTCCGCCACGTTACGAACGGCTGCTCCAGCCACGGTCCAACCTGATCCCAAGTTTTCCTGATTTGCGAAACCTAGGACCCCTAGGATAAAACCTAGGAAGGTTAGGTTTCCTGCTGCGGAGGTGGATCATGATGGCTCGGGCCGGTCTGACGGCGGACCGCGTGACGGAGGCGGCCGGGGAGCTGGCCGACGAGGCCGGGTTCGACAACCTGACGGTCTCGGCCCTGGCGCGCCGCTTCGGCGTCGCGGACGCCAGCCTCTACTCCCACGTCAGGAACCTCCAGGACCTGCGCGTCCGGGTGGCGCTGCGCGCCGCCCGCATCCAGGCCGACGCCCTGACCGCGGCGGTGGCCGGCAAGGCGGGCAAGGACGCGCTGGCCGCCTTCGCCGCCGCCTACCGCGACTTCGCGCTCGCCCACCCGGGCCTGTACGAGGCCACCCAGCTCCGGCTCGACCCCGAGATCGTCGCCGGGTGCGCCGACGTCCAGCGCATCTTCACCACCACCAACGCGGTCGTGGCCGCGTACGGGCTGCCCGAGCCGGCCCACACCGACGCCATCCGGCTGCTGCGCAGCACCTTCCACGGCTTCACCAACCTGGAGGCCCGCGGCGGCTTCCAGGCGGCCCGCGACGTCCGCAGCTCGTGGGACTCGATCATCGACGCGCTCGACAGCGCACTGAGACATTGGCAGGTTTCCCCATGACCGGTACGACCGCGACCCGGCCCGGCCTCGACCGGCGGCTGCTGACGGTCGCCGGCGTGCTCACCCTGGGCGCGTTCACCGCGCTGCTCGACGGCACGATCGTCGGCGTCGCCACGCACACCCTGGCCCGCGCGTTCTCCACCGACCTGGCGGCCACCCAATGGGTGACGACCGCCTACCTGCTCGCCCTGGCCGCGGTCATCCCGGCGACCGGGTGGGCGGCCCAGCGGTTCGGCGCCGGCACGGCCTGGACCGCCTCGCTCGCCGTGTTCCTGACCGGCTCGATCCTGTGCGGGTCGGCCTGGTCGCTCGGCAGCCTCGTCGCCTTCCGCGTCGCGCAGGGGGCCGGGGCGGGCATGCTCTTCCCGCTCAGCCGGATCATCGTCGTCGAGCTGGCCGGGCGCGAGCGGCTCGGCCGGATGATGGCGCTGATGGCCGTGCCCGCCGTGCTCGCGCCCGTCCTCGGGCCGGTCGTCGGCGGCGTGCTGCTGGAGACGCTGTCGTGGCGGTGGGTGTTCCTGGTCAACGTCCCGTTCGTGGCGGCGGGCGTCGTCCTGTCGGCTCTGTACGTCCGCACCGCCCGGCCCGGCGGCCCGGCCGAACGCCTCGACGTGGCCGGCCTGCTCGGTGTGAGCGGCGGCCTGACCCTGCTGCTGCACGGGCTGAGCGGTGCCGGTGAGCCCGTGGCCGCGCTGACCGCGGCCGCCGGCGCGCTGCTGCTGGCCGTCTGCCTGTGGCGGGCCGCCCGCACCTCCGGGCCGCGGATCGTCGAGCCCGGCCTGTTCCGCGACCGGGCCTTCGCCGCCTCTGCCGCGCTGGCCTTCCTGGCCAACTTCTCCCTGTTCGCCGCCGTGTTCCTGGTGCCGCTGTTCGTCCAGACGGCCGAGGGGGCGGGCGCGCTCGGCGCCGGGCTGGTGCTCGCGCCGCAGGGGCTCGGCATGCTCGTCGCGGTGCTGGCCGCCGGCCGGCTGATCGACCTCCACGGCAACCCGCGCCGGATCGTCGTCACGGGCCTGGTCCTGCTGGCGGCCGGCACGCTGCCGTTCGCGCTGGCCGATCCCGGCGCGGGCACGGCGCTGCTGCCGGTGGCGCTGTTCGTCCGCGGGGTGGGGGCCGCGCTCGCGGTCTCGCCCACCATGATCACCCTCTACCACTCGCTGCCGCCGGCCAAGGTGCCCGCCGCGACCACCGCCAACGCCATCGGCCAGCAGGTCGGCGCGGCGGCCGGCACCGCCTGCGTGGCCGTGCTGCTCCAGCACGGCGGCTACCGTCCCGCCTTCTGGGTCGCGCTGGCCGCCGTCGCGCTCTGCCTCCTGCCCGCCCTGTTCCTCCCGTCCTCGAAAGCAGGCACGTCATGAACCCCGTCACCGAGAACGAGATCCGCTCGTCCTTCGTCAACTGCTCCAGGGGCGAGGCCCGCCGGCTCGCCGTCCCGCGCGGGCTGCCCGAGCTGCCCTGGCCCGACCTCGACTTCCTGGGCTGGCGCGATCCGGGGGCGCCCGAGCGGGCGTACCTGGTGGCCGAACGCGGCGGCGCGCCGGTCGGCGTCGCGCTGCGGCTCGGCCAGGAGGTGCGCAGGAGCTTCACCAAGAGCACGCTCTGCTCGGTCTGCGTGACCCCGCACGCCGGGACCGGCGTCGCGCTGTTCACCGCGCCCCGGGTCGGCGCGGCGGGGCGGCAGGGCAACACGGTGGGCGCCTACATGTGCGCCGACCTGGCCTGCTCCCTGTACGTCCGGGGGCGCAAGGAGACCGAGCTGGGCGTCCGGTTCGAGTCGCTGAGCGTGGCCGAACGCGTCGCCAGGACCACGGTCAACCTGGACGCCTTCCTCGACAAGATCCTCGACGACACCCTGGCGTGATCAGGGTCTGATCGTCTGGAGGGGGCGGCGTCCAGCTCGCGCCGCAGGGCGGGAAGGGCCTTCGGGAACCCGGCGCGGGACGCGCGCCCCGGACGGCCCGTGAACTGTCGGTCCTGCCTGGGACACTCCCCGGATGCTGATACTGGAACTGTTGCGGCCGACGTTGCGTGCCGCCTGGGGGCCCGACACCTGCGACACCGCCGCGCGGGAGGAGTGGCGGGCCGACAACCCGGCCAGGGGGCAGTGCGGGATCACCGCGCTGGTGGTCCAGGACCTGCTCGGAGGAGACCTGATCCTGGCCGAGGTGCACGCCGACGGCGTCAAGGTCGGCCACCACTACTGGAACGTGCTGCCCGGCGGCATTGAGATCGACTTCACCTCCGACCAGTTCCACCCCGGTGAGGTCATCGTGAATCCCCAGCTCCAGCAGCGTCCCCCGGACGCGCCGCGCCGGTGCCGCGAGGAGTACGAGCTGCTGCGCCACCGCGTCGTCACCGCGCTGTCCGGGCCGCCCGCCTGAGGCGTCATATGACGCCATGATGACGTCATTATGGATTGCGATGGCGTCACTTCACGTGTCATGATGGCGTCATGGACCTTGCCCCGTATGTCGATCAACTCCGGCGCGAGCTCATGCTCGCCGCCGGCACGGGCGGCGAGGAGGCCCGTGCGCTGGCCGAACGCTTCGCCGCCACTCTGGAGTCGGCCGCCCGGCTCGCCCTGCTGGAGGCCCTGTCGGCCGCCGCGGACGAGATCACCCAGGACCTCGCGCCCGGCTCGGTCGAGGTGCGCCTGCGCGGGCGCGACCCCGCCTTCGTCGTGACGTCACCGCCCGCCGCCCACTCGTTCCCGGAACCGGACGAACCGCCCGCGAGCGCCGGGCCGGGCGACCGGTCACCCGCGCCGCCGGCCCCGCCACCGGCCCCCGAGGCCGACGAGGGCGGCACGTCCCGGATCTCACTCCGAGTGCCCGAGGCGCTCAAGCCGCGCATCGAGGAGGCGGCCGCGCGCGACGGGCTGTCCGTCAATGCCTGGCTGGTCCGCGCCGTCTCCGCGGCGCTCGACCCCGGCGACGCCACCCGCCGGGCCACCCGGCGCCCGGCCCCGCAGACCGGCAACCGCTACAGCGGCTGGGTGCGCTGATGACCATGACGACCGATGACAGGGAGATCGGAATGCCGGCCTTCGACACGTCCAGCCCCATCGTCGCCGTCCTCGACCTGGCGACCGCCGCCGTCCGCGTCGTCGCGGGCGACCGCGCCGAGACCGTGGTCGAGGTCCGCCCGAGCGACGAGCACAACGACGCCGACGTGCAGGCCGCCCGGCACGTCCAGGTCCATTACGCCGACGGCAGGCTCACGGTGAGCGCCGACAAGGAACAGGGCGCGCCGGCGCTCGGCTGGGGGCTCTCGCTCGGCAAGCTGGTCGAGTCGCCCGCCGACTGGGCGCGTTCGCTGCTGCTCGGCACGGGCTCGGTGGAGGTGACGATCGAGCTGCCGGCCGGCTCCCGCCTCGACGCCAGGACGTCCGGCGCCCTGTCGTGCCGCGGGCCGCTCGGCGACGTCACGGCGACCACCACGTACGGCGACATCCGCGTCGAGGAGGCCGGCCGGCTGCGCCTGAAGAGCACCCACGGCACCGTCTCCGTCACGCGTGCCCGCGGGCACGCCGAGATCACCACGAACCACGGCGACATCCGCGTCGGCGAGATCGACGGCACCGCCGCGGTCAAGACCGCCCACGGCGACGTGCGCCTCGGCGAGGTCACCGGCGAGCTGCGGCTCAACAGCGCCCACGGCGACATCACCGTGGAGCGCCCGCTGGCCGGCGTCGTCGCCAAGACCGCCTACGCCGGTGTGGAGATCCACGAGGTGGCGTCCGGCACGGTCGTCATGGAGACCACCGGCGGCGGCCTGGACGTCGGCGTCCCCGAGGGCACCTCCGCCTGGCTCGACGTCAGCTCCCGGTACGGCACCGTGAACGTCGCCCTCGTCCCCGGCGACGACCCCGGCGACGCGGCGCGGACCGTCGAGATCCACGCCCACACCACCCACGGCGACATCGACATCCACCGTTCCTGACGACCGAGGAGACCGACATGCCAGACGCGATCGTGGTCGAGGGGCTGACCAAGAGGTACGGCGACGTGGCCGCCCTCGACGGCGTCGACCTGACCGTCCCGGAGGGGACGGTGTTAGGACTGCTGGGCCCCAACGGCGCCGGCAAGACCACCACGGTGAGGATCCTCACCACACTCCTGCGACCGGACGCCGGCCACGCCACGGTGGCCGGGTTCGACGTCGTCCGCGACGCCCACCGGCTGCGTGCCCACATCGGCGCGTCCGGCCAGTACGCCGCCGTGGACGACCACCTCACCGGCGCCGAGAACCTGGAGATGGTCGGCCGCCTCTACCACCTGGGCGCCCGGCGCAGCCGCGAGCGCGCCCGCGAGCTGCTGGACCGCTTCGACCTCGCCGACGCCGCCGACCGCCCGGTGCGCGGCTGGTCCGGCGGCATGCGGCGCCGCCTCGACCTGGCCGGCGCGCTGGTCGCCGACCCGCCCGTGCTGTTCCTGGACGAGCCCACCACCGGCCTCGACCCCCGCGCCAGGATCGCCCTGTGGGACGTCATCGCCGAGCTCGTCCGGGAGGGCACCACCGTCCTGCTGACCACCCAGTACCTGGAGGAGGCCGACCGGCTCGCCGACCGCATCGCGGTGGTCGACCACGGGCGGGTGATCGCCCGCGGCACGGCCGAGGAGCTGAAGGACCAGGTCGGCGGCGACCGCATCCAGCTCTCGATGACCAGCGCGGCGAGCCTGGAGAGCGCCGCCCGCGCCCTGGCGCCGCTGGCCCTGGGGGAGGTGCGGATCGACGCCGCCGCCCTGCGCATGACGATCCCGGTGACCGGCGGCGCGGCCGCGCTGACCCAGGCGCTCGGCCACCTGGCCGCCGAGCGGATCGCCGTACGCGACGCCGGGCTGCGCCGGCCCACCCTCGACGACGTGTTCCTCAGCCTCACCGGACGCCAGGCCGACGAGAAGAGCAGGGAGACCGCCCGATGAACGCCTTCCAGCTGGCCGCCGCCGACGGCCTGACCATCGCCAGGCGCAACGCGCTCAAGATCCGCAGAGCCCCCGACCTGCTGGGCGGCGTGATCATGCTGCCCATCGTGTTCGTGGTGCTGTTCACCTACGTCTTCGGCAGCATGATCGAGCTGCCCGGCATGTCCTACGGCGAGTACCTGCTGCCCGGGATCTTCGTCATGACGATCGTCACCAGCGCGCAGATCACCGGCTACACGCTCACCCAGGACCTGCAGAAGGGCATCTTCGACCGCTTCCGCACCCTGCCGATGTCCCCCACGGCGGTGCTCACCGGCCAGACCGTCAGCGACGTGATCATGAATGTCACCAGCATCGCCACCATGGCGCTCGTCGGCCTGCTGGTCGGCTGGCGGGTCCACAGCTCGCCGGCGGAGGCGGCACTCGGGTTCGCGATGCTGCTGCTGTTCTCCTACGCCTTCTCCTGGGTGACGGCCACGGTCGCGCTGGCCCTGCGCACGCCCGAGGTGTTCAACAACATCGCCACCATCACGTCGTTGCCGCTGGTGTTCCTGTCCAACGCGTTCGCCGACAGCACGCGGCTGCCCGGCCCGCTGCGGCCGATCGCCGAGTGGAATCCGGTCTCCACGCTCGTCCAGGCCGCGCGTGAGCTGTTCGGCAACACCAGCGCCGCCCTGCCCCAGCCCGCCGCCTGGCCGCTGCGGCACGCCGTGCCGGTGTCGCTGCTGTGGTCCGTGCTGCTCCTGGCCGTGTTCGTGCCGCTGGCCACGCGGCTGTACAAGAGGGCCGTCAGCCGATGAGCACCGTCTCGGGCGCGGACCGCGAGCGCGCGGTCGAGCTGGTCCAGCAGGCGTACGCGGACGGCCGGCTCGACCCCGACGAGCTGGAGCAGCGGCTCGAACTGGCGCTCACCGCCACCTCCGCCCGCGAGCTGGAGCCGATCGTCGCCGACCTGCCGGACGAGGTGGTCCGGCTGACCTCCACCGGCGGCGCCGTCACCCGGACCGGCGACTGGGCGGTCCCGCGCCGCCTGTGCGTCGACTCCAGGTACGGCCAGGTGCGGCTCGACCTGTCGCGGGCCCACGTGCCGTACGCGCGCATCGACATCGAGCTGCTGCTGGCCTACGGCAGCGCGACGATCGTCCTGCCCGCGGGCGCCACCGCGAACGCCGACGGGGTGCGGTCCGAGTGGGGGCGGGTGAGCTGCAAGGTCCCCGGCCGCCCCCGCCCCGGCCATCCGCACGTCCAGGTGACCGGCGACCTCCCCTACGGCCGCCTGGTCATCCGCCCGGCCCGCCGATGACCCCGCGCCCGGCGAGCCCCCGCCCGTGCTGGGCACGGGCGGGCGCTCGGGCGGCGCCGGCTCAGCCGTAGAAGCCGGCCGGGCAGAGCTTCACGCCGGGGATCGCCTGGTAGTCGCCGCCGTAGGAGACGGCGGTCGCCGGGATCCACCCCCACCCGCCGTGGAGCCTGCTGGTGTCGCCCTGGGTGTAGAGCCAGTAGTTGTTCCGGCCGCCGCCGTACTCGGGGTTCTCGCCGCTCCTGCGCTGGCAGACCATCCAGTTGTCGCCCGGGAACAGCACCCCCGTCGTCTCGGCGCCGGGCAGCGCGGCCTGGTCGAGCACGGCGGTCTGGATCCAGGTCGGGCAGGTGCTGGTGGAGAACGTACGGCCCTTGTAGTCCGTCACCGTCGGACCGCCCCAGCAGGACGCCTGCCCCGCCTCGGCGGGCGGGGCGAACGCCAGGGACGCGACCAGGACGGCGCCGGCGGCGAGCGCGCAGCGAAGGTTCACAGCGGTTCCTCTCACGGGAATCTGGGGTTGGTGCCGGTGCACCACGGCACGCCGGGGATGGCCTGGTAGTCGCCGCCGTAGGAGACGGACGTCGCGGGGATCCAGCCCCACCCGTTGAACTCGTGCTCCTGGGTGTCGCCCTGGGTGTAGAGCCAGATGTTGTTGCGGCCGCCGCCGAGCTGGTCGTTCTCGTCCCCCTTGCGCTGGCAGACCACCCAGTTGTCGCCGGGGAACAGGTAGCCGGTCGTCTCGCCGTTGCGCGCGGGGATCTCCCGCACGCGGGTCTGCGTCCAGGTCGGGCAGACCCTGGTGGCGTACGTCTTGCCGTTCGGGATGGTGACCGTGGGGCCGCCCCAGCAGGACGCGGCGCGCGCGGTGGCCCCGGACGGCGCGCCGAGACAGCCCAGCGCGAGCACGGCGGCGCCGAGCGGGATGAAGACACGACGGGTCATGCGTGATCCTCTCCATGAGATGCGGGTCAGGTCCGGGACCAAGTTCAGCCCGGATCGGCGCCGCGGGTCACCCTGTTCCTGGCCGGGCCGGAACACGCAGGTCGGAGGCCGTCAATCCGATGATGATCGTGCTGCCAGCCGGCCGGGTGACGATGCCGGCATGACCAGGGGAACCTTGAGGATCATCTTCACCGGAGAGGACCTGGCCCGGGTGCGCATCGCCTCCCGCATCGACGAGCTGTGGGAGATGGCGATGAGCCTGCACGTGCTGCAGAGACCCGGCGGGGGCGACGACATGGCGGCCTGGCGGCGGCGGGCGCGCGCCGACCTGGCCGGATCGGGACTGCTGCGGCCGGTGCGCGAGACGCTGGCCCCGCTGATGCCGATCAAGGCCTACTTCCCGGACTTCCTGACCCCGTACGAGGCCCAGTCGGGGCTGACGACCGGCGTCGAGGCGCTGGCCGACACCCCGGCCCTCCGCGTGCGGCACGAGATCGACCAGCTCCGCCGGCACGTCACCCTGCCCGCCGGCCTCGACGGCCTGGCCCGCGGGCACCGGCGGGCCGTCCGCCACGTGGCCCGCCTGGCGGGCCGCTACTGCCAGGTCACCTTCGCCCCCTGCCGCGCCACGATGGAACGCGCGCTGGGCCGCGAACGCGCCAGGCTCACCCGCCTGCTCACCGACCAGGGCGTGGACGCCATGCTCTCCGCCCTCACGCCGAGCACCCGCTGGCGGGCGCCCGTCCTGGAGATCGACTACGCCCCCGGCCGGTACGAGATCCACCTCCGCGGTCGCGGCCTGACGCTGATCCCGTCCTACTTCTGCCGGTTCACCCCGGTGGCGCTGGCCGATCCCACGTTGCCTCCCGTGCTGCTCTTCCCGGCTCCGCGCCGCGCCCCGGAACCGGGCCCCGGCGACCCGCTGCCCGACCTCCTCGGCGCGAACCGGGCCCGCGTCCTGCGCTGCGTCGCCGCCACCACCGGCTGCACCACCAGCGAGCTGGCCCGCCGTACCGGCACGTCGTTGTCGTCGGCCAGCGCCCATGCCCAGGTGCTGCACCGGGCCGGCCTGATCGCCAGCACCCGGCACGCCAACATGGTCATCCACCAGGTCACCCGTCTCGGCGCCGGCCTGCTCGGGACCGGAACCCCGTCCTGACGCAGGCGGGCGATCGGTGACCGAAGGGCTGGGGGGCGGCGCGGCCGGTCCGCGCCGTCCCCGGGTTCCGGCCGGCTACAGCAGGACGGCCAGGGTCGCGGCGGCGGTCGCGCCACCGGTGACGGCGCCGGCGACGGTCTGGGCCGCGGTGTGGTGCGAGACCCGGGTCCGGGCCCACGCGATCACCACGACCAGGGCCGTCCCGCACACCGCCACGGGCACCGGAGGCAGGACGTGGGCCAGCACGACCGCCGTGCCCGCCAGCACGAGCCGCGGCGCGCCCGCGAGCACCAGCACGGCCAGCCCAACCACCACCGCGACCAGACCGACCAGCATCGGGCCCCGGCGCGAGGCGCGTTCGACCAGATGGATCGAGTCCAGACGGCCGCGCCGGACCCCGGCCGCGATCACCGCCGCCGGGACGCCCGCGCACATCGCCGCCGCCAGCAGGCCCCACGCCAGTCCCGGCCCGCCGAGCCCGGCCGCGCCGGTCACCGGTGGCATCGCGACCGCGACGTACTGCGGCGCGAACACCTCCGTGATCGCACGGGCGACGGCCCCGCCCCTGCCCGTGGCGTGACCGTTCTGCCGAGATTGGTCGCCCATGTCGCCCTTCTCGTCCATTTCTGGATTTGTGGGCATCGTAGGGGAGGGGACGGCCGGGCCTGCTACCGGTTCAGGTGGCGGTGGAGGAAGTCGAGCTGGAGGAGGAGCATGCCCTCGAAGACGTCCTCGTCCGAGGTGGGGGCGTGGGAGGCGCCGGACAGCGGCAGCACCTCGTGCGGGCGTCCCGCGGCCAGCAGCGCGGACGACAGGCGCAGCGTGCCCGCCGGGAACACGTTGCCGTCGGACAGGCCGTGGATGAGCTGCAGGGGCCGGGCCAGCGTGTGCGCCTCGACCAGGGTCGAGCAGGCGTCGTAGCGTTCGGGGTGGCGGTCCGGGTGGCCGAGGAAACGTTCCCGCCAGTGGGTGTCGTACAGGCGCTGCTCGCTGGTGCCGGCGCCGGCGACGGCGGCGTGGAAGACGTCGGGACGGCGCAGCACCGCCATGACGGCCAGCGTGCCCGCGAACGACCAGCCGCGCATCGCGACCCGGCGCAGGTCCAGCTCCGGGTGCCGGGCGGCGACCGCGTGCAGGGCGGCCACCTGGTCCTCCAGCACGGGGCCGAACATGTCGCCGTGCACCTCGCGCTCCCAGCCGGGGCCGCGGCCCGGCGTGCCGGCCCCGTCGGTGACCAGGACGGCGAAGCCCTGCTCGGCGAACCACTGCGAGACGAACATCATCGCCGCCTGCTCGTCGGTGACCCGGCGCCCGGCCGGCCCGGCGTACGGGTCCAGCAGGACCGGCAGCGCCGGGTCGCCGGGACGGTGCCAGGAGGGCAGGTGCAGGTGGCTGCGCAGTTCGCGGCCGGTGGTGACGAGCGACAGCCGGCGCAGCGCCAGCACCGGCCGCTCCGCCACCGACGCCACCTCGACCCCGCCGCGCGTCGACGGGGACGCCGCCCCGGCCGGCGCACGTTCCACGCGGACGCGCTCGCCGGGGTGTTCGGCGGTGCGGATGACGTGGACGAGGGTGCCCGCGCGCCGGATGCCGCCGTGTACCCCCGGTGCGACGCTGAGCCGGCGGGCGCCCGCCTCTGGGGTGTGCAGCCACAGATGGGTCTGCGCGGGGTCGTCGGAGGCGGTGAAGAGCACGCCCTCGCCGTCCACGCCGAGAACCGCCTCCAGGTGCAGGCCGGGCGGCGTGACCGGGACGCCGCCGACGGTGAGCCGCCGCGTGCCGTCCAGGTCGGCGTGGGCGACCAGGCGGCCGGAACCCGTACGGGCGGGCGTGCCCGGGACGAGCTGCACCCAGTACGGATCGTGCTGCTCGGCCAGCAGCCGCGTGCGGCCGGAGTCCGGGTCGGCGGCCAGCACCCGGACCGTCCGCTGGTCCCTGCTCTGCACCGAGAGGTACGGGCCGTGGGCGTCCCAGCCGGCGGCCGTCACGTACTCGAAGGCGGCCCGGTCCCAGGCGACCTCGACGCGCCCGCCGTCCACCCCGCCGTCCACCCCGCCGTCCACCCCGCCGTCCACCCCGGCGATCCAGAGGGTGACGTCGGCGTTGGCGGTGCCGGCCGCCGGGTAGCGCACGGCCCGGGGCGGACGCGCGGGCTCGGCGGGGTCGCCCACGTGCCAGAGCGCGACGCGGGCCTCGTCCACCCGGGCCGTCAGCAGGCGGGCGCCGTCGGGGGACCACCAGTAGCCGCGGGAGCGGCCTATCGAGGCGGACGCGGCGTACTCGGCGACGCCGAACCGCACGTCCGGCCCGTCGGGCTCGGCCACGGCGCGGTCGCCGGCGCCGTCCGCGCCGATCACCCGCAGCGCGCCGCCGGAGAGGTAGGCGACCAGCCGCCCGGCCGGGTCGGGCCGCGGGTCGCGGGCCGTGCCGAGCGCCGGGAGCGTACGGGCCGCGCCGGTCGGGACGTCCACCGCCCACAGCGCGCCCGCCAGGGTGAACACCGCCAGGCCGGCCGCGTCGTCCGTGGCGTAGGAGCCGATCCCCTGGGTGCCGCCGCCGGTCAGCGCGGCGGGGTCGGCGAGCAGCCGCTCCTCGCCGGAGGCGGCGTCCAGGGCCCAGAGGCAGGTGACCGGGTCGTCGCCGGCGCGGCTGCGCAGGAACAGCACGATTGAGCCGTCCGCCGAGACGGTGAAGGCCGAGGGGGCGCCCAGGGTGAACCGCCGGGTGCGGGCGAAC
Organism: Nonomuraea sp. NPDC005692; assembly: GCF_040631115.1. NCBI lineage: Bacteria > Bacillati > Actinomycetota > Actinomycetes > Streptosporangiales > Streptosporangiaceae > Nonomuraea > Nonomuraea sp. NPDC005692. The sequence continues at coordinate 36,851 of NZ_JBEXYU010000027.1, read as the reverse complement.
TGCCTGGGCAGGCTGATCTTGTTGTCGTCGTCGTGGTGCGGCATGCGTGCCTGGTTCCTCTCACTGCGGTCCGGCTTTCTGGCACGACAAAAAGCGCACACCGTAGTGGTGTGCGCTTCGTCTGTGTCGTGTGATCGGCGGGATCTCTCGCGCGGCTCCCGCGGGCCGCCTCGTGCTCGCCGGGACGATCTCCGCGGCCGAGCTCCCGGACATTTTACTACATGATCATCCGCATGGCGGCGGGCGCGTGACCGGGGGAGATCCCCGGTGGCCGCCCGCGTCGGGCCGGATCGGCTCTGGTACTGTGACGGTTCTCTGGCCGAGATCGTCCGTAGGAGGTGAGACCCATTCCCGCTTCGTCAGGCTGGGGCTCCCTTCCGGCACTCGTCCGGCCCGCCGGGGTCGGGTGACCGCGGGGAGCGCCCATCGGCATCCCGAAAGGCTCCCCATGTCCCCCTCTTCGATCCCCGTGTCCGCCGTCGTCGCCCGGCTGCGCGCCGCCGGCTGCGTCTTCGCCGAGGACGAGGCCGAGTTGCTGGTCTCCACCGCCCGTACCCCCGCCGAGCTGGCCGCGATGGTCGAGCGGCGGGCCGGCGGTCTGCCTCTTGAGCACGTCCTGGGCTGGGCGCGGTTCTGCGGTCTGCGCATCGCCGTCGAGCCCGGCGTGTTCGTGCCGCGTCCGCGCACCGAGTTCCTCATCCGTCAGGCCGTCGCGCTGGCCCGCCGGGCCGGCCGTCCGCCCGTCGTCCTCGACCTGTGCTGCGGCTCGGGCGCGATGGGCGCCGCGGTCGCGGCGGCGCTGGGGGAGGAGACCGAGGTGCACGCGGCCGACCTCGACCCCGCCGCCGTGCGCTGCGCCCGGCTCAACCTGCCCGGCGGCCACGTCCACCAGGGCGACCTGTACGACGCCCTCCCCGGCTCGCTACGCGGCCGCGTCGGCATCCTGATCGCCAGCCCGCCCTACGTGCCCACCGAGTCGGTCGGCCTGCTGCCGCCCGAGGCCCGCCTGCACGAGCCGCTGACGGCGCTCGACGGCGGCGGCGACGGGCTCGACGTGGTGCGGCGGGTGATCGCGGGGGCGTCCGGCTGGCTCGCGCCGGGCGGGCACCTGCTGGTGGAGACCAGCGAACGGCAGGCCGCGGCCACCGTCCGGGCCGCCGTGGCCGCGGGGCTCCCGGCGCGGGCCACGCTCTCGGCGGAACTGGACGCCACCGCCGTCATCGCCACCTGCCCCGCCTGAGGCTCACCGCACCGGCTGCGTCCGGGGGGCGGGCAGCGCGGTGCCCGGCGCGCCGGAGCGTCGCCGGGCACCGCCCGCGTCCTTCCTACGGACGCTGCGGACGGCTGGGGTTGGCGGTGGTCCCCGTCGTGGTCCCTGTCGTGGTGCCGGTGGTCCCGGTGGTACCTGTGGTGCCTGTGGGACGGGTGGTCATGTGCTCAGCCGTCCCCACCGGGTTGCGGCCCTTGCGCAGGCCCGCGAGTCCCAGCAGTCCGAGCAGCCCCAGCAGGCCCCACAGCCCGCCGTTGCCGCCGCCCTCGTCGTATCTGGTCTCGGTCGGTTGCGGGCTCGGCGTCGCCTGGCTCTGGACGACGGGCGTGTCCGCCACAGCGGTGGCGGCCGGGGCCAGCGCCAAGCAGAATGCCATCCCCAGGCCGGTGAGCGTCTTGCGCATGTGGGTTCCCCCGGATCCGGCGGCCCTCAAGGCGGAGAGCCGCCTGTCGCGCCTCCCGGGCAACGGCCCGGAAGGTTCCCCCGAAATGGAGCGAGAACTCCATACTCGCTGGTAGACATACCCTCACCCGCGAAAACAATCCGCACAAACCAGGACATACCGCCATAGTTGGGACGGCGGGCGTCAGGCGATGGCCGCCAGGAGGCCGGTCAGCGCGTCGGCCTGCGCCAGCCCGCTGGCCGCGGCGATCTCGTCCAGGGTCTGCGCCGGGCGCACCTCGCTCAGCCGGACGTCGCCGTCCGCCGTGACGGTGAAGCCGTGCACCGCCGGATAGGGCAGGCTGTTGTAGGCCCACGGGGTGGAGAAGTAGTAGGCGCCGGTGTCGTGCAGCACGACGATGTCGCCCTCGGCCAGCTCCGGCAGCTCCCTGGCGTGCGCGACCACGTCACCGGCGAAGCAGCACGGGCCCGCGACGTCCTGGGCGAGCAGGGGGCCGTCCTTGGGGTCGCCCGCCGGGCCGTACGCGCCGACCCGCAGCGGCCAGGCGTCCGGCATGAGCACCGTGCGGGTGGCGACCTGCGCGCCCGCGTGGGTGATCGCCACCCGCCGCCCGCCCGCGTCCTTGGTGTACTCCACCAGCGCCGCGACGAAGCCGTTCTTGGCCAGCAGCGACCGGCCGAACTCGGTGACCAGCGCGTACCGGCCGTCGAACAGCCCGGGGACGGCCGCGCGCAGCGTGGCGACGTAGTCGGCGTAGGTGGGGGCCACCTCGTCGCCGTCGAAGTTCACCGGCAGGCCGCCGCCGATGTCGATGCTGGTGATCTGCCGGACCCCGAGCGTCGCGTTGATCTCCTCGGCCAGCCGGTAGGTCTCGGCGATGCCCGCCGCGATCAGCTCCAGCGGGCAGCCCTGGGAGCCGACGTGCGCGTGCAGCCGGGTCAGCCAGGGCCGTTCGGCGAAGGCGCGGAAGACGGCCTCGCGGGCCCCCGGGTCGCGCAGCGCGACGCCGAACTTGGAGGTGGCGGTCGCGGTGCTCATCGCGCCGATCGTGCCGGTGCCGACCTGCGGGTTCACCCGCAGTCCCAGCACCGAGGAGGAGTCCGGCGCGCGCAGCTCGTCGATGCGGCGCAGCTCGTCCAGGCTGTCGGCGTTGACCGCGATGCCCAGCGAGAGGGCCTGGCGCAGCTCCTCGCGGGTCTTGGCGGGGGAGTCGAAGACGATCGTGCCCGGCGCGAACCCGGCGTCCAGCGCGATCCGCAGCTCGCCGGGGCTGGCGACCTCGCACCCCATGCCCGAGGCGGCGAGCAGCCGCAGGACGGGGATCAGGGACGCGGCTTTGGCGGCGAAGGTGTGCAGCACGTCCGGAACCTCGCCGAACGCCTCGTGCAACGCCCTGACCGAGTCCCGCACGCCGGCGGTGTCGACGAAGCCGGCGACCGGCTCGCCGGGGCCGAGCGCACCGGCGCGTACGGCGTGGCGCAGCACGTGGGCGGCGCGTTCGGCGGTGGTGCCGCGGGCAGGGGCGGGCGCGAGCGTGGCACTGCTCTGGATCACGTCCAAGGCTCCTGGATGCATCGGGAAAGAGGGAGTTTCGGAGGGGGCCAGACGAGATTCGGCCATGACCGCAGGCCAAGTCTTCAGCCGGGTGGACAAAGCCCGCCTACGGCTTTGTCCACCCGGCCAAGGAAAATCCGGAGCCCCAGGTCAGGCGGCCAGGCGGACGGCGAGGGTGAGCAGCAGCCGGGTGTCGGGGTCGTCGAGGTCGACGCCGAAGCGCTCGCGGACCCGGCGCAGCCGGTAGCGCAGGGTGTTCGGGTGCAGGACCAGCCGGCGGGCGGCGCGGCCGACGTCCCCGGCGGCGTCGAGGTAGGCGGCGATCGAGCGCACCAGCTCGCCGCCCGCCGCCAGGTCGGCGTGGACCAGGTCGTACACCGGGCCGCTGCCGCGTTCCCACACCGGGCGGACGGCGTCCAGGACGCGCAGCACGTCCAGGGCGGGGCCGAGGTCGGCCGCCAGGGCGTGGCGGGGGCCCGCGTCGCGGGCGCGCAGGACCCGTACGACCAGGTCGGCCTCCTCCCGAGAGCCCGCCGCGACCAGCGGCGAGGCGGCCACCGACCCCGCCCCCACCAGCACCGCGGCGGCGCCCGGCGTCGAGGCGGCCAGCCCGTCCAGCTCGCGGGCCAGCCCGAGCACGTCCCGCTCGTCGCCGCCGCGCACCGGCACCAGGGCCAGCACCCGCCCGGTCTCCCGCAGCACCCGCACCCCGGTCCGGTAGGAGGCGGCGTGCAGCGCGAGCACCTCCAGCACCCGCTCGCCGGCCGGGCCCCGGGCCGCCGCGCCCTCGCCCGCCGCGTCGGGGCCGGTCTCGGCGATCACCACGGCGCAGCGCAGGTCGGGCGGCAGGCCCAGCGTCCAGGCGTGGGTGCTCATGTCGCCCTCGCCGCCCAGCAGCCCGCGCAGCGCGTGCTCCTCGCGCAGCCGCGCGCCGCTCTCCCGCAGCCGGTGCTGCACCAGGTACGGCACCGCCACCTCCGCGGCCCGGCTCAGCGCGCTGGCCGCGTTGGGCGACAGGCGGCGGCCGTCGGCGGCGGCCCAGATCGAGCCCAGCATCTCCCGCCCGCTCCGGATGGCGATGATCAGCCGCTCCGGGGTGTCGCCGTCGGCGGGCCGGTGGATCACCTCGCCGGAGGACCACAGGGTGCGCAGCAGGCCGCTGCGCCGCAGCTCGTCCACCCGCCAGTCGGGCACCCGGCCGCCCAGGATGGTGGAGCGGCGCAGCTCGTCGGCCTCCGGCCCGGTGGCCGAGTGCGCCAGCACGCGGAACTGGGTGTCCTCGATGGTGATCGAGCCGCCGGTGAACTCGGCGACCACCGACGCCAGCGCGGCCAGCCCGCCGCCCGCCGTGGCCTCGGCCATCCGGTCGCCGCGTCCCGCCTCGCCGTAGGCGGCGGCCGAGCGCAGCAGGGTCGCCACGTCGTCCCAGTCGGCCCATTCGGCACGGGCCAGCAGGGCGATGCCGACCTGCTCGGCCGCGTCGAGCGCGTCGTCGGCCAGGTCCTCGCCCGCCCGCACGACCACCGCCGCGGCGCCGCGCCGCGCCGCCTCGCGGATGGAGGCGGTGGCCGCGCCGGTGGAGTGGAACAGCCCGGCCGCGAGCACGATCCGGCCGGCGTACGAGCGGGCGGGCCCCTCGTCGCCGATGATCATCCCGGACACGTGCACGTCCTGCCCCGACGGCGCGAGCAGCAGCCGCAGGACGCCGCCCTCGTCGAAGGCGAGCAGCTCGCGGAGGGTGATCTGCCCCCGTTTGTTCATGACGGGGAGCATACGCAGGTCACGACGCCTGGCAGGCTGGGGGCCATGCGATTCGGCGTACGCCAGTTCGAGCTGGCCCTGATGCACCGCATGCGCGACCTCAACCCGCGACGCGTGGAACAGGCGCTGGCCGACCTGGACGCCTCCCGCGCCGAGCTGCGCGCCGCGCACACCCACTGGACCCGGCTGGCCCACTCCCCGGTGGCGCCCAAGGGCCGGGCCGCGCTGCGGATGGCGCTCGGCCCGCCCGCGTACACGGGCGCGACCCCGTTCGGCAGCCTGACCTGCGACGTGGCCCGCTGGCGGCTGCCGTCCTGGCCGGAGCTGGAGTTCGAGGCGCTGACCGGCCCCGGCGGCGAGCTGTGGAACCTGTGGTTCGTGCGGCCCGGCGGCGACCGGCGGCTGTCGGCCGCCGACCTGACCCCGTGGGGATGCGTCGTGGCCGACGTCGGCGCGAGCTTCCCGGTGAGCTTCCAGGGCGAGGGATCGGCCCCGCACCACTGGGCGGTCGACTTCGCCTGCGAGGGCACGCCCCGCCGTGCGCTGTTCGTGTACGGCCTCTTCCAGCGCCTGGCCTGACGCCCCGGTGCGCCTCCCGTGCCACCCGGCCCCCGCCTTCGTGTCGGGTGGCACGTTCCACAGGCGGCCGGAGGTCAGGCGGTGACGAAGTCGGCGACCACCATCGTGGCGTCGTCCTTGGGCGCCGCGGCGGCCACCTCGTCGTACAGCCGGTCCAGGCAGGCGGCCGGGGACGGGCCGACGGCGAGCAGCTCGGTCAGCCGGTGCTCGCCCAGCGCCTTGAGCACGCCGTCGGTGACCACCGCCACGCGGTCACCCGGCCGCAGCGGCACGGTGCCGACCTCGGGGTTCAGCGTGGAGGCCAGCCCGATCCCGCGCAGCAGCGGGCCGTCGTCGAAGGAGTGCGACGTGGTGAGCCGGCGCGGCTTGCCGCCCTTGGCGCAGTGCCAGATCGCGCCGTTGCCCACGTGGACGAACCGCAGGCACGGCGTCTCCCCGGGGACGAGCACCAGCAGGTCCATCGTCGTGACCAGCGCCGGTCTGGACGGCGTGCGCAACGCGGCCCGCCGCACGGCCCGATGGGCGGACTGGGCGCACTCGTCCATGTCCTCCTCCCGCCGGGCGGAGTGCTGCGGGCGGGCGGCGACCACGGCGCCCAGGGCCAGCGCGGCCGCCGTGTGCGCGACCTCCGTGCCGCCCTGCCCGTCGGCCAGCGCGATCAGCCGCTCCTGGACGACGTAGGCGTCGGAGGGGTGGCCGTGCGAGCCGTCGTACGTGCCGCCCGCGGTCACCAGCCGGGGCCGCGTCGCCGGCATGCCGGGCGGCCAGTCCCCCCGGCGGCCGCGGACCGCCATCACCGAGAGGCAGCCGAGCAGAATCGAGATCGAGAAAACAGTCATGATCGTCCCTCCCGTCGCGCGCGACGACACGCGTCCAGTACATCCCTCTTGCCTGGAATGCGACTGACGGCTGATCGGCCGTCGTGGCGGCACGACGGCCGATCAGCCGTCATGCCGCCCAGGGCCCGCGCGACCCACAGTGAGGCAGGGCGGCGCACGCGCACCGGAGAGCCGCCGGCCCCCCGAGGAAGAGCCATGGAAACAGCCGACCGTCATGACGGGAACAAGCCTGTTCGAAGTCGATATTGTGAGACCCGTCCTGTGCCCTCTTCGCGGGCGGATCGCACATGGCTCTCCCCGGCTCCACGGGTCTCGGCAAGAGGCCCGACCCGAGACACGACACGAGGTACGACTCCGCGACCCGGCAGCTCGACAAGGCCGTCGCGCGTACCGCCGCGGGCGCGCGCGGGGCCGTCGGCCTGGTGTCGGTGGTCGCGGCCGGCCTCGGCGCGGTCCCGCCGGTCTCGGCCGCCTGGCTGGCGCCCGCGCTGGCGGCCGGTCTGGTGTGGACCGGGCTGTACCTGCGCCGGCTGCGCCGCGAGGAGCCGCTGCCGCACTGGCTGGTGGCCGGTGACGCGGCGACCACCGTGGCGGCCTGCCTGGCCCAGCGCCACCTCGTGCCCGTCCGGGCGTTCGACGCCGGGTCGAGCTGGATCGCGGGGCTGGTCACCATGACGATCGTCGTCATCGGGGTGACCTGGCGGCCCCGGATCGCCGTGCCGGCCGGGCTGGCCGTGGCGGGGGCGTACCTGGCGGGGGTGCGGCTCGCGGCGCCGTCCCAGGACGTGGCCGGCACGCTGGGCATCCACCTCGTCCAGCTGCTGGCGATCGTGATGCTGATGACGCTGCTGCGCCGCTCGGCCGCCTCCGCCGACGCGTTCCTGCGCGAGAGCGCGCGGGCCGAGATCGCCCTCATGGTCGAACGCCTGCGCCGCGAGGACGAGCTGCGCCAGGTCGCCAGCATCCACGAGACCGCCCTGCACACCCTGACCATGGTCGGCCTCGGCACCTACGACGAGCCGTCGCCCACCCTGCGCTCCCAGGTGGGCACCGACCTGGCCGCGCTGGAGAAGCTGCGCGACCGGCCACGCCCCGAGACCGCCCTCATCGCCCTGGACGCCCTGCTCGACGAGGTGGCCGGCCGCGTGCCCGGCCTGGACGTGCGCCGCCGCCTGATCCCGCAGACCGTCCCCGGCGACGTCGCCGAGCACTTCGCCCGCGCCGTCACCGAGGCCCTGGCCAACGTCGCGCTGCACGCCGGCGTGGCCGAGGCCGTCCTGGTCTCCAGCGGGCACGACGGCGAGGTCCGGGTGGAGGTCGCCGACAAGGGCCACGGCTTCGACCAGGACCGCCTGCCGCCCGACCGGTTCGGCGTGCGCGGCTCGATCCTCGACACGATGAACGAGCTGCGCGGCGGCGGCGCCCGGATCTCCTCCGGCGACACCGGCACGCGGGTGAGCATGTGGTGGCGGCCGTGACCGACGACATCGAGCAGGTCGCCCAGCGCTACGCCCGCTACACCGCGCTCGGCGCGGCCGTCATCGCCGGCTTCTGGCACACCGGCTACGACCTCACCGTCACCGTCACCGGCTGGAGCTCCTTCCGCTGGCCGCTGCTCGCCGCGGCCGCCTGGGTCGTCTACACGGCGGTCGGTGTGATCGCGGGCCTGTCGCTCGCGCGCACCTCGCGCGGCCCCGACCGCATCCTCGGCCTGGCGGTCGCGGCGCTGGCCGCCGACGTCGCGGTGATCGTGGCCTGCCGCCCGCAGGACCTGCTCGGCATCAGCGACTGGGGATGGGGGTCGGTCGGCTGGCTGGGCGTCATGCTGGCCTGGAACCGGCCGCGCTGGCGGGCGGAGCTGGGCGCCTTCCTGGCCGTCAACGCCGCCGTCATGCTGGCCGCGATGGCCGTGGCCGGGGCGCTCGACCGGGTCTCGGTCGCGAAGTACCTGGTGGTCATCGTCGGCGGCGTCACCATGCAGCTCGGCTACACGGCCGGCTGCGCCCTGCTGCGCGCCCGCGCCGAGGACGCCGTGCTGCTGGCCCGCAGGCTCGCCGCCGACGACGCCTGGCGGGAGTCGGCCAGGAGCATCCACGCCGACCGCATCCGCAGGTACGCCGCCATCAGGGACGTGGCCGAGTCGCTGCTCCAGCAGCTGGCCGACGGCGCCGACCCCGGCGACCCGCGCGTCCGCGAGGACTGCACGGCCGGCGCCATGCGGCTGCGCCGCCTGATCACCGAGCGCGAGGACGTCCCGGACGCGCTGGTGGCCGCGCTGCGCGAGCGCATCGACGCGGCCGAGCGGCGCCAGGTGCTGGTGACCGCGCCGCCGTTCGGCGAGAACCTGCCCGCGCTGCCCGAGGGCGTGCGGGAGGATCTGCTCAGGGCGCCCGTCCTGGCGCTGGACGGCGCCCGCTCGCGGGCCAGGGTCACCGTGTCGGCGATGTCGGCCATGGTGAGCGTGGCCGTCGTCGCCGACAACGACGACCTGCCGGTCAGCCCCACCCCGGTGCGCGAGCCCAGCGGGGTCGTGGTCACCTACCAGCGCCAGGGAGGGGAGGTATGGGTCAACAGCATCTGGCAGCGCCCGTGACGGTCGCCCTGGTCGAGGACCACCAGGTGGTCGTTGACGGCGTGCGCTCCTGGTTCGGGCCGGGCAGCGGCGTCGAGCTGGTCGCCCAGGGGCCCACGATCGAGTCGGTCCGCGGCGTGGCCGCCGACGTGCTGCTGCTCGACCTCAACCTCAACGGCACGATGGTCGCCGACCGGGTGGGCGGCCTGTGCGCGGGCGGCCAGCGGGTGATCGTCTTCTCCGAGCACGAGGAGCCCGAGATCGTCCGGGCGGTGCTGGACGCGGGCGCGTCGGCGTTCATCGGCAAGGGGCGCGCCACCCGGGAGTCCTGCCTGGAGACGATCATGGAGGTGGCCGCCGACCGGCCGTCCGTGACGCTGCCCATGGCCCAGGCCATCGCCACGGACGAGGGCCCCCACCGTCCCCAGCTGTCGGACAAGGAGCGGGCGGCGCTGCTGTTCTGGTTCCAGTCGATGTCGAAGGCGTCGGTCGCGGCCCGCATGGGCATCAAGGAACGCACCGTGCGCCAGTACATCGACCGGGCCAGGGTCAAGTATGCGGCGGCCGGCCGGCCCGCGCCGACCAAGGAGAAACTGCTCATCTGCGCCATCCAGGACGGCCTGATCCGTCCCGACGAGGTCGGGATCTACACCTCGCACGCCCGCCAGGGCCCGCCCTCCTGAGCCGCCCCCTTCACCGGGCGATATACGATGTCGCTCGCCCGGAAGCCCGACGAGGCGCCCGACAGCCCGAGGAGGATCGTGGACCTGGCCGAGCTGGGCGAGGCGTTCGCCGCGTTCTGGCAGGAGCGGCACCTGTGCACGCTCGCCACCGCCCGCGACGGCGGCCCGCCGCACGTCGTGCCCGTCGGCGCGACCCTCGACCTGGACACCGCGACCGCCCGCGTGATCACCTCCGGCTCCTCCCACAAGGCCCGGCTGATCGGCGCGGACGGCGCCGCGGTGTCGCTGTGCCAGGTCGACGGCCGCCGCTGGTCCACCCTGGAGGGGCGGGCCGTGGTGCGCACCGAGCCCGAGCAGGTCGCCGACGCCGAACGCCGGTACACCGCCCGCTACAAGCCGCCCCGGCCCAACCCGTCCAGGGTGGTGCTGGAGATCCAGGTGACGCGCGTGCTGGGCAACGTCTGATCACTGGCGGTTCGTCATGACTTCCGCACGCCCGAGCCGGATGCTAGCTTTCGCCCGTGGAGTCTGAGTACGGCCGACGGCCCGCCGCGGACCTTCCGCGCCCGCCCGCGGCCCTGCCCGGAGCGTTACCCGAGGGCCCGGGCTGACGTGCTCCTCGACGCCGTCTACCTGCTCGCGGCCCTGGCCCTGATCCTGGCCAACGGCATCTTCGTCGCGGCCGAGTTCTCCCTCGTCACCGTCGAACGCGGCCAGGTCCGCCAGCTCGCCGAGGACGGCGACCGGGGCGCCCAGGGCGTCGAGGCCGCGGTGCAACGGCTGTCGTTCCACCTGTCGGGCGCCCAGCTCGGCATCACCGTCACCTCGCTGCTGCTCGGCGTCGTGGCCGAGCCGGCCATCGCCGACCTGCTCGACCCGCTGCTCGGTGGCGTCCCGGTCGTGCCGGTGGTGCTGGCGATCGCGCTGTCCACCGTGGCGCAGATGGTGCTGGGCGAGCTGGTGCCCAAGAACGCCGCCCTGTCCAGGCCGCTCGCGGTGGCCCGGCTGGCGACGCCGCCGCAGCGGGCGTTCTCGGCGGCGTTCGGGCCGCTGATCCGGCTGTGCAACGCGGTGGCCGACGCGATCGTCCGATGGCTCGGCGCCGAGCCGCAGGAGGAGCTGGCCTCCGCCCGCTCGCCCGAGGAACTGGGCCTCCTGGTGCGCCTGTCGGCCGAGGCCGGCGTGCTCCAGCCCAGTACCGCCGCCATGCTCCAGCGGGCGCTGCGCTTCGGCGGCAAGACCGCGGCCGAGGCCATGACACCGCGTACCGACTGCGTGACCGTCCCCGGCACCACCAGCGTCACCGAGTTCCTCAAGCTGGCCAGGAGCCGCCGCCACCTGCGCATCCCGGTCTGCGGCGCGGAACGCGACGACATCCTCGGCATCGCCAGCGTCCCCGGCGCCTGCGCGGTGCCCCCGTCCGAACGCGACACGACCCCGGTGGCCGCGATCGCCAGGCCCGCCCTCCAGGTGCCCGAGACGCTGCGGCTGGAGGTCGTGCAGGAGCGCCTGGCCTCCGCCCGCGCCGAGATGGCCGTCGTGATCGACGAGTACGGCGGCCTGGCCGGCGTCGTCACCGTCGAGGACCTGGTGGAGGAGCTGATCGGCGACATCGCCGACGAGTACGACCTGCCCGAGGAGCAGTCCGACGAGCCCTCGCCCGTGCTGCTCGCGCCGGGCGCCTCCGTGGGCCTGCCGGCCCTGCTGCGCGCCGACGAGGTCGAGGAGCGCACCGGCTTCCGCATGCCGCAGGGCCCCTACGAGACGCTCGCCGGGCTGGTGCTGGCCGCGCTCGGCCGCATCCCGGACCCGGGCGACGAGGTGGCGGTGCGCGGGTGGGTCCTGCGGGTGGAGACCATGCGGGGACGCCGGATCGAGCAGGTCACGCTGACCGCCCCGGACCGGGCGGGGGAGCGCCGGTGAGCCTCGCCCAAGGGCTGGTCATCGTGCTGCTGCTGGCCGTGAACGGCTTCTTCGTGGGCGCGGAGTTCGCGCTCATCTCCGCCCGCCGCACCCTGATCGAGCCGCGGGCGCGCGAGGGGTCGCGGCGGGCGCAGGCCGTGCTCGCCGCCATGAACGCCGTCCCCACCATGCTGGCGGCGGCGCAGCTGGGCGTGACGCTGGCCTCGCTCGTGCTCGGCGCGGCCGGGGAGCCGGTGGTGGCCGGGGCGGTCGGGCCGCTGCTGGCCGGCGCGGGGCTGCCCGAGCGGCTGGTCCATCCGATCGCCTTCGCGCTGGCCCTGCTGCTGGTGGTCGCCGCGCACGTGATCATCGGCGAGATGGTGCCGAAGAACCTGGCGCTGTCGGCGCCCGACGTGGCCGCGCTGTGGCTGGTGCCGCCGCTGTTCGTGCTGGCCAGGGCGACCCGGCCGGTGCTGACGCTGGTCAAGGCCATGGCGGGGGTGGTGCTGCGGCTGCTGCGCGTCCCGTCCGCCGAGGAGGTCCGTACGGTCTACACCTCCGGCGAGCTGCCCGTGCTCATCGAGGAGTCGCGCCGCCACCGCCTGCTCCGCCAGGACGAACGCGACCGCCTGATCGCCACCCTCGCCCTGCACGCCCGCCCGGTCGGCTCGGTGATGGTGCCGATGAGCGAGGTCGTCAGCGTGCCCGAGACCATCGACAGCGCGGGCCTGCAACGGTACGCCGGCCGCCACGGCCACTCCCGCTTCCCCGTGCACGGCGCCGACCCCGCCGAGCTGCGCGGCTACCTGCACGTCCTGGACGCGCTGAACGGCCACGGCGCCCGCGAGCCGCTACCTGTGCGCGCCCTGCCGCAGGTGCCCGCCACCGCCACCCTGGCCCAGGTGCTGGCCGTCATGCGCGCCCGCCGCGCCCAGCTCGCCGCCGTCACCGACGAGTCCGGGCGGGTGCTCGGCGTCGTCACCCTGGACGACGTGCTCGGCGGGATCCTGACTGGCTGAGGCGGGGGTCCGTGCGGGATCATGGAGCAGGGCCGCGGGCCGTGGTGACCGCGACCGGGGAACTCGCCGGAGGGCAACGCTCGTGACGACGGTCTCGCTGATCGTGCCGTGCTACAACGCGGCCAGGACCCTGCGCCTGTGCCTGGAGTCGGTGCTGGTCCAGACCCGCCTGCCCGACGAGATCGTGGTCGTCGACGACGCCGGCTCCGACGGCTCGGCGGCCATCGCCGAGGAGCTGGGCTGCCGGGTCGTGCGCCTGCCCGTCAACCGTGGCGTGTCGGCGGCCAGGAACGCCGGCGTCGAGCACACGACCGGCGAGGTGATCTTCTTCCTGGACAGCGACGTGGCGCTGCGGCCCGACGCGGTCGCGGGCGCCCTCGCGATCCTGGAGGCCGATCCGGGCGTCGGCTGCGTGCACGGCGTCTACGACACCGAGCCGCTGATCGACGACGGCCCGGTCGAGTGGTACCGGCTGCTGCACCAGGTCCACTGGCGGCGCCGGCACCTGGGCGAGGTCAACAGCGTCGTGTTCGCCCTGGCCGCCATCCGCCGCGAGGCGCTGACCCGGGCCGGCCGGCTCGACGAGAGCCTGCGCGACTGCGAGGACGTCGAGTACAGCAGCCGCCTGGCCGTCCACACCCGGATCGTGCTGACCGACGCCGTCGCCGGCCGGCACGACGAGGGCCACCGGTTCCTGCCCGTGCTGTCGGAGCAGTGGCGGCGGGCGCTGCCGCTCATCCCGCTCGCGCTGGCCACGGCCAGGCGGGGCGCGGCCAAGCCGGAGAACGCCAACAGCCGGGCCGGGATCCTCGCCTGCGCGCTGGCGCTGGCCTGCCTGCCGCTCGGCCTGTTCGCGCCGGCGCTGTTCGCGGTGCCCGTCGTGCTGGTCGGGTGGTTCGTGGTGGCCGATCCGGAGCTGCTGCGGTTCGTCCACCGGCAGCGCGGCCCGGCCTTCACCGCCTACTTCATGGCCGTGCACCTGGCCGTCCACGTGGTGCTGGTCACCGGCCTGGCCGTCGGCTCCCTGCGCGTCCTGCGGGGCGGCCCGGCCTGACCCTCAGGAGGCGGGCGGCTTGAGCGCCGCCCGGTAGACCGCGGCCGTCGCCGCCGCCGCGCGCTCCCAGCTCAGGCTCTCGCGGACGAACCGCTCGCCGCGCTCGCCCAGCGACCGCCGCAGCGCCTCGTCCGTCATGACGTCGATGATCCCGCGCGCGATGTCGGCCGGCTCGGCGGCCCGGACGAACCGCGCCGCGGGCCGTGCCGGGTCGTCCCCGAGGAAGATCCGCGAGAAGCCGTCGCCCAGGACCGTCGCCCGTCCCAGCGCCATCGCCTCGGTCGCGACCAGCCCGAACGGCTCGAACAGTGAGGGGAAGACGCAGGCGTCGGCCAGCTCGTAGTACTCCAGCAGCTCGCGGCCCGTGACGAACCGGCCCGAGGTGAGCACCCGCCCGCGCAGCCCGGTCGCGGCCACGATGCGCCGGACGCCCACGTCGTCCCCCTCGCCGACGATCAGCAGCCGCAGCCCCGGCACCGCGGCCGACGCCGCGCGCATCGCCTCCAGCAGCTGGTAGACACCCTTCTGGCGTTCGATCCTGCCGACGAACAGCAGCACCCTGTCCCGCTCGGACAGCCCCAGCCGCCGCCGCAGCGCCGCCGCGCCCCGCCGCAGCGCGTCCCGGTCGAAGGCCGGATCGGCGACGACCCGCTCGTACGTGCCGCCGAGCGGCACCACGTCGATGGGCGTACGCCGCCACCCCGCGGCGAGAAGCTGCTCGCGCACCTCGGGCGTGGCCACCACCACCCGCCGCGAGATCCGGGCCAGACGGCGTTCCAGCGCCGCGAACAGGTTCAGCGGGTCGCGGATGCTGCGCTGCGCCGCCACGCCGTACTCGGTGGTGTGCACGTGCAGGACCACCGGCAGCCGCAGCAGGTGGTGGCAGAGCAGGACGGCCAGGAAGTTCGTCGAGTCGTGCACCGCGACCAGGTCCGGCCGCCCGCCGCGGCGCAGCCGCCGCACGTACCGCCAGTCGCTGACCACGACCTGCGCGGCCAGCAGCAGGAACTCGGCGCGGCGGGTGCGGTTGAGCCGCCGCCGGGCGCCGGGCAGCCGGACGCGCGGCCGGTGCACGGTGACGCCGTCCACGCGCTCGTCCACGGGCAGGCCGCCGACGTTGAGCGTGTGGACGGTGAGCTCGTGGTCGCGGGCGAGCCAGGGGGTGATCAGCTCGACGTAGCGGCCGAGCCCCGCCGTGACGTTGGGCGGGAACTGGTTGACGACGCAGGCGATTCTCATGACAGGTCCTTGAGGTAGACGCGCGCGGCCGTCACGGCCACGACGGCCAGCAGGAGGAGGTTGACCAGCGCGAACCCGGCCAGCCCGCCGGCCACCCCGTGCCACCGGACGCACCAGGCCGGCACGGCGAGCGCGACCGGCGCACTCGCGAGCAGGCAGCCGATCAGCACGCGGGCGCCGCGCACCCCGTCCATGGACAGCGCCACCGAGTACAGGTTGAACGCCGTGTGCGCCCCGATGCCCAGCGCCGACAGCGTCATCAGCCCGGTCGAGTACGGGTACCCGCCGCCCATCAGCAGGAAGAACACCGTGCTCGCGGCGAAGGAGAAGACCGCCGTCACCCCCGCCACGGCCGGGGCCAGCCGGGCGATCCGCCGCATCAGCACCGGTTTGTCGGCGGTCGCCATCGCGGGCAGCAGCACCAGCAGCACGCCGTCGGTGAACACCACGCCGAGCAGCCGTTTGGGGAAGCCGTTGTAGACCGCGTACACGCCGACGTCGGCCGGGGCCGCCCAGTGGTTGAGGTAGAGCACGTCCACGCCGAACAGCAGGCCGGTCAGCGCGGCGACGGCCGTCACGTACGCGCCGTGCCGGTAGAGCGAGCGGGCCAGCCGCGCCGAGAACGCCCGGAGCCGCACCCCGGCCCCCGCGGTCGCCACCACCGCGAACGCCGCGTTCGTCACGATCAGCGCGACCAGGTACGGCTCGGCGTCCCTGATCCCCAGCACCAGCAGGCAGAAGCAGGCGGCGCCCAGGTAGGCGACCGCGACCGCCAGCTTGAGCCGGGCCACCAGGGCGAACCGGCCGAGCCCGCGCAGGAACCCGTCCGCGAGCTGGTTGACCGTCATCGACACCGCCAGCGCCAGCCCGTGGGCCAGCGCGGGGACGTCCACGTTCAGTGCGCGCGTGAGCAGCGGGGCAGCCAGCAGGCCCAGCGCGGCCAGCCCGGCGCTCATCGCCAGCGTCGCCGCCAGCGCCGTCGTGACCAGCGCCGGACGCTCGCCCGGCGCGGCCCTCGGCAGTTCCTGGAGCACGACGTAGTGCAGGCTCGTCAGCATGACCACGGTGACGATCAGCGCGATCGACAACACCACCGTGAACCGGCCGAACGCGCTCGCCCCCGCCCCGCGCGCGACGACCAGCGTGGTGGCCGCCGCGATGCCGCTGGCCGCCGTGCTCACCAGCGTCGGGCCCGCCGCCCACCGGTGCCCCCGGACCAGGCCCGCCGCGCGGCCCCTCAGCCCCTGCACCGCGCGTACGCCCGCCGGGCGAACTCCAGGTCGTCGGCGGTGTTGACGCCGCGCGCCTCGGCCGGGTCGGTCACCGGCACGACCGTCACCGGCCGGCCCTCGGCCCGCGACAGATGCGCCAGGAACGGCAGGAAGTTCACCTCGCCGGTGGCCGCGCCGCGCGCCGCGCCCGCCGCGTACCGCTCCCACGCCTCCGGCAGGCCCGCGGTGGCCAGGCAGAACACCCCGATGTCGCTGAGCCCGCCCGGCCGGCACTCCTCGCCCTCGCGCGACTGCCGCACCCGCACGAGCTCGTTCCCGGCCAGCTCGTACTCCACGTACGGGTCGTCCATCGGCACCAGCGGCAGGGTCAGCCCCTCGCCCGGATGGGCCGCGACGACCCGGCGCACGGTCCGCGCCGACAGGTTCGCCTGGTCGCCCCAGACCACGAGGATCGTCTCGTACCCGGCCCAGTGCCCGGCCGCGCCGAAGATCGCCTCGCCCATCCCGGTCGGCCGCTGCTGAACGCTCACCGACACCCCGGGCGTCCCCGCCACCAGCTCGCCGAACGGGCCCGCGCCCGCCGGGGACACCACGACGTGCACGTGCCCGGCCGCCGGGCGCAGCCGCCGGTGCAGGACGTCCCACACGGTGACGCCGTCGGCCAGGCTGATCATGATCTTCGGGAGGTCGTGGCCGAGCCGCGTCCCGCGTCCGGCGGCCGGGATCACCGCGCACACCCGCCGTTCATCCACGTCGCCGATCACCTCTCCAGCAGGGACACGATGTGGTCCAGGTCAGGGGCCGCGACCGCGCCGGGCGCGGGGTCGGCGGTGTGCACGTGCAGCGTCGCCAGCCCGGCGCCGACGGCCGAGGCCACGCCGTGCGCGCTGTCCTCCAGCGCGACGGCCGCGGCCGGGCGCACGCCCCAGCGGCGGCAGGCCGCGGCGTAGAACCTCGCGTCGGGCTTGCTCGCCGGCACGTCGTCGGCGGTCAGCACGTCGCGCACCGGCAGCGGGCACGCGGCCAGCACCCGCTCCACCGAGGCCTGGCTGCCGCCCGTGACCAGGTAGGCGACCCGGCCCGCCGCGCCAGCCGGCCGGCCGCCGCCGGGTCGCCGGTCAGCCGGGCGGCCACCGCGGCGGTGCTCGCACCCGCGTGGTCGGCGTAGCGGAAGCTCTCCAGCGCGCCGGGCGCGTGCTCGGCCAGGGCGTGGCGGAAGGCGGCCTCGTGCGCCGGGGCCGAGTCCACCAGCGTGCCGTCGAGGTCGCACAGCCAGACCGTCCAGGGCAGCATCCGGCTCACCCGGCCCGCGCCAGCGGCGCCTCGCCGAGCACCGCGAGCAGCGCCTCGGCCGTCCGCGGGCCGCGGTGGGCGCCGGGCCGGGCCGGGTCCTCCAGGTCGGCGCTGATCCAGCGCGCCCCCGCCCACGAACCCCCCTTCAGCACGCGGGCCGGCACGGCGGGAGCGCCCGCGCCCCGGCCGCTGAGCACGTGCGTGATCGTGGCCCGCTCGTTGCCCGGGTCGTCCAGGTAGGCCAGCGTGCGGTCCACCAGGTCGGTGGCCGTCAGCCCCTGGACGTCGTGGTCGCCGCCGACGTTCACGACGAACACCCTGGCCGCGGCCCGGCTCCCGGACACGGCCTCGGCCAGGCCCGGGGTCAGGTAGCTGGGCAGCAGCGAGGAGTGGGGGGTGCCGGGGCCGTACACGATCAGGTCGGCCCCGCCCAGCGCCCGCAGCGCCTCCGGGTTCGGCGTGACCTCGGCGGACCGCCGTGCCAGCAGCTCGCGCACCCGCTCGGCCGGGTGGCCCGCCAGCGCGGCCCGGTCGGCCGCCGACAGCGGCTCGGGCAGCAGGAACAGCCCGGTGATGGCCACGCCGTCCTGCGGCGCGACGATGTCGGCCTCGTCGGCCAGCACCCGGCCGTCCTGCTTGAGCGCGACGAGGAACGCGTTCTCGCCGCCGGTCACGTTCAGCAGCCGCACCGGCGAGCCGAACGTGCTTGCGCAGGCCCGTACGGCCGCGTTGAAGTCCTCGCCCAGCCGCAGGTACGCCCCGGCGAACACCAGGTTGCCCAGCGCGCAGTCGGCCAGGTCGAGCCCGCCGGGCCGGGCGGCCAGGCGGTCCGCGACGACCCGCAGCTCCCGCGCCGCCCCCGCCGGGCCCGCCGCGGCGACGTCGTCGATCAGCTCGTCCAGGCCGGCCGGGGTGGTGCCGGGCGGGAGCCGGCGTTCCAGCAGCGTGTGGCGCGGGTCGCCGGGGTCGAGGTGCAGCAGCAGGTTCTTGCGGAAGTCGGACGGGCCCAGCATGCCCGGCAGCCAGCGGCGCAGCGCGCCCGTGGACAGGCCGTTGTCGTACCCGTTGACCAGCAGCGACAGGCTCGTCCCCGGGGTGCGCAGCAGCGCGCGGGCGATGCCGGCGCCGCCGCGCCCGCCGCCGAACAGGGCCACCGACACCGTCCTCATCGCACCTCCTCCAGCGAGGAGCGGCCCTGCTGGAACGGCGCGAGCGGCGCCCGCAGCACGCCCCGGCGCAGCAACCAGCGGCGCAGCCCGAGGTAGCCGACGAACAGCGCCCGGTCGCGGGCCCCCCGCCAGAACCGCCAGCCCCGGCTGCCGCCGCCCCGCTCCCGGTGCTCGATCGGCAGCTCCTCCCACACGTGCCCCAGCTCGGCCACCCGGGCGGTGATCTCGGTGGAGCAGTTCATCCCCGCCGACTCCAGCGGCAGCGCCCTGAACAGCGGGCCGCGCACCACCTTGAAGATCGAGTTGAAGTCGCGGTAGCGGGTGCGGTGCAGCAGGTTGCTGACCGCGCCGCTGGCCGCCGACCCCCACCGGTACGGCAGGCTGTCGGCCTTCCTGACCCGCGCCCCCGAGAAGGCGGGCCCGCCGCCGTCCCCGATGCGCTCCAGGAACGCGTCGAGGTTGGCGATCGGGAACTGGCCGTCGGAGTCGAGCAGCACCACCCAGTCCAGCCGGGTGCGCGCGACGGCCGCGGCGATGGCGGCCCCCGCGCCCCGGTTGCGCGCGAAGGCGACGACGACGAGCTGCGGGCAGTCCTGCCGCAGCTCGCGCAGGATGCGCCCGGTCGCGTCGGAGCTGCCGTCGTCGCACACGACGATCTCCCACGTGGCCACCCCCGGGTGGCGCTCCAGGTACTCCCGCCATTCCGTCACCGCCGCCGCGATGTTGTCCGCCTCGTTGTACGCGGGTGCCGCCACGGAGACGTCGACGGCCGGCCTGTTCGGCAAGGGGTCACCTCCTCCGGGTGGCGTCCGTGTCGGTGCCGGCCCCGGTCAGGCGCCCGATCCAGCGGTCCAGGGGCAGCAGGTTGATCCCGGCGACGACCGGGACGTGCGCCAACGTGAACACGACCGCCCCCCAGAACGGGATCGGCCCGCCGGTGAACAGGTTGATGTGCGGGGCGTCGATCCGGTCGGGGATCTCGACCGGGTTGACCACCTGCCACATCACGTCGAGGAAGCCCGAGAACACGATCAGCACCCCGCTGGCCATGATCTTCAGGCAGCGGCCCGGCGAGCCGCCCCCGATCCGGTACGCGGCGGCGACCGTCAGCACGATCCCCGGGTAGAGCAGCAGGTACAGATGCGTGTAGAAGTCGTCGCCCCGGGCCCGCGCGCCGTCGCCGTAGTAGAACCAGCTGATCCTCGGGATGAGGTAGCCGGTCAGGAACACGAACGGCACGTACAACAACCAGTGCAGGCGCTGCGACACCCACGGGAAGAACGCGATCGCGCAGCACAGGCAGGCGAAGGCGAGCAGCTTGGCGGCGAGCTGCCAGGCGGCGTCGATCTCGCGGGCGTGCGGGGTGGCCAGCCAGACGAAGGCGAAGCCGGCCGCGCCGACGGCCAGGGCGATCCACCAGATGTGGGCGGCCCAGGGGCGCGGGGCGTCGAGCAGGGGGTCGGGATGGTTCACTACCGATCCTCGTAGGGCGTCATGGAAGGGTGACAGGAGCGCCCGACGCAGTATGTCACCTGTCCCGGCGACGACCACCGTAATACCTGATAACGGACCAACCGGAACTTGCGGGCATGCTGACTAACAGTAGAGTTCGCCTGAAAGTCCAGTTCATCGCCCATAAGGCATCTAGTGGAACGATTCAGGAGAAAAGTGACCGCAGAGAGCCTGCCTGCGATGTCAAGACCCGGTGGAGAGTTAGGAGGAAAGGTGTTCCGCTCGGCGCTTTTTGTGTGAAACTTGCATCATGTTTGGATAAGTCCAGCTCGGCGGGCCATTCCAGTCTGTTGGGAGCGCTCCCGCGACTTCTCATTTCATGCCCGTAACCCTTGTTTCGGGCATGTTCAAACTGCCGTCAGTCGACCACGCCCTCCGCGCGCAGGCCGGCCACCTGTGCCGGGGACAGGGACAGGAGCTCGCCCAGCACCTCCTCGGTGTGCTCGCCCAGCTCCGGCGCGGGCGACGGCGGGACCTGGCGGCCGTCCATGAGCAGCGGGCCGCCCGGGGCCAGGTGGGGGCCGACGCCCGGCTGGTCGAGCGGGGCCATCAGCGGCTCGGCGCGCAGCGCCGCCGCCCCGCCGGCGGCCAGCTCCTCCAGCGTCCGGTACCGCGACCGGAGCACCGACGTGCCCTTCAGCGCCTCCTCGGCCTCGTCCGCCGTACGCGCGGCGAACCACGGCGCGAGCAGCCCGCCCAGCGCCTCCCGGTGGGCGTAGCGGTCGGACTCGGAGCGGAAGTCGGCGGGCAGCGCCTCCTCCAGCGCCGACACCACGCGCGACAGCCCGGTGGCCGCGACCAGGTCGCGCCAGTGGCGTTCGGTGAGCACCAGGACCATGAGCCGCCGCCCGTCGGCGGTGGCGAAGTCGCGGCCGAAGTCGCCGTAGAGGTCGTTGCCGACGCGCGGACGGCCGGCGCCGCGGAGCTGGGCCTCGGCCAGGAGGCCCAGGTTGCCCATGGTCGCCAGGGCGACGTCGTGCAGGGCCACGTCGAGGCGGCGTCCCCGGCCGGTCGCGGCCCGGTGGCGGTCGGCCGCGAGCAGGCCCACGGCCAGGTACAGCCCGCAGGCGACGTCCCAGGCCGGCAGCACGTGGTTCACCGGGCCGTCGTGGTCGGCGGGGCCGGTCACGTACGGCAGGCCCAGCTCGGCGTTGACCGTGTAGTCCACGGCGGGACGGCCGTCGCGGTGGCCGAGCAGCCGCGCGTACACCAGATCGGGACGGCGCCCGGCCAGCTCCTCGTACGACAGCCCGGCCCGGGGCGGCGCGTTGGTGAGCACCGTGCCCGCGGCGACGGCCAGGTCGGCCACCAGCGCGCGCCCCCGGGCCGACCGCAGGTCGACGGTGACCGAGCGCTTGCCCTTGTTCAGCCCCGCCCAGTAGAGGCTGCGGCCGGACGGCGCGAGCGGCCAGCGCCGCGCGTCGGGCCCGCCGCCGACCGGATCGACCCGGACGACCTCCGCCCCGAGCTGGGCCAGCGTCATCCCGCCGAGCGGCGCGGCGACGAAGCTGGACAGCTCCACGACCCGCATCCCGGCCAGCGGTGCGGCATGCTCCTCCGCCACGGCCACCTCCCCGTCGATCCGCCGATCCTACGCGCGGACGGCGGCCTGATGATCTCGCCCGGAAGTTCTGGTAACAAACATTTCCCGAAATAACCGGTCTGCCCCATTGTCATTAACTGGAATTGTTGGAACATATGGTCTGAGTCACGAGTGAAGTCCAAAGATCGCCTACCGCAAGAGGGTGGCGGCGAGGGGAAAGGGGCAACGCTCATGCGCCAGCGTGCTGTCCGCAACTTGGCCAGGCTTGGCACGGCGCACGCCAGGATCACGCGGATACTTGACGCCGCCGCGGGCGGGAAGAACAACTTCCTCGCCGACAGAGACCTGGTTCGCCATTTCGATCAAGTAACTCCCGTCGCCACCACCGCGGCCCGTGCCGTTCTTGAATACCTGTCGCGGGTGATCCGTCATTTGGCCGCTGTCGAAGGCGTGGACCAGTTCATGATCGTGGGGAGCGGGGTGCCGAACGGCCCTTCGGGCGGCAGCCGCCTGCACGAGGTGGCCCGCCTGACCTCGCCCGGCCCGGACGTCCGCGTCGTGTACGTCGAGAGCGACCCGATGGCCCTGACGCTGGCCCAGGCCACCATCGAGCCCTTCTGCGACCTGGTGCGGGTGGTCGACGGCGACGTGCGCGAGATGGACGAGATGCTCGGCGACCCGGTGGTGCAGACGTTCCTCGACTGGGACCGGCCGATCGCCGTGCTGCTGCTGTCGGCCCACAGCCTCGACGACGAGTGCGCCCGTACCGTCGTCAAGCGGCTGCGTCACGCCGTCCCCGAGGGCAGCTTCCTCGGGCTGCTGCACATCACCTTCGACGGCGTGCCGGGGGAGCTGGCCCCGGCCGTGCGCGGCATGCTCGCCATGACGCTGCCCGGCCTCAACGTGCGCACCCGCGCCGAGGTCGCGGACCTGCTGGACGGTCTCGACCTGCTGGAGCCGGGCCTGGTGTGGGTGCCCGAGTGGCGTCCCGCCGACGGCGACCTCACCTGCGCGGACGCCCCCGCCTCGTCCGGCAACTACGGAGCCGTGGCCCGCATCCCCTGACCTTCCACGGACGGCCCCCGCGGCCTTCCCGCCCCCGCCGTGAACGATGATGCGGCCTGCGGGAGACAGCGAGGTGACCGCCGTCCTCGTGGAAGGAACGATGTGACCCTGCAGAACCTCTCGGAGCAGGACGACGCGGAGGTGATCCTCCGCTCCCGGGACGACCCCGAACAGTTCGCCGCGCTGTTCGACCGCCACGCCCGGCAGATCCACCTCTACGTCGCGCGCCGGCTCGGCACGCAGGCCGCCGACGACATCGTGGCGGAGACGTTCCTGGCCGCCTTCCGCCGCCGCGGCTCCTACGATCCCGACGCCCGCCTGGCCAGGCCCTGGCTGTACGGCATCGCCACCAGGCTGATCGCCCGGCACCGGCGCGACGAGGAGCGGCTCCTGCGGGCGCTGAGCCGTACCGGGGCGGAGCCGCTGCCCGAGCCGCTCGGGGACGTCGTCACCCGGCGCGTCGCGGCCCAGGGCGAGGAGCGCCGCCTGCTCGCGGCGCTGGCGGCGCTGTCGCCCCGCGACCGCGACGTCCTGCTGCTCGTCGCGTGGGAGGACATGAGCCTGGAGGAGGCCGCGCAGGCCCTGGGCATCCCGGCGGGAACGGCGCGCTCCCGCATGCATCGCGCGCGCAAGAAGATCAAGGCCGTGCTTCCCGCGGAGGAGGAGAACTGATGGACGACCTGAACGCGGTGAGGCGAGTGCGCCGCCCCGTCCCGGAGATGACGCCGCAGGCGGAGGACGCGGCCCGGGCCAGGCTGCTGACCGCGGTACGGACGCCGGTGCGGACCACGACGCCCCGCCCGCGCCCCGCGCGTCCGGTGTGGCGGCTCGCGACGGCGGCCGTCCTGACCGTCCTGGCGGGCCTCGGCTGGGCCGCGATCCGTGAGCCCGGCGCCACGCCGGTGGCGAGCGTGCAACAGCTGAGCGAATGGGCCGCCGGTGCGGCGGAGGACGCCCCAGGCCCGGGCGCCCGCGGCGACCAATGGCTCTACGTCAAAGAGCTCGACGCCGCCCCCGGCGCCTACGGCGGGTACGGGGTCGACACGAGCAGGCGGATCACCTCGGAGGTGTGGACGAGCGTCGACGGCAAGAAGATCGCCTGGTACGACGACAAGGGCAAGCTCCTCGTCCAGTACACCCACCCGGGCATCGGCGCCGCCGACCTGGCCGCGGAGCCCGTCACCCCGCGGACCGTGACCGACCGGCTCATCGCCGCCCTGCGCCCGCTCGATGAGTCGGCCGGTGATCCGCCGCCTCCCATGAACGAGCGGCTCTTCCAGGCGATCTACCAGTTGATGGGCGAGCAGGCGCTGCCCCCGCGGGTACGGGCCGCGCTGTTCCGCGCCCTGTCGGCCATCGAGGGAGTGCAGGTCACCCCCGACGCGGTCGACGCCGGCGGGCGGCGCGGCGTCGCCTTCAGCTACACCGGCGACTGGGCCCGCTATGACCTCATCCTCAGCCCCGGCGACTACCGCTTCCTGGGCACGTACGGCGTCAGCGTGACCGACCGGACCTTCACGTGGACGGGAGGCGGTGCCGACGTGCCCGCCGGCACCCCGGTCACCTGGACGGCCCAGCTCGGCACCGCGGTGGTGGACGAGCCGGGACGGCGGCCCTGAGGGCTGCAATTCATCACCATTTGAAAACCTCAGATGAAATCCACTGTAATGGGTAGTGAACACCGTCGCTCCGCCGGACGGCGACGTCGTCCGAGCTCGCACCGGCAGGGGGGGGGGCGTCGAGGGCGGGCCGCCTGCTAGGACTTTCCTTTTGGTCGTCGGCGGAGTGATGAATAGGTGGCCCGTTATGTGGAAAAATGTCGGACCAGCGGCTTCGGTTTTCCATGGCCGCTCCACGACATCGCTCGAAGGCGCGGGCATGGACGACTCGGCATGGCACATCGAGGAGGCGTCCCTGGTGCTGGTGGAGGCGACGCTCGACGCCATGGCCGCGCTGGGTGACCTGTCGGTGCCCCGGCTGCGGGTGTTGCTGGCGGTCGACCGGCACGGCCCGATGAACCTCCGCTCCCTGGCCGACCGCCTGGACATGTCGCTGTCGGCGGCCGGCCGGGTCGTCGACCGCCTGGACACCGCCGGCCTGCTGAGCAGGGCCCCGGCCGCCCACAGCCGCCGGGAGATCCGCATCAGCACGACCCCGGCCGGCCGGGAGGTGCTGGAGCGGCTGCGCGCCGCGCGGCGGCAGCGCATCGGCCAGGCGCTGGAGAAGCTGGCCCCGGACGACCGCAGGACGCTCGTCCACGTGTTGCGGCGGCTGACCGAGGCGACCGACTCCTGAGCGCCTGATCCGCCGACATCAGCCGCTATTTCACCTTATTTCGCGAAATTTCGGTCGATAGACCTAATTGTGTTTTCGGGGGCGATGAAACCTTCCCGGAGAACTAACAGATTCCATATGGACACTGTCGCATGCTAGAAACAGTCGTCTGACTGCACACATCACTTTCAGTCGATTCGCCAGTGTCCGGGGGCGCGACAAGGCACGCATCCCGGCTGGACCAGCACGGGAAACCAAAAAGCCTCATTTCCACATAAGGGGGTTATGCGTCGTGCCTGGTGGAATACGCATGCATCTGACACGAGCCGAACGCGCCGCCGACACGGCGGCCGCACGGTTGCTGGCGGCGGGCACCCTGCTGCTGCGCGCCGACACCACGCCCGACCGGCGGGCGGTGTACCGCGGCGAGGACAAGGTCAACGACTCCCCGTACCGACGCCGGTGGGCGCACGACAAAGTGGTGCGTTCCACTCACGGGGTCAACTGCACCGGCTCGTGCTCCTGGAAGGTCTACGTCAAGGACGGCCTGATCACCTGGGAGACCCAGCAGACCGACTACCCCAGCGTCGGCCCCGACCGTCCCGAGTACGAACCGCGCGGCTGCCCCCGCGGCGCCGCCTTCTCCTGGTACACCTACTCGCCCACCCGGGTGCGTTACCCGCACGCCCGCGGCGTGCTGGTGGAGCTGTACCGGGAGGCCAGGGCGCGCCTGGGCGACCCGGTCGCGGCCTGGGCCGAGATCACCACCGATCCCCGCAAACGCCACCGCTACCAGTCGGCGCGCGGCCAGGGCGGCCTGGTCCGCATCGAGTGGGACGAGGCGCTGGAGATCGCCGCGGCGGCCCACGTCCACACGCTCATGACGTACGGACCCGACCGGGTCGCCGGGTTCTCGCCGATCCCGGCCATGTCGATGGCCTCGCACGCGGTGGGCGCCCGGTTCATGTCGCTGATCGGCGCGCCGATGTTGTCCTTCTACGACTGGTACGCCGACCTGCCCGTGGCCTCGCCGCAGGTGTTCGGCGACCAGACCGACGTGCCGGAGTCGGGCGACTGGTGGGACGCGGCCTACCTCGTGCTGTGGGGGTCCAACGTCCCGGTCACCCGCACGCCCGACGCCCACTGGGTCACCGAGGCCCGCTACCGGGGCCAGAAGGTGATCGTGGTCTCGCCCGACTACTCCGACGCCACCAAGTTCGCCGACGAGTGGCTGCACCCCCATCCCGGCACCGACGGCGCGCTCGCCGTCGCCATGGGGCACGTCATCCTGCGCGAGTTCTTCGCGGAACGGCAGGCCCCGCACTTCACCGGCTACGTCAAGCGCTTCACCGACCTGCCCTTCCTGGTGCACCTGGCGGAGCACGACGACGGCGGCCTGCGTCCCGGCAAGTTCCTGACCTCGGCGGACCTGGGCGGCCAGGAGGAGGCGGCCCGCTGGCGGCCGATGATCCTCGATGCCGCGACGGACCGCCCGGTCGCGCCCAACGGCACGCTGGGCGACCGGTGGAGCGCCGAGCAGGGACGCTGGAACCTCGACCTCGGCGACCTCGACCCGCTGCTCACCCTGCACGCGCCCGGCTGCGAGGGCGCCGAGGTGGTCCTGCCGCGCTTCGACGAGCCGGGCGTCGTCCGCAGGGGCGTGCCGGTCCGGCGGGTCGGCGACCGGCTCGTCACCACCGTCTTCGACCTGCTCATGGCCCAGTACGGCGTCGCCCGCCCCGGCCTGCCCGGCCAGTGGCCCACCGGCTACGACGACCCCGACGCCCCGGGCACGCCCGCCTGGCAGGAACGCATCACCTCCACCCCCGCCGCGCAGGCGATCAGGATCGCCCGGGAGTTCGCCGCCACCGCCGAGCGCACCGGCGGCCGAGCCATGATCATGATGGGCGCGGGCACCAACCACTGGTTCCACTCCGACACCATCTACCGCTCCTTCCTGACGCTGCTGCTGCTCACCGGCTGCCAGGGCGTCAACGGCGGCGGCTGGGCCCATTACGTGGGCCAGGAGAAGGTCCGGCCGCTGGCCGGCTGGCAGCAGCTGTCCACCGCGGCCGACTGGGTGCGCCCGTCCCGCCAGATGGCCGGCACGCCGTACTGGTACCTGCACACCGGCCAGTGGCGCTACGAACGGTTCTCGGCCGGAACGTTGTCCAGCCCCGCCGGGCCCCGCCGGTTCGCCGGGCGGCACACCCTCGACCTGGTGGCGCAGTCGGCCCGGCTGGGCTGGATGCCGAGCTACCCCACCTTCGCCGCCAACCCGCTCGACCTGGGCCGCCGCCTCCACGACAGCGGCGCCGACCCGGCCCGCTGGGTCGCCGGCGAGGTGGAGTCCGGGCGGCTGGCGTTCGCCTGCGAGGACCCGGACGCGCCGGAGAACTGGCCGCGGGTGCTCACCGTCTGGCGGGCCAACCTGATCGGCTCCTCGGCCAAGGGCAACGAGTACTTCCTGCGCCACCTGCTGGGCGCACCCGACAACGCCACCGCCGAGGAGGCGCCGCCGCCCGACCGGCCCCGGCAGGTCACCTGGCGGGAGGCGCCGCGCGGCAAGCTCGACCTGCTGCTCGCCCTCGACTTCCGGATGACCTCCACGACGCTCTTCGCCGACCTGGTGCTGCCCGCCGCCACCTGGTACGAGAAGCACGACCTGTCCAGCACCGACCTGCACCCGTTCGTGCACGCCTTCACCCCGGCGATCAACCCGCCCTGGCGGGCCCGCACCGACTTCGACATCTTCCACTCGCTGGCCCGCAAGCTGAGCGAGCTGGCCGCCGGCCGCCTCGACGTCGCCCACGACCTGGTGGCCACCGCGCTCCAGCACGACACGCCCGGCGAGATCGCCCAGCCCGGCGGCGGCGTCCCCGACTGGCGCGAGAGCGGCGCGACGCCCGAACCCGGCCGCACCATGCCCGCGGTGACGCTGGTCGAGCGGGACTACACCGCGATCGCCGACCAGCTGGCCGCCTTCGGCCCGCTGGCCGAGCGGCAGGGCATGACCGTCAAGGGCGTCACCGTGCGGCCCGGCCCCGAGTCGGCCTGGCTCGCCGCGCGCTGCGGCACTGTCGCCGGCGGCCCGGCCGAGGGCCGTCCGCTGCTGGACAGCGACGTCAAGCTGTGCGAGGCGATCCTGGCGCTGTCGGGCACCACCAACGGCAGGATCGCCGCCGAGGGCTTCGACCGGCTCGCCGAGCGCTGCGGGCCCGGCTCGGGGCTGTCGGAGCTGGGCGCGTCGGTCGCCGGGCACCGCACGGTGTTCTCCGACACCCAGGACCGGCCGGTGCCCGCCGGGGCCAGCTTCGAGTGGTCGGGCGCGGAGGGGCACGACCGCCGCTACGCGCCGTTCACCATCAACACCGAGCACCGCAAACCCTGGCACACGCTCACCGGCCGCCAGCACTTCTACCTCGACCACGACTGGATGGCCGAGCTGGGCGAGCAGCTGCCCGTCTACCGGCCGCCGCTCGACCTCGACGCGCTGGGGGAGAGCCTGCCGGCCGCCCCCGACGGCGGCAAGGCGGTGCACGTGCGCTACCTCACGCCGCACTCCAAGTGGTCGATCCACTCCGAGTACCAGGAGAACCTGCTCATGCAGACGCTGGCCAGGGGCGGCCCGGTCATCTGGATCAGCGTCGAGGACGCCGCCGCGATCGGCGTGGCCGACAACGACTGGATCGAGGCCGTCAACGTCAACGGCGTCGTGGTGGCCCGCGCCGTCGTGTCCCACCGCATGCCGCCCGGCACCGTGTTCATGTACCACGTCCAGGAGCGGCTGGTGAACGTGCCCAAGTCGCAGGCCACCGGCCGGCGCGGCGGCGTGCACAACGCGCTCACCAAGCTCCTGGTCAAGCCGACCCACCTGATCGGCGGGTACGGCCAGCTCTCCTTCGCCCCCAACTACTACGGCCCCACCGGCAACCAGCGCGACGCGGTGACCGTCATCCGCCGCCGGGATCAGGAGGTGCGTTACTGATGCGACCGATGGCCCAGATCGCCATGGTGATGAACCTGGACAAATGCATCGGCTGTCACACCTGCTCGGTGACCTGCAAGCAGACGTGGACCAACCGGCCCGGCACCGAGTACGTCTGGTTCAACAACGTCGAGACCCGCCCCGGCCAGGGCTACCCGCGGGGCTGGCAGGACCAGGAGCGGTGGCGGGGCGGCTGGCGGCTGCGCCACGGCCGCCTGGTGCCCCGCGCCGGCGGCCGGCTGCGCCGCCTGGCCACCCTCTTCGCCAACCCCGAGTTCCCCGGCCTGGACGACTACTACGAGCCGTGGACCTACGACTACGACAACCTCACCAGCGCGCCGCTCGGGGACGACGTGCCGACCGCGCCGCCCCGCTCGCTGATCGACGGGCGGCCGACCGCCGTCACCTGGGGTCCGAACTGGGACGACGACCTCGGCGGCGGCCCGGAACAGCTCGCCGCCGACGTCGTCCTGCGCAAGGTGAGCGACACCGTGCGCCTGGACTACGAGCGGGCGTTCATGTTCCACCTGCCGCGCATCTGCGAGCACTGCCTCAACCCCTCCTGCGTGGCCGCCTGCCCGTCGGGGGCGATGTACAAGCGCATGGAGGACGGCATCGTCCTGGTCGACCAGGACCGGTGCCGGGGGTGGCGCATGTGCGTGTCCGGCTGCCCGTACAAGAAGGTGTACTTCAACCACCAGACCGGCAAGGCCGAGAAGTGCACGTTCTGCTACCCGCGCATCGAGGCGGGGGAGCCGACGGTCTGCTCCGAGACGTGCGTCGGCCGCCTGCGCTACCTCGGGGTCATGCTCTACGACGCCGACCGCATCGGCGCGGCCGCCGCCGTCCCGGACGAGCGTGACCTGTACCCGGCGCAGCTCGACTGCTTCCTCGACCCCGCCGACCCCGAGGTGGTCGCCGCCGCCGAGGCGGCGGGCATCCCGCACGACTGGCTGGAGGCGGCCCGCCGCTCGCCCGTGTACCGGCTCATCACCGAGTTCCGCATCGCGCTGCCCCTGCATCCGGAGTACCGCACCATGCCCATGGTCTGGTACGTCCCGCCGCTGTCGCCCATCGTGGACGCGCTGGCCGAGACCGGGCACGACGGCGAGGACGTGGGCAACCTGTTCGGCGCCATCGACTCGCTGCGCATCCCGGTCGGCTACCTCGCCGAGCTGTTCACCGCGGGCGACCCGGTCCCGGTGGAGGCCGCGCTGCACCGCCTGGCCGCCATGCGCGCGCACATGCGGGCCCGCAACCTCGGCGACGAGCCGGACCCCGGCATCGCCGCCGGGACCGGCCTGTCGGCCGCCGACCTGGAACGCATGTACCGCCTGCTCGCCCTGGCCAAGTACGACGAGCGGTACGTCATCCCCACCGCCTACGTCACCTCCGACCACGCCGGGGACGCCGGCTGCAGTCTCGACGCCCCCGGCGGCCCCGGCATGCTCGCCGAGAGCTTCCACAGCGCCCCGGTCACCAGGGACGACGGGCTGCGCGGCCGGGTCAACCTGCTCAACTGGGACGGCAAGGGCACGCCCGACGGCCTGTTCCCGTCCAGGGACGAGGCGGGCGAGTGAACCGGCACGGCTCCCGCCTGATCCACCAGGCCGCGTCCCTGCTCCTGAGCTACCCGGGCGAGGACTGGCCCGCCCGCCTCGGCCTGGTCCGCGACGCGCTCGGCGCGGCGGGCGGCGCCGCCGCCGAGCGCCTGCGCGGCTTCTGCGCCGAGGCGGCGGCCCTGCCCGCGCTCGACGCCGGCGCCGCGTACGTGTCCACGTTCGACCGCAGCGGCCGGCGCACGCTCCACATGACCTACTACGGCGACGGCGACACCCGTCGGCGCGGCGAGTCCCTGCTGGAGCTCAAGACGCTCTACCGCGCCCACGGCTGGCGGCCCGGCACCGGCGAGCTGCCCGACTTCCTGCCGGTGATGCTGGAGTTCGCCGCCCGCGTGCCCGGCCCCGGCGGCCGGCTGCTGCGCGACCACCGGCCCGGCCTCGACCTGCTGCACGCCGGCCTGACCGCCCGCCGCAGCCGCTACGCCGCCGTCGTGGAGGCCGTGCGGCTGACGTTGCCCCGCGCCACGTCCGCCGACCGCCGGACCGTGGACGAGCGGACGGCGCTCGGCCCGCCCGCCGAACGCGTCGGCCGTACCGCCCTGCCCGAGGTTCCCGGAGGAGTCCGCCGATGAGGCATCTCAACATCGCCCTGTGGGGTGTTCTGCCGTACGTCGTCCTGGTGTTGTTCGTCGCCGGGGCGGTCTGGCGCTACCGCTACGACCGGTTCGGGCTGACCACCCGCTCCAGCCAGCTCCACGAGAGCCGCCTGCTGCGGGTGGGCGGGCCGCTGTTCCACTTCGGGCTGCTGTTCGTGATCGCCGGTCACCTCGTCGGCCTGCTCGTCCCCGAGCGGTTCACCGAGGCCGTGCACGTGACCGAGCCCATGTACCAGCTCAACGCCCTGGTCGTCGGCGGGCTGGCCGGGCTGGCCACCGTGGTCGGGCTCGGCGTGCTGCTGTGGCGGCGGCTGAGCGTACGGGCCGTGCGGCGGGCCACCGGCCGCTCCGACCGCGTCCTGTACCCGGTGCTGGCCACCGTGCTGCTCGCCGGGCTGATCGCCACCCTGCTCGGCCCGTCCGGCCACTACGACTACCGGCTCGGCGTGTCGGTGTGGTTCCGCAGCCTGCTCGAACTGGAACCGGACGTCGGCGCCATGGCCTCGGCGCCGTTCGTGTTCCAGGCGCACACGCTGCTCGGCCTGGCCCTGTTCGCGCTGTGGCCGTTCAGCCGTCTCGTCCACGCCTTCGCCGCGCCCGTCGCGTACCTGGTCAGGCCGTACATCGTCTACCGCTCCCGCGGTGGCGCGCTGCCCCGATGAGCGCCGGAGCCGCCGCGGAAGGGGCCGAAGGCGCGGAGGGAGCGGCCGGGGGCCGGGTCCGGGAGCGGGGGGCGGTCAGGGCGCGGGTCGCCGTGGCGTGCGCGGTCGCCTGGAGGGCCGCGGTGTGCATCAGCGTGCCCGCCCTGGTCGCCTGGCTGGCCCACCAGCCGTTCGTCTTCCCCTCCCTGGGGCCGACGATCTACCTGGTGCTCACCGCGCCGGGGGCGCCGGCCGCCGCTCCGCGCCGTACCGTCGCCGGGCACGCCATCAGCGCCGCCGGCGGCTACCTGGCGCTCACCGTCACCGGGCTGACGCGCACCGCGCCCGACCTGGGGCACATCGACGGGCGCCGGGTGCTCGCCGTCGTCATCGCGCTGTCCTGCACGACGCTGGGCATGCTGGCCACCGACAGCTCCCATCCGCCCGGCGGCGCGACCACGCTGATCGTGGCGCTGGGTTTCCTGCGCACCCCGCTGAACCTGGCCGTCCTGCTCACCGCCGTGGTGCTCACGACCCTCGTCCTGCTCGCGCTGGGACGCCTGCGCGTCTCCCGCGTGGTAACTTCGCAGAAGAAGTTACTTCTTGGGGGATTTATCTTCTCCAAGAAGGAGGACAGGAAGTGAGGACCGCGTGCCGAACACCCCCGACCCGTCCGACGCCGGCCGGCGCTACCGCCGCTACCTGAGCGCGGTCATGCTGCACGGCCACGCCGGCGCCAAAGCCTGCGGCCTGGGCGCCACCGACCTGTACGCCCTGAACATCCTCGAACTGGCCGGCCCGATGACCCCCGGCGAGCTCGGCGTCCGCACCGGCCTGACCACTGGCCCGACCACCCGGCTGATCGACCGGCTGGAGCAGGCCGGGTACGTCCGCCGTGTCCCCGCCCCCGACGACCGCCGCAAGGTGATCGTCGAGCCGGTCGGCAAGCCCGCCGAGCTCGACGCGGTCATGGCCCCCGTGCGGCAGAAGATCGGCGACATCCTCGCGGGCTACCCGGCCGAGCACCTCGACGTGCTCTACGACTACTTCGACCGGGCCGCCCGCGCCTATCAGGAGGCCGCCGAGGACCTGCGCTCCGGCTCCTGACCCGGCGGTCAGCGGAAGTCGGAGATGCGCAGCACCGCCAGCATGTCCGTCGCCCGCGAACCGGTCGAGAACGACGCCTCCACCCCGACCCAGCCGCGGAAGGCCCCCGTGTCGTCGATGATCTGCATCAGCGGCTTGACGTGGGAGTTGCCCGTGTAGCAGAACTCGCCGCGCTCCATCGCCAGGCACGTGCACCAGTGCCACAGCGTGTCACGGCGGTCGGACTTGGAGATCGTCGTCAGGTAGTACTGGATCGAGCTGACGTTGGCCCGCGTGCCGCCGCCGTACTTGGGGCAGCCGCCCGACTTCTGGCACGCCCCCCGCGACGACGGCTGCAGGTAGGTCAGGCACGAGGTGGTCGACTTGCAGGCGCGGAAGGAGGAGTGGCCGAACGGCTGGTTCGCCGACCTGACCAGCGTGCCGCTCGCCCAGCTCGTCAGGTCCTGCCTGAGCGAGCCGGGGAAGGCCCGCACCGAGCTCATCGCGCGCCGGGTGCCGATCGCGGCGTTGCTGCCGTAGCCGTAGCCGTGCGTGGCCAGGCTGCTGCCCTTGAGGTCGAGGCGGGCCAGCTTGCCGTCGGGCGAGGTGCGCACGTACCACTGCTCGGTCCAGGTCTGGGCGATCTTCCACCGGATGGTGAGCACGTTGCCCGCCAACGTGTACGTCCCCGTGCGGGTCTCGCTCGGGCCGCCCGTGTAGCCGCCCGCGGTGAGCACCTCGCAGCCGCGCGGACGCGACGCGACGCCGCCGGCCTTGGTGGTGCAGCTCGGGTCGGGCACGGTGCCGGTGCGCTGCCTGGCCTTGGGGAAACGTTGCCACCACAGGTACAGGGCGGCGCTCACCGTGCCGTTCGCGGCGAAGCGGTAGGTGCCCAGGCGCACCCAGTTCTGCCGGGAGGCGGCCTGGAGATGGCCCTGCGAGACGACGAAGGTGGACTTGCCGCCCGGCAGCGCCGAGGCGGCGGTCTGGGCGGCGGCGGTGGTCGCGGCGGTGGCCGCGACAGCGGCTGTCACCGGTTGGACGGGGAGAAGGGCGAGGGCGAGCACGAAGGAGAGGACTGCCGCTGCGGTACGCATGGGAGAGACTCCGTAGGGCTTGCGGGCGTTGGCTGATCGTCAACGGCCCACCGTATTCCGGCCTGACCGGATCTGTCCTCGAAACGCGGTCAGGAGGACCCTGACAGCGCTCGACGCCCGCCCGTGAAGCTAGGATGAGGACGTTTCCAGCACCGCGAGGAGGTTGATCATGTCGTTCCCACCGCCCGGCATGGTTCTCGGCGACGCCCCGGCGCGCACTTCCTCGCGGGGGGCCGCCACAGGCTGACCCTCTCCGCGTCGAAGTGCTTCTCATGGCCATCACTGGTTCGATCATGAGGAGCCCTGAGTGCTCGAGATCCGCTGGACCGAAGACGGCGAGGCCCGGTCGGCCCGCTGGCGTTCCGAGAACGGCTCGCCGCCGCCCGCGCGCGTGGTGATCGCCGACGAGCGCCTGGCCGCGGCCACGGCGTACCGGCTGGCCTGCGAGGGCACCGCGCTGCTGTGGCGCGGAGACTTCCACGCCGCACGCCGGCTGCTGCGCGCCATGGCCCGCCGCGCCGACCGCCACCCACCCAACCCCACCCGTTCACCCCACCCTTCCCACGCTCCCTCACCCGCCCCCTCGGCCCCCGCGTCCGCCTCCCCAATGGCGCCCGCGTCCGCCGCCTCACCCTCGCGCCCGTCGGGCTCCCCGCCGGGCTCTGCGTCCGTCCCCTCACTGGCGCCCGCGTCCGCGTCCCCGCCGGCGCCTGGATTCGCCTCTCCACCGGCTCTCGCGTCCGCTCACCCGCCCGCGTCCGCGCCCGCGCTCGCGTCTTCGCTTGCGCAGGACTTCCACCAGTACCGGCGGGCCCGCTCCCAGCGGGCCGTCACGCTGGGCCGGTTGCTGGTGCCGCTCGACCCGGACCACAGCGTGCCCCTGCGGCGCGCCCCTGACGTGCGGGACGCCTGCGCGCAGGTCTACGGGCCCGCGACGGAGGCTTCGGTCGTCTCGCTGCGCGAGCTGCTGGGCATCGTCGGGGCGTACGAATGGCGCAGGCGCGGCGTCGAGGTGCCCGCCCTGAACGACCGCATCCACCCCCACTACGGCGTCTTCTCACCGGTGCGCGGCGAATACGTCGACCTGGTGGCCGCCGCCCCGCTGGTCTCGCGCGCGGGGGCGTTCGACATCGGCACCGGGACGGGCGTGCTCGCCGCGGTCCTCGCCCGCAGAGGCGTCGAGCGCGTCGTGGCCACCGACCGCGACCCGCGCGCCGTGGCCTGCGCCCGCGACAACCTGCGACGGCTGGGGCTGTCCGGGCGGGTCCACGTCCTGGACGCCGACCTCTTCCCGTCCGGAC
Organism: Nonomuraea sp. NPDC005692; assembly: GCF_040631115.1. NCBI lineage: Bacteria > Bacillati > Actinomycetota > Actinomycetes > Streptosporangiales > Streptosporangiaceae > Nonomuraea > Nonomuraea sp. NPDC005692. Next base: position 1,557 of record NZ_JBEXYU010000027.1, on the reverse strand, counting down.
GCGCGCCGCTCGTCGTCTGCAACCCGCCCTGGCTCCCGGCCAAGCCCGTCTCGCCCCTCGACCACGCGGTCTACGACCCCGGGAGCCGCATGCTCCGCGGCTTCCTCGACGGCCTCGGCGAGCACCTGACACCGGAGGGCGAGGGCTGGCTGATCCTGTCGGACCTGGCCGAACGGCTGGGATTACGGACCCGTGCCGACCTGCTGTCCGCCTTCACGAGCGCGGGCCTACAGGTCGTGGACCAGCTCCACACCCGACCACGACACCCACGCGCCTCCGACCAGACCGACCCCCTGCACGCGGCCCGCGCCACCGAGATCACCTCCTTGTGGCGCCTCCGCCGTACTTGACCCCCTCTCCACCCACGCCCGGCCGGGCCGTCCGCCTGTGCCTGGCCGGGCCCTCCACCCGCGTCTGGGCCGCTTGCCCCGGCTGCAATGCGCGGTCGGGGTTCGGGTGCGCGGAACCTTCACATGGTGTCCCTGGGATCTGCGAACTCGTCTGGTTGGGTGGGATCATGATCGACATTGATCCCGCCTCCCGTCCTGACCCGATCGCCTACCTCGACCACGTCGCCTCCACCGACGTCGGCAGGGGCTACAAGCGGCAGGTGCTCGAACTGCTGGACCTGCGGCCCGGGCAGACCGTGCTCGACCTCGGCTGCGGCCCCGGGACCGACCTCGCGGCCATGGCCGACGCCGTCGCCCCCGCCGGACGGGTGATCGGCCTCGACCGCAACCCGGCGATGGTCGCCGAGGCGGGCGCCCGTCTGGCCGGACGGCCCCAGGTCGAGGTGCGTTCCGGAGACGTGCACGAGCTGCCGGTCGCGGACGGGAGCATCGACCGGGCCCGTACCGACCGGGTCCTGCAGCACGTGGACGACCCGGCGCGGGTGCTGACGGAGTTCCGCCGGGTGGCGCGTCCCGGGGCGCGGATCGTCATGGCCGAGCCCGACTGGGAGGGCATGCTCATCGACTCCCAACGCCCGGACGTCGGCCGGACGCTGGCCCGGTTCATCTCCACCGAGATGATCCGACACGGCACGCTAGGCCGCAGCCTGGCCCGGTTGTGCGAGGAGGCGGGCCTCACGGTGCGGTCGGTGGTGACGGTCGCGCCGGTCTTCCGCGACCTGGCCACCGCCGACCAGGTCCTCGGCCTGCGCCGCAACCTGGTCAGGGCCGTCGGCGCCGGATATCTCGAACCCGGCGCCGAGGAGTGGTTCGACGACCTGCGCTCCCGCCCCTTCCTGGCCTCGGCCCTGCTGTTCCTGGTGACGGCCGAAGTGGGCTGACCGGCCGTGCCGTCCCTGGCGGTGGCCGGGGGCGGCGAAGAAGGCCAGGGGCGGCGAGAAGCGGAGGGCCAGGGGGGGCGGAATGCGGAGGGCCGGGGGCGGCCAAGGGGAAGGGGCGAGGGTCAGGTGATGCGGAGCGGGAGGGTGCGGGGGCCGCGGACCTGGCCCGTCGCCCAGGTGACGGCGTCGGGGTCGGCGAGGGTGAAGGTGGGGATGCGCTGGAGCCAGACGTCGAGGGCGGTGCGGAGTTCCATGCGGGCCAGGTG